>NZ_JAAGMD010000373.1 GCF_010548465.1 Streptomyces sp. SID14436 | reverse complement strand
GGGGCGCCCGCCGCGATCGGCCGCTGTGCGGTGGACGGCCGGTGGGCCGGGTTCGCCGCGGTGGAGGTGGATCCGGCGCGGCGGCGGGAGGGGCTCGGCACGGCGGTGATGGCGGCGCTGGCCCGCCGGGCGCTCGACGAGGGCGCGTCGGCGGCCTGGCTGCAGGTCGAGGAGGACAACGCGGCCGCCCGGCAGCTGTACGCCGGGCTCGGCTTCACCGTGCACCATGTGTACCACCACTACCGGGCGCCGGAACCGGCACCGGAATCTCCGGCTCCGGCCGGTGACGGATCGCCGTGAGAGGGCACGAACCGGCTATGCGTTCCCCCCATCCCCCGTCCCCCGGACGGTCCGCCGAGGTACGGCGGCTCTTCGCCGAGGAGGCCCGGTCGGCGCGGCCGGACCTGGCCACGCTGTGCCTGCTGGTGGGCGCGGAGGCGGACGGCACGCTGGACGAGGCGGGCCTGGACGCCGCGCAGATCGAGCTGGACCGGCTGGCCGGGCTGCTCCCGCACCGGCCGGGCGGCCCGCACGCGTGGGCGCTCGCCCTGCGCGACCTGCTGGGCGGACGGTGCGGCTTCCACGGCACGCCGGCCGACTACCGGCGCCTGGAGTCGTCGCTGCTGCACGAGGTGCTGCGGCGGCGGCGCGGGCTGCCGATCCTGCTGTCGGTGGTGTGGATGGAGGTGGCCCGGCGCGCCGGGGCGCCGGTGTACGGGGTGGCGCTGCCCGGGCACTTCGTCGTCGGCTTCGGGCAGGCCGGGGAGGCCGGGCCGCCGGTGCTCGCCGACCCGTTCGACGGGGGGCGGGTGCTCACCGGGGACGACGCCGGGCTGCTGGTCGCCGGGGCCACCGGTGCGCCGCTGGACCCCTCGATGCTGGCCCCGGCCGATCCGCTGGACGTGGTGCTGCGCGTGCTGAACAACATCCGGGCGTGGGCGGCGGCCCGGCCCGAGCACTCCGCGGTGGCGCTGTGGGCCGTCGACCTGTCCCTGCTGCTGCCCTCGCATCCGGCGCGGCTGCGCTACGAGCGGGCCCAGCTGCTGGTGCAGCGCGGTGACTTCCTCGCCGGGGCGGCCGAGCTGGAGGGGTACGCCGAGGTGGTGGGCGCGGTGGACGAACCGGCGGCGGAGCGGATGCGCGGCCAGGCCCGGGCGGCCCGGGCCCTGCTCAACTAGCGCCTCTCGTCGGGGTCGGACCGGGCTCGCGGGTCCGCCCCCGGCGGAAGAACCCTCCGGCCCTACAGCCAGCCCTTCTCGCGGGCCACCCGGGCCGCCTCCGCGCGGTTGCGGACGGCCAGCTTCTGGATGGCGGTGGACAGGTAGTTGCGGACGGTGCCCTGGGAGAGGTGCAGGGCCTGGGCCAGTTCGGCGTTGGTGGACCCGTCGGCGGCGGCCCGCAGCACCTCGCGTTCCCGCTCGGTCAGCGGGTTGGCGCCGTCCGCCAGGGCCGCCGCGGCGAGCGTGGGGTCGATCACCCGCTCCCCGGCGAGCACGGCGCGCACCGCGGCGGCGAGCTGGGCGGCCGGGGCGTCCTTGACCAGGAAGGCGTCGGCGCCGGCCTCCATGGCGTCGCGCAGATAGCCGGGCCGCCCGAAGGTGGTGAGGACGACCAGCTTCACGCCGGGCAGTTCGCGGTGCAGCAGCGCGGCGGCCTCGATGCCAGTGGCGCCGGGCATCTCGATGTCGAGCAGGGCGACGTCCACGGCGTGCTCGCGGGCGGCGGTCAGTACCTCGTCGCCGCGCGCGACCTGCGCGACGACCTCGATGTCGTCCTCCAGGCCCAGCAGCGCGGCCAGGGCCTCGCGGACCATGGACTGGTCCTCCGCGAGCAGGACCTTGATCGTGCGGCTCATGCGCGGGATCCTACGTCCGCCGCCGACGGGGCCGGGTGCGCGTCCGGGCCCGCCAGCGGCGCCCGCGCGACCAGCCGGAAGCCGTGCCCGGTGGGTCCGGCCTCCAGGGTGCCGCCGGCCCGGTGCAGCCGCTCGGCGAGGCCGGTCAGGCCGTTGCCGTGCGGTCCGGCGCCGCCGGAGCCGTTGTCCTCGACGGAGAGTTCCAGCACCGGGTCGCCGTCGACGGTGCGGCGGCGCAGCAGCTCGACCGTGCAGCGGCCGGCCCCGCTGTGCCGCACCACGTTGGTGACGGCCTCGCGCAAAGCCCAGGCGAGGGCGGCCTCGCTGTCCTCGGGGACGTCGTCGAGGCCGGGGTCGGCGGGCAGGTCGGCCCGCACCTCGGCCGCGGTCAGGGCCACCCGGGCGCCGGCCAGTTCGCTGCCCAGCCGGGGCCGCCGGTAGCCGGTGACGGCCTCCCGCACGTCGGTCATGGCCTGCCGGCTGACCTGCTCGATGTCGGCGATCTGGCGGGCCGCCAGGTCCGGGTGGGCGGGCAGCATCCGGCCGGCCAGTTCGCTCTTGAGCGTGATCAGGGAGAGCGAGTGGCCGAGCAGGTCGTGCAGGTCGCGGGCGAGCCGCAGGCGTTCCTCGTTGGCGGCGAGCTGGGCGACCGTGGCGCGTGCCTCGCGCAGCGCGATGGTGGTCCGGACGAGTTCGCGCACCCCGGTCATGGCGAAGCCGCCGAGCAGCGCCGGGACGAGGAGCCCGACGAGGAAGGCCCTCCCCCCGGGCACGACGAGGGCGGCGCCCGCCATCAGCGCCGACGCCCCCGGGATGGTCCAGCAGGCCAGCCGCAGCGGCAGGGCCGCGCCGGAGGCGATGGCGACGTAGACGAACAGCACCAGCCATTCCCGGCCCAGGAACAGCACCAGGGCGCCCGACTCGGCGCTCAGGAGGGCGAGCAGCAGCAGGACCGGCCCGTTGCGCTCGGAGCGCCCGGTGCGGAAGACCAGGGCGAGGTAGCAGGCGACGAACACGACGAGCCCGGTCCAGCCGAGGACCTGGGCGAGCGGGCCGTGACCGCCGTCCAGCAGGTCGACCACGGGGGCGCTGAGGAAGACCAGCCAGATACCGGACCACAGGGCCTTCACCAGCCACTGCCGGCGGTTCTCCGGGCGTTTGCCCATGGCGGCGGCGCCCAGCCCCCCGTAGGAGCCGCCGCCGGTGGTCCTCGTCGCTGTCGTCATACCGTCCATCGTGGCCCGGCCGGGCGGTGCGGGGGCAGTGCCTCCGGTACCGGCCCGCGGATGACGGATGTCATACGGCTGGGCGGACAGCACGAGGCGGCACGGACGGGGGGGTGCGCCGGGCACCCTCCGTCCGTGCCGCCTCCGTCAGGTCCGCGGGCGGTGGCGGCCCGTCAGCTCGGGTCCGTCTCGATCACGGCCACCCGGTCCGACGTGCTCATCAGCGCCTTGCGCAGGGCCACGTAGACGTCCTGGGGGGTGACGGGCGTCTTCTCGCCGTTGCCCCGGGTGATCAGCACCCCGTCGAACGTCTGGCCGTACAGCTTCTTCAGGGCGCCCAGGTCGGGCTTGTCGACCAGCTTGCCGTTGACGGCCTCGACCCGGAGGAACTTCCACAGCGAGTTCTGCGGGCTCATCGGGATCGAGTGCGCCGCGTCGGTCTGCACGGTCACGTTGGCCGACATCGCCGGTTCGGCGAACTCCTTCATCATCCGGTCGACCTCGGCCTTGCTGACCGTGGGCTGCCGGGTGGTCGTCGGCACGGTGACCGGGGACGAGGCGCCGGTCTCCACCTGGGTGCGGTAGGCCGCGGCGACGACCTCGGTCGACTTGTCGACGTCGATGCCCTGGCCGGGCTTGCCGTAGACGGGGACGGCCTTGCCGGAGACGAACTTGATGGTGCCGTCGGTGTTCGACGCGGTGCCGCCGACGCCGTCGAGGGCGGCGTGCAGCTTCTCCTCGTCGACGGGCATGACGGGGTCGACGGTCCGGTGGTTGCCGAACAGCGAGCCGATCACGGAGACCGGGTTGTAGTCGCTCTTGGCGGCGTCCCCGACGGTGGCGTCGATGTCCAGTTGCAGACCGGCGTTGTCCGGCTCCAGTTCGACGGTCTTGCCGCCGACCGTCAGCTTGAGCGGCTTGTTCAGCCGGTCGCCGAGCGCCTCGTCCAGCTTCTTCACGGCGTCGTCCCGGGTGCCGCCGCCGATGTCGACCCCGAGCACGGTGGTGCCCTTGGGCACGTCGGAGTGGTTCATCAGCAGGCCGGCGCCGTAGGCGACGCCGCCGAGGAAGACCAGGCCGCCGCCGAGCAGCACCAGCTTGTTGCGCCCCTTCTTCTTCGGCGGCTTCGAGGAGGCCGCCGGGGACGGGGCGCCGGGCTGGGGCAGCTTGGGGGGCGTGTGGGCCGCCGGGCCGCCGGCCGGGCCGTCCGCGTCGAAGGCGGCGCTCGCCGGCACGACGGGGATGCCGCTGGTGACGGTGTTCCCGGAGACGTTGTCGTGGCGGGGCCCGTAGCCGGGGTGGCCCGGTTCGGGGGCCTGGATCTGCGGGGTCAGGATCGCGGTGTCGTCGCTGAGCCCACCGCCGGGGACACCCGCTCCCGCCTGTGCCCCGGGGCCGCCCTGGCCGGCCGGACCTGCGGGGCGCCCGGGAGCGCCCGGCCC
>NZ_JAAGMD010000346.1 GCF_010548465.1 Streptomyces sp. SID14436 | reverse complement strand
CTGGGGGTGGGCGGCCGTCGGAGGGGCCGCGGGAGGCAGGCCGCGGCCGGGTGGCGGGCCGAGACCGGGTGGCGGGCTGCGGTCGCCGGCCCGGCGGGCGTCGGACGGGCGAAGACGTCAGGCGGGCGGTCGTCCCTGGTCCGGCGTACCGGCCGGGTCGGGTATCGGCAGCGGCCGCTTCTCGATCGCCGCCGCCATCACCTCCGGGAACAGATCCGGTGTGCACGCGAACGCCGGTGCGCCGAGCGCGGCGAGCGCTGCCGCGTGCTCCCGGTCGTAGGCGGGCGCCCCCTCGTCGGACAGCGCCAGCAACGCCACGAACTGCACCCCCGACGCCTTCATCGCCGCCACCCGCTTCAGCATCTCGTCGCGTATCCCGCCCTCGTAGAGGTCGCTGATCAGCACCACCACCGTCTCCGCGGGCCGGGCGATCCGGGACTGGCAGTACGCCAGGGCCCGGTTGATGTCCGTACCGCCGCCCAGCCGGGTGCCGAACAGCACGTCGACCGGATCGTCGAGCTGGTCGGTGAGGTCGGCGACCGCCGTGTCGAAGACGACCAGGCGGGTGTCGAGGGACCGTATGGAGGCCAGGACCGCGCCGAACACCGACGCGTGGACGACGGACGCCGCCATCGACCCCGACTGGTCGACGCAGAGGACGATCTCCTTGCGCACCGACCGCGCGGCACGGCCGTGGCCGACGAGCCGGTCGGGCACCACCGTCCCGTGCTCCGGCAGGTAGTGCTTCAGGTTCGCGGCGATCGTGCGGTTCCAGTCGATGTCGTGATGACGGGGCCGCCGGACGCGGGCGCTGCGGTCGAGCGCGCCGGTCAGCGTGGCCCGGGTGCGGACCTCGAGCCGCTTCTCCAGGTCGTCGACGACCTTGCGGACCACGGCCCGGGCCGTCTCCCTCGTGGTCTCCGGCATGGCCTTCTCGAGCGACAGCAGGGTGCCGACGAGGTGCACGTCGGCCTCGACCGCCTCCAGCATCTCCGGTTCCAGCAGGAGGCTCGCGAGGCCCAGCCGGTCCATGGCGTCGCGCTGCATGACCTGGACGACCGAGGTGGGGAAGTAGGTGCGGATGTCGCCGAGCCAGCGGGCGACCGACGGTGCCGAGGCCCCGAGGCCCGCCGACCGGTCCTGCCCCGTCGGCGGCTTGTCGCCCCTGCCGTAGAGCGCGGCGAGCGCGCCGTCGATCGCGGCGTCCCGTCCGGACAGCGCGCATCCGGTGCCGTCCGCCGCGTCCCCGCCGAGCACCAGCCGCCACCGCCGCAGCCGCTCCCGCGCCGGGTCGTCCGGTTCCACCACCGGCATGCTCTCCTCCCCCGCTTCCCGCGCTCGCCACTGCTGCCGGCCGTCCGTCATGCCGTCACCCCCTCCGGCCCGGTGCGGGCCACCGCGCCGTCCTCCTCGTCCCGTCCCAGCAGCAGCCTTACGACGGGGAGCACGGCGTCGGCCCGCCCGGTGTCCAGGCCGGGTGCGCCGGGGCCGGCGACCGCCGTGCGCCCCGGTGTCCCCGGCCCGCGCCGGACCAGTTCCCCGAGGGTGCGGCGCACCCCCGGGTCGTACGCCGAGAACGTCCGTCTCAGCAGCGGCAGTACGTCGGTGAACGCCTCCGCCGGGACACCGGTCAGCCAGGCGTCGACCAGCGCGCGGAGCCGCTCGTCGTGCACGAGGAGCATCCCGCCGCCGGAACCGCCGCCCAGGAAGCCCTCGATCCACGCGGCGGCGTCGGCCGGTGTTGTCCCCGGGGACAGCACGAGCCCCATGAGCCGCGCCGCCTCCTCGGGCACCAGGGCGCCGCCGTCCAGCAGCAGGCGTACCGCCCGGCCGCGGATGACGCCGGGCACGGTGTCCCGTCCCGACAGCGTCCGCAGCACCGCCTGCCAGCGCGTCCGCAGCGTGCCGTGACCCGGCGCGGGAGAGTCACCGAGCAGACCCAGCGCCGTGTGCACCGCGTCGAGGTGACCGCGCATCTCCTGCGCGGCGTCGGCGTCCAGGGCGGTGCAGGCCGGGGGCAGTCCGACGAAGACCCGCTCGGCGAGGCCGGTGGCGACTCCTGCCAGTGCCACCGCGTCCGTGCCCCGCACGTCGCCGTAGCGCAGCGCACGCACGAGGGCCGGCAGCGCCTGGGCGAGGTGACCGACGTCGGTGTCGAGGGCGGCGCGGTCCGCGAGGACCCGCATCACGGTCGGCAGCGCGTCCGGCAGTCCGGCGAGCAGGCACTGCTCGGCGAGACCGGTGACCTCGGCGAGACCGCGCGCGGCGATCGCGTCGGCCTCCGCCCTGGCGGTCGCGGCACCGAGCACGGTGGTCCCCCACACGCCCGCCTCGGCGACCCGCACGGACAGCTCGGGCTCCCAGCGCAGCCGCCAGGTCTCGCGGAAGGTGCCGGTGCTGCCCCGCGAGGCCGCCGGTTCGCCCCAGCGGACGCCGAACAGGCGCAGCCGGTGCAGCAGTCTGCTGCGGCCCGCGTCGGTGTCCTTGCGCAGGTCGAGCTCCACCTCCCGCTCGGCCGCCTCCGGTTTCAGCCGCAGCCGTCGCTGGGTCCGCGTCAGGTCCCGCTGCAGCGGCACCGCGGGCGCGGCCGCCGGGACCTCGCCCAGCACGTCCCCGACGACCAGCCGGTCGTGCACCAGGGCCAGCGGCACGTCGGAGCCGTCGCAGAGCACGGCCCGCACGGCGTCGGTGGTCTCGCCCAGCCCGGCCAGCGGGCGCCCGCGCATCGCGGCCAGCGTCTCCGCCAGGCGCACGGCCTCGATGACATGGGCGGCGGAGACGATCCGGTCCTCGGCCCGCAGCAGACCCGCCACCTTGGTCATCCAGCGCTCGACCGGCCGGTCCGGTGCGGCGAACAGGTGCCCGTACCAGCCCGGCGAGTCGATGCCCGCGCCGTATCCGCTGCTCCGGGACAGCCTGCGGTGGGTCCAGGGGACCCAGGTGACGTCCGTCCGTACCCGGGGCAGCCCCTTCAGCAGGGCCCGGTCGGCGGCGACGGTCGTCCTCCGGCGCAGCGCGGGCACGTGCCACGCCCCGCACACCACGGCCACCCGCTCCCCGGCCTCCCGCCGGGCCGCCCGGATCGCCAGCCGCATGTGGGCCTCGCGCAGCAGGTCCCGGTGGTGTCCGCCGCTGCCGTAGGTGTCCCGGAGGGCCGTCATGGCCTCCTCCAGTGCGGTGAACGGCGCCAGGGGGTCCCCCTTGTCCCCGCCGCGGTGCTCGACGACGTCCTCCCACCACCGTTCGGCGTCGTCGTGGCCGGCGGTGCGGGCCAGCACGCCCAGGGGGTCGATGCGTATCGCGTCCCCCGGCCCGCCGGCCTCCCCCGAGCCGTCGGCCTCCTCCGAGTCGTCCGGGTCTTCCCTGCCGTCCCGGTCGGCGTCCCCTGTGTCCTCTGTGTCGTCGGCGCCCTCGGTGTCGTCCTGCCACGCCAGGGTGTGGGCGGCGGGCAGGTCGATGAAGCGGGCCGGGATCCCGTGGTCGACGGCCCACCGCAGGGCCACCCATTCCGGGGAGAACTCCGCCAGCGGCCAGAACGCCGAGCGTCCCGGCTCGTCCACGGCATGGGCGAGCAGCGCGACCGGCGGGCGCATGTCCGGGTCGGCGGCCAGCGGGACCAGCGGGTCGGCCTCGGGTGGCCCCTCGATCAGCACGACGGCGGGCCGGGCCGCCTCCAGAGCCGCCCGCACCGCCCGCGCCGATCCGGGACCGTGGTGCCGGACGCCGAGCAGCAGCGGCCCGACCGCCGGCCACCCGGGCCCCGGCACGTCCTCCTCCGTCACGTCGACCGTCACACCGGCCTTCCCACTGGACGTCCCACTGGACGTCATGCCGTCCGCCATGCCGTCCCCCTCCTGCCCGACCCCGGCGGGCCGGGCGGATGCGCCGGCCCGAGCGAACCCGGCGTGCGCTCCGGACGGTGCCGCGGCGTCGGAGGCCTGCCGCTCACGCGCCGGCCTCCCGGCAGGCGCGGTAGAAGTCCTGCCAGCCGTCGCGCTCGCGGACCACGGTCTCGAGATATTCCTGCCAGACGACCCGGTCGGCCGCGGGATCGCGCACGACCGCGCCGAGCAGGCCCGCCGCCACGTCCCCGGCCCGCAGCACCCCGTCGCCGAAGTGGGTTGCCAGGGCCAGCCCGCTGGTGACGACGGAGATGGCCTCCGCCGTCGACAGCGTGCCGCTGGGGGACTTGAGCTTCGTGCGGCCGTCGGCGGTGACGCCGCCGCGCAGCTCGCGGAAGACGGTGACGACCCGGCGGATCTCGTCGATGCCGTCCGGCAGCACCGGCAGGTCGAGGGAGCGCCCGATCTGGTCCACCCGCCGGGCGACGATGCCGACCTCCTCCTCGGGCGTGCCCGGCAGCGGCAGGACGACGGTGTTGAACCGGCGGCGCAGGGCGCTGGAGAGGTCGTTGACCCCGCGGTCGCGGTCGTTGGCCGTGGCGATGAGGTTGAAGCCGCGGACCGCCTGCACCTCCTCGCCCAGCTCCGGCACCGGCAGCGTCTTCTCGGACAGGATCGTGATGAGGGTGTCCTGCACATCGGCCGGTATGCGGGTCAGTTCCTCGACCCGGACGGTCATGCCCTGCGCCATCGCCCGCATCACCGGACTGGGCACGAGGGCGTCACGGCTGGGGCCGTGGGCGAGCAGCCGGGCGTAGTTCCAGCCGTAGCGGATGGCCTCCTCCGGAGTGCCGGCCGTGCCCTGGACCAGCAGGGTCGAGTCGCCGCTGACCGCCGCGGCCAGGTGCTCGGACACCCAGGTCTTCGCCGTGCCCGGGACGCCGAGGAGCAGCAGGGCCCGGTCGGTGGCGAGGGTGGTGACCGCGACCTCGACGATGCGCCGCGGACCCACGTACTTGGGGGTGATCACCGTGCCGTCGGGCAGGGTGCCGCCGAGGAGGTAGGTCGCCACGGCCCACGGGGAGAGCTTCCAGTTGGCCGGCCGAGGACGGTCGTCCTGGGCGGCCAGCGCGGCGAGTTCCGCGGCGAAGGCGTCCTCGGCGTGCGGCCGCAGCACCGGCGCGGCGGCATCGGCCGGCGGGGCGGGAACGGGCGCCGGTGCAGAGCGGAACGGGGCCCTGGAGGCGTCGGCGCCCGCGGGCGCGGAGCCGTTGCGACGCGGGGCGTCGGACGTCGGTTCAACGGGTACGGACATGGCTGAGTCGTCCCCCTCCAGCTCGGCCGGTTCGGATCTGGTTCCACCGTGCACCACGCCACTGACAATCGGCTCGGCCTGTGGAAAACCCTGCGTCAGGGCCGTTGTCAGTGGCGGCGCATACCGTCGGAGGCATGAGTCAGCAGGGGGTGCTCCCGACCGCTGATCAGGTGTCGGCACTGGCGCCTGACCGGGCGTCACGGGTGGAGGGAAGCGAACTGGCCGTGCCCGGCGCTTGGTCGGACACGGGCTGGTCGGACGACGGTGTGGTGTGGGGTCTGTGCGTGGGCGGCGGCGGCCCCGAACCCCACCGGACGGTCGTCGACGTCGCGGACGCGTGGTCCCCGGACGGGCCGGCCCTCGGGTCCTCCGGGCCCGCGTACGGGTGCAGTTGCCCGAGCCGCACGGCCCCGTGCGTGCACGCGCTGGGTCTGCTGCTGCTCCGGTCCGCCGACGGCGGGCCGGTCCAGCGGGCCGAGGCGCCGGGGTGGGCCGTGCGCTGGGCGGCGGACCGGCG
>NZ_JAAGMD010000327.1 GCF_010548465.1 Streptomyces sp. SID14436 | reverse complement strand
CCGCTTCCGGCGGGGCGGACGGCGCCGTGCCGTCCGCCTCGGCGGGTGCGGGGCGGGGCTCCGCCCCCGCGGCGACCGGTCCGGCACGGACCACCGCACCCGGGGGCACGCCGCTCACCTGGACCGTCAACCACCAGGCGTGGGCGTACGGCTGCGGGCACGACTACGTCGTCGACGCGCCGCCGGAGCGGGTGCCGCCGCCCCCGGCTCCGCAGGACGCCGGGGTCTGGGCGGGCGCCCAGCGGGCGGTCCACGGGGGCGAGACGCTCGTCGAGCTGTCCGTGCAGGGCACGTCGGACACGGCCGTCGTCCTCACGGCCCTGCGCGTGCGGGTGGTCGGCCGGGACGCCCCCGCGGCGGGCAACGCCTACGCCATGGACCAGGGGTGCGGCGGCGCGCTCACCCCGCGGTACTTCGACGTCGACCTGGACAAGGACCGCCCGCTGGCCCGGCCGGTCGCCGGGAACGACGCGGGCACGCCGGTCCCGGCGGTGCGGATGCCCTACCGGGTCTCGGCGACGGACCCGGAGGTGCTGCTGGTCACCGCCCGGACCGACGCCTGCGACTGCCGCTGGTACCTGGAGCTGGACTGGTCGTCCCAGGGCCGCACCGGCACCGTCCGTGTCGACGACGGGGGCCGCCCGTTCCGCACCAGCGGCATCGAGGGCCTGCCGCACTACGAGTACGACACCTCCGGGCGCCGCTGGGCCCGCCGGTCCGGGTGACGTCCCCGGCCCGCCGCGCGGTCAGGGCCGGGGCACGTTCCGCAGGTTGGACCGGGCCATCTGCACCATGCGTCCGACGCCGCCGTCCAGCACCATCTTGGAGGCGGACAGCGCGAAGCCGGTCACCATCTCCTTGCTGATCTTCGGCGGGATGGACAGCGCGTTGGGGTCGGTGACGACGTCGACGAGGGCCGGCCCCTTGTGGCGGAACGCGGACTTCAGGGCCCCGGCGAGCTCCTTCGGCTTCTCCACGCGCACCCCGTGGGCACCGCAGGCGCGGGCGACGGCGGCGAAGTCCGGGTTCTTCATGGCGGTGCCGTGCGAGGGCAGTCCGGCGACCAGCATCTCCAACTCGACCATGCTCAGGGAGTGGTTGTTGAACAGCACGACCTTCACCGGCAGGTCGTACTGGACCAGGGTGAGGAAGTCGCCCATCAGCATGCTGAATCCGCCGTCGCCCGACATGGAGACGACCTGCCGGCCCCGGTCGGTGAACTGCGCCCCGATGGCCATCGGCAGCGCGTTCGCCATCGAGCCGTGAGAGAACGAACCGATCACCCGGCGGCGGCCGTTGGGCGAGATGTAGCGGGCCGCCCAGACGTTGCACATGCCGGTGTCGACGGTGAACACCGCGTCGTCGTCGGCCACCTCGTCCAGCACGGACGCCACGTACTCGGGGTGGATCGGCACATGCTTGTCCACCTTCCGCGTGTACGCCTTCACCACGCCCTCCAGCGCGTCGGCGTGCTTCTTCAGCATCCGGTCGAGGAACGTGCGGTTGTCCTTGGTCCGCACGCGCGGGGTAAGACAGCGCAGCGTCTCGCGCACGTCGCCCCACACCGCCAGGTCCAGCTTGGAGCGGCGGCCGAGCACCTCGGGCCGCACGTCGACCTGCACGATCGGCACGTCGTCCGGGAGGAAGGCGTTGTACGGGAAGTCGGTGCCGAGCAGGATCAGCAGGTCGCACTCGTGGGTGGCCTCGTAGGCGGCGCCGTAGCCGAGCAGGCCGCTCATGCCGACGTCGAAGGGGTTGTCGTACTGGATCCACTCCTTGCCGCGCAGGGCGTGGCCGACCGGCGACTTGATCTTCTGGGCGAACTCCATGACCTCGGCGTGCGCGCCCTTGGTGCCGGCCCCGCAGAACAGGGTGACCTTCTCGGCGCCGTCGATCAGGTCGACGAGGCGGTCGATCTCCGCGTCACCCGGACGGACCGTCGGCCGGGAGGTGACCAGCGCGGTCTCGACGGCCTGTTCCGGGGCGGGCTGGTCGGCGATGTCGCCGGGCATGGAGACGACGCTGACACCGGAACGGCCGACGGCGTGCTGGATGGCGGTCTGGAGCAGCCGGGGCATCTGCTGCGGGCTGGAGATCATCTCGCTGTAGTGGCTGCACTCGCTGAACAGCCGGTCCGGGTGGGTTTCCTGGAAGAAGCCCAGGCCGATCTCGCTGGAGGGGATGTGGGAGGCGAGGGCGAGCACGGGCGCCATGGACCGGTGGGCGTCGTACAGGCCGTTGATGAGGTGCAGGTTGCCGGGCCCGCAGGAGCCCGCGCAGGCGCCGAGCCGGCCCGTGATCTGGGCCTCCGCGCCGGCCGCGAAGGCGGCGGTCTCCTCGTGCCGGACGTGGATCCAGTCGATGGCGGAGTGGCGGCGCACCGCGTCGACGACGGGGTTGAGACTGTCGCCGACCACGCCGTAGAGGCGCTTGACTCCCGCGCGGGTCAGGATGTCGACGAACTGTTCCGCGACGTTCTGTTTGGCCATGACTCCCGTGTGCCCCTTCGTCTCCCGGCGGACCCTCCGGGTTCCATGAAGTCACACCGGGGCCTGTCACGCCTCCCAAACGGCGACCGCCGTACGGTCGTCCGCGTACCCCTTGACGCGGACCTGGGTGTCGGCGAGGAAGGCCGCCAGGCCCGGCGGCTCGGGGCGTGACCACCGGCCCGCCAGGTGGGCGCGCAGGTCCTCCTCGCCGCGCAGCGGGTCGGCCAGCCCGGCGCTGCACATCAGGAGCGCGTCACCCGGCCGGGCTATGGAGGTGCGGAAACGGAAGGGTTCGCGGGGCGGTTCGGGCAGGTCGGTGAGGGTGGGCGAGGGCTCGTAGGCGCTGGGCGGCGCCGGGAGGCCGAGGTCCATGGTGAGGCGGTCGCCCCGGGGGGTCTCGGGGGGCGGCGAGCCGAAGCCGAGGACCGGTGCGCCGCGGACGTCGGCCACCCGGGGTTCGATGTCCTGCCACTCGCCGTCCCGCAGCCGGAACAGTCCGCCGGGTCCGACGCCGAAGAAGACCCGGGTGCGGCATTCGGGGTCGGCGGTGAGCAGCAGGCAGCGGAGGCTGGCCGCGTAGGCGTCCGGTTCGAGGCCCTGTTCGACGGCGTGGGCGCGGAGCCGGCCGAGGCTGCGGTCGGTGAGGCGGTTGAGTCCGGACTTGAGGTCGCCGCGCCGGGCGGCCCGGATGTCGTCGACCAGGCGGGCGTGGCTGCGGCCGACGGCCCGGCCGATCCACCGGCAGACCTCGTCGGCCGCGCGGTGCGCCCGGGGGGTGGCGCGCGCACCGGTCGCGACGGCGACGAGCACGAGGGCGCGTTCGCCGCTGCCGAAGCGGGCGGTGAGCAGGGCGTCCCGG
>NZ_JAAGMD010000295.1 GCF_010548465.1 Streptomyces sp. SID14436 | reverse complement strand
GGCCGACTCGCCAGCGATGCCGCCCTCAGGGCGCCCGCCGGCAGACCCCTGCCCACCGAACCGCGGCTCACCGTGCACGGCACCGCCGCGGGCCGGGTCACCCTCACCCGGCACCTCGCCGCCCTGCGGCCCGGCCGGTACGGCCTCTCCGGCGACGGCGTCCACGCCGTCGTCGGCCCCGTGCTCGCCGGGGCGTCGGACACCGCCGACACCGTCGTCCGACGGCTGGAGAGCGTGACCCGCGGCGCCCTGGAACCCGGCAACCAGGTACGGCTCACCCCCGGCCTGCACATCGGCGACCCCGGGACCGCCCTCGGGCTGGACCACGCCGACGTCCCGGTGGCGGGCGAACTCGGCCCCCTGCCCGCCTGGTTCGTGCCCGGCCCGCGCGACACCTGGGTGATCACCGTGCACGGCCTCGGCGCCGGCCGGGAACACACCCTGAACGTGATGGGGTTCCTGCACCGCCTCGGCTTCCCCGTGCTCGCCCCCGCCTACCGCGGCGACCGCGGCGCCCCGCGCTCCCCGGACGGCCTGAACCACCTCGGCGAGACCGAGTGGCGGGACCTCGACGCGGCGATCCGCCACGCGGTGGACAACGGCGCCCGGCAGGTCGTCCTGCACGGCTGGTCCACCGGCGCGACCATGGCCCTGCGCGCGGGCGCGCGCTCCGGACTGCGCGAACGGGTCGCGGGATTCGTCCTCGACTCCCCGGTGCTCAGCTGGGAGGCGACCCTGCGCGCGCTCGCCGCCGCCCGGCACACCCCCGGCGCGCTGCTGCCGCTCGCAGTCCGCGCCGCCCAGGGCCGCACCGGCCTCTACGGTGACCGCCGCACCGACGCGGTCCGGCTGGACCGGGTCGGGGTGCCCGCCCTGGTCTTCCACGGGCCCGGCGACACCGTCGCCCCCTGGTCCCTGTCCCGCCGGCTCGCCGCCGCCCAGCCGAACACGGTCACGCTGCGCACCGTCCCGGACGCGCCGCACGGCGCGATGTGGAACGCCGACCCCGCCGCCTACGAGGAGTCCCTGCGCCGCTTCCTCACCCCGTTCATGTGACACCGCGCGGGGCCACCGGACACCGGGGCGGGCAAACCGACCGCGCACCCCGTCCCGAGGCCCTGCCCCCGCACCGTTCAAAGGCGTACGACTGGCCAGATTTCCCCCCTCGGTGACGCGTCGCGGACGGTGCTCCGGCCTCCTCCCAGCCCACCCGGGGCCCTCCGTTTGGGATTTCGGACCGTCACCCGCAAGACTGCACTCGTGACGTCCCGTATCCCGCGCGACTCCAGGCTTCGACTCGTTGGCCCGCGACCCCTGGCCGCCGCCCCTCAAGTGATGCACCAGCGGCGCCCGCGCCGCCCGGCGCCCCGCCCGCCGGAGGGCACTCCGGCGCGGGCCGAGCTGGCCGGAATGGCACGCTCCGGTCTGGCCGGTGCGGCCCGGATCGCCCGCTGGGCGGACACCGCCCTCGGCCCCGGCAGGGGCAGCCCGGCGGGTGACGGCAAGGCCACCCTCTCCGACGCGAGCGCCGAACGCGCCGCCGCCGACCTCGGCCTGACCACCGCACAGGTCCGCGCCGACTGGGACACCGCCCGCCTCGCCGGCCTGGTCGAGGTGCACGGCGACAGCGCGCGCCCCGGCTGGCGGCTGCGGGCCTGGAACCGCGACGACAGCGCCGTACTGCGCGGCTGGGTGGCGCTGTTCGACGCCTGGTCGCTGGCCGTCCCCGAGCCGGAGGGCCAGGAGCCCGCCGCCGTCGCCGAGGTCGTCTCGGCCATGCCGCAGGTGCTCTCCTTCCTCCAGCTCTCCGCGGGCCCCGTCCCCGTGCCCCAGCTGCTCGACCTCCTCCAGCAGCGCGTCACCGAACTGCGCACCGCGCGCTGCGAGATCGACTACGCCGCCCAGAGCGAGCCGGACGGGCCGGACGAGCCGGACGGGCCGGGGGACACCCGCGCGTCCCGGCTCCGCCTCGCCCCCGCAGCCCCCGGGCCCGCCGACGACGGGCCCGCCCCGCTGGAACCGCTCCTGGACTGGGCCCTGCGCGCCCTCGCCTCCGTCGGAGCCCTCACCTACGGCGGCGGGCACGCCACCCTCACCGCCCTCGGCAGCTGGGCGGTCTGGGTCAAGCTGGAGCAGATCTGCGTCGCCGCGCAGAGCCCCGCCGGCAACATCGAGCAGGGCGCCGACGACATGCTCCGCGGCTGCGCCCAGCTGCGCCCCAACGCGGCCCGCGCCGAATACCGCGCCTGGCTGGCCGCCCGCCCCGTCGGCAGCGCCGTCACCGAACTGATCGCCGCCGCCCGCGGCGAGGACGCCCTGCTGCGCGGCCTCGCCTTCGAGGCGCTGCGCGTGGTCGGGGCGCCCGCCGAGCCCGAGGTGCGCGCCGTCGTCGACGATCCGACCCTGCGCCCCTACGCCCTGCTGTGGCTCGCCGAGCACGACGGCGCCGACCCCGAGGACGCCCACGAGATCCTCACCCGCGAGGAGGCGACCTGGCTGTGGGTCGACACCGCCGCCGCGGTCGCCGACCACGGTGAGGCGCCGCTGCTGGTGCGGCACCTGGAGTCCGCGGTGCAGCCGACCGTCCCCGCGCTGCTCACCGAGGTCCGGGCGGTCGGGCACCCGCGCACCGTGCAGGTGCTGGTCGCGCTCGCCGCCGCGCACCCCGACCCGGCGCTGGCGAAGGCCGTCCGCCGGGCCGCCTTCCAGGTGCACACCGGAGGCTGACCGGCTCCGGCCGGTACCGGCCGGCCGGGCCGCAGGACGGCGGGCGTCAGCCCTTGATCTCGGGGGCGTACGTGCCGAAGCTCCAGATGTTGCCCTCGAGATCACGGGCCATGTAGTCCCGGGAGCCGTAGTCCTGGTCGGTCGGGGGCATCAGGATCTCCGCGCCGTGCTCCACCGCGCGGCGGTGGTGCGCGTCCACGTCGTCCACCACGATGTACGCCGCGGCCGGGCCCGCGTCCTTCATCGCGGTGTCGAAGGCGCCGCCCCGCCCCTTCGACCCGAGCATCACCATGCCGTTGCCCTGGGCCAGTTCCGCGTGCGTCACCACGCCGTCCTCGCCCTCGTACACCGCCAGGTCACGGAACCCGAAGGCCTCCGTGAGCTGCCGGATCGCCGCCTTCGCGTCCGCGTACAGCAGCGTGGGGACGATCGTCGGACGCGCTCCGTCCGTGCTTGCCATGGAGATCACTTCCCTGGGTCTCGTAGCCGGAAAAGTCACTGGTTGTCCATCTGCCGCCCAGTGTGACACCGGCCACTGACAAGGCCCGGCGGCCCGCCGGACGGGCGCGGTCGAACACCCGCACGCAGAAAAAGTGGTTGCGGGGTCCCGTTAGAATGGCCCGCATGGCCATTCTCCTCGCGCATTAGACGGCGGGACCGTCCTCAGCCGCCCACCGCCACCCTTCCCCCCGCTCGTGAACCTGCCCGAGCCGGGGCCCCAACGCCCGGGAGTCTGTCCGTGATCTCCGCCTCCGGCATCGAGCTGCGCGCCGGTGCCCGTGTCCTTCTCGAGAGCGCCACCTTCCGCGTCGCCAAGGGCGACCGCATCGGCCTGGTCGGCCGCAACGGCGCGGGCAAGACCACCCTCACCAAGGTGCTCGCCGGCCAGGGCATCCCCGCTGCCGGCACCGTCACCCGCTCCGGCGAGGTCGGCTACCTCCCGCAGGACCCGCGCACCGGCGACCTCGACATCCTCGCCCGGGACCGCATCCTCTCCGCGCGCGGCCTGGACGTCCTCATCCGCAAGATGCGGGAGAACGAACAGCGCATCGCCAACGGCCAGGGCGCCACCCGCGAGAAGGCGCTGCGCCAGTACGAGCGGCAGGAGACCGAGTTCCTCACCAAGGGCGGGTACGCCGCCGAGGCCGAGGCCGCCACCATCGCCGCCGCGCTGAACCTCCCCGACCGGGTGCTGGGCCAGCCGCTGCACACGCTCTCCGGCGGTCAGCGCCGCCGTATCGAGCTGGCCCGGATCCTGTTCTCGGACGCCGACACCCTGCTGCTCGACGAGCCGACCAACCACCTCGACGCCGACTCGATCGTCTGGCTGCGCGACTACCTCAAGACCTACCGCGGCGGCTTCATCGTGATCTCCCACGACGTCGACCTGGTCGAGACGGTCGTCAACAAGGTGTTCTACCTGGACGCCAACCGCGCGGCCATCGACATCTACAACATGGGCTGGCGGCTCTACCAGCAGCAGCGCGAGGCCGACGAGAAGCGCCGCAAGCGCGAGCGGGCCAACGCCGAGAAGAAGGCCGCCGCGCTGAACGCCCAGGCGGACAAGATGCGGGCCAAGGCCACCAAGACGGTCGCCGCGCAGAACATGGCCCGCCGGGCCGAGCGGCTGCTGTCCGGTCTGGAGGAGGTCCGCCAGTCCGACAAGGTGGCCAAGCTGCGCTTCCCCGAGCCGGCGCCCTGCGGCAAGACGCCGCTGATGGCCGAGGGCCTGTCGAAGTCGTACGGCTCGCTGGAGATCTTCACCGACGTCGACCTGGCCATCGACAAGGGGTCCCGGGTCGTCATCCTCGGTCTCAACGGCGCCGGCAAGACGACCCTGCTGCGCCTCCTCGCGGGCGTCGAGCAGCCCGACACCGGCGCCGTCGTGCCCGGTCACGGGCTCAAGCTGGGCTACTACGCGCAGGAGCACGACACCCTCGACCAGGAGCGCACGGTGCTGGAGAACATGCGCTCCGCCGCCCCCGACATGGACCTGGTCGAGGTGCGCAAGGTGCTCGGCTCGTTCCTGTTCTCCGGCGACGACGTCGACAAGCCGGCCCGGGTGCTCTCCGGCGGGGAGAAGACCCGCCTGGCGCTCGCCACCCTGGTGGTGTCGTCGGCGAACGTGCTGCTCCTCGACGAGCCCAC
Organism: Streptomyces sp. SID14436; assembly: GCF_010548465.1. Taxonomy (GTDB): domain Bacteria; phylum Actinomycetota; class Actinomycetes; order Streptomycetales; family Streptomycetaceae; genus Streptomyces. The sequence goes on along the minus strand of NZ_JAAGMD010000295.1, from coordinate 2,040 downwards.
CAACAACCTCGACCCGGCCAGCCGCGAGGAGATCCTCGGCGCGCTGCGCACGTACCAGGGCGCCGTCGTCCTGGTCACCCACGACGAGGGCGCCGTCGAGGCGCTCCAGCCGGAGCGGATCATCCTGCTCCCGGACGGCGTCGAGGACCTGTGGGGCGCCGACTACGCCGATCTCGTCGCGCTCGCCTGAGCACGCCCGGTGAGCGTCCGGCCACCCGCCGTCGGTGCGGGGGCCGGACGCTGCCGTGATCCACTGCGTATGGATCATTCGGCCCATCGGTGATCCACCATCTGTGTGAGATCTCCTCATCCCGGGGTGTGTCCTACACGGATTTCGCGGCCGCGTGCGCCAGGGGCCGCGACTCGGCCGTGGCGCCTTTCTGACCAGGAACTTCGCGGAGGAACCCGTTCGGCGGTGTCGTGGGCACCGCTTGGAATTCGTCATTCCGTTTGTGGGGACGTGCTCCCGTCGTCACAACCTTGTCTCACCGACCTTGCCGAATGGGTGGCCATCGGGCCCGGTAGGGGTGATCATGAGAAGACCAGAGCGCACTTCCCATGAGGAGGCACGGGTGGCCGAGACTCTGAAGAAGGGCAGCCGGGTGACCGGCGCCGCGCGCGACAAGCTCGCGGCAGACCTGAAGAAGAAGTACGACGCCGGTGCGAGCATCCGGGCGTTGGCCGAGGAGACCGGCCGCTCGTATGGCTTCGTGCACCGCATGCTCAGCGAGTCGGGCGTCACGCTCCGAGGGCGTGGCGGGGCGACGCGGGGCAAGAAGGCCTCGTCGGCCTGACCCCCGGCGCCCCACAGCACCGATGGTGGCCACCCGGTCGGCCGACTGACCGGCCGGGTGGTTACTGTGCAGTCACTTAGGCGTGCCGCGGTCCGGGACCCACCCCGTCGCACGGCACGCGAGACGACCGCACCCATCGGAGGCGCCCCATGGCTTCGCCCGCCCAGGACCTCGGTCCGGTACTCGACAAGGACGGCGTACGGCTCACCGTGGACGACGCGATCGCCACGGTGACGCTGACCAACCCCGCGAAGCGCAACGCCCAGAGCCCCGCCCTGTGGCGCGCGCTGACCGAGGCGGGCCGGCTGCTGCCGGGCTCCGTCCGGGTCGTGGTGCTGCGCGGCGAGGGCAAGTCCTTCTCCGCGGGGCTCGACCGGCAGATGCTCTCGCCCGAGGGCATCGAGGGCGAACCGTCGTTCGTCGACATGGCACGCGGCGACGAGGCCGCGCTCGACGCGATCATCGCCGAGTACCAGGAGGCGTTCACCTGGTGGCGGCGCAGCGACCTGGTGTCCGTCGCCGCCGTGCAGGGCCACGCCATCGGCGCCGGCTTCCAGCTCGCCCTCGCCTGTGACCTGCGCGTCGTCGCCGACGACGTGCAGTTCGCCATGCGCGAGACGAGCCTCGGACTGGTGCCCGACCTGACCGGCACCCACCCCCTGGTCGGCCTCGTCGGCTACGCCCGCGCGCTGGAGATCTGCGCGACGGGACGGTTCGTCCTGGCCGAGGAGGCCGTCAACACCGGGCTGGCCAACCTGGCGGTGCCCGGCGACGAACTCGACGCGGCGGTGCGCGACCTGGCGGCGGCGCTGCTGGCCGCGCCCCGGGACGCCGTCATCGAGACCAAGGCGTTGCTGCGCGGCGCGCTGGACCGCACGTACGAGGAGCAGCGGGTCGCCGAGCGGGCCGCCCAGGGGCGCCGCCTGCGCGACCTGGCGGGCCTCGGCGACTGACACCCCGGCCGGCCGTCCCGGCCCCGGCGGCCGCTCAGTGGGCGTCCGTGACCAGGACGGCCACCGTCGGGCGGTCCGGGAGCGTCTCCCGCACCGTCGCGCGGACCGTCCGGGCCACGTCCAGTGCCCGGTGCCCGGCCGTCACGGCGAGGTCCACGCGCACGTGACGGTGCGACAGTGCCGCCTGGCCCGGTGGTGTCACCGTCAGCCGCACCGGGCGGCCGGGCGTGCCGGTCAGCCGGGCGACCCCCGCGACGGCGAGGACCGCTAGGGCCACCCGCCGCTCGTCGCCC
>NZ_JAAGMD010000266.1 GCF_010548465.1 Streptomyces sp. SID14436 | reverse complement strand
GCCGGAGGTGCTCCGGGCCGCGGTGCCGCCCTGGTCGGGGCCGAGCGCGGGGGCGGCGGCCTGGCGGGACCGGTCGCCGTCCGCGGGGCGGGGCGGCGGGGCCTGCACGGAGCGGGCGAGCGACCGGGCGGTGGCCCGGTGGATGTCGGCCGCGAGCTGCTGCGCCTCGGGCAGGGCCTGGTCGGTGAGGAGTTCGGCGAGGCCGCCGGCGTATCCCTGGCCGATCGCGCGCACCTTCCAGGCGTCCTGCCGCCGGTAGAGCTCCAGGGCGATGACGGCCGTCTCGCTGTCCAGGCCCGTGATGGTGTAGCTGGCGATCTCGGTGCCGTCCAGGCCCGTGACGGCGACGAAGGGAGCCGCGACGGCGCCGAACCGGACGGGTCCCGGTCCGCCGCCCGCGGACGGCAGGGCGAGCAGCACGCTGACGCGGTGCACGGCGTCCGGCATGGCGTCCAGGTCCACCGCGAGACGGTGGTCGGCGGCCGCCTGCCGGGACACCTCGAGGCCGGGCTGGGTGGGCGCGCCCGGGTGGGCGACCCAGTCCACGCCGTGGATCCGGCCCGACGCGTCGCCGAGCGCGGCCGAGGCCACGACCGGCGTGCCGGCCGAGACCCGGACCTCCAGACGGGACCGGGACAGCGGGTGGTTCTGCCCCCGCACCAGCTCGGCCGTCATCGCCTTCTTCCCCCTGTGTCGCGTGTGTGGTGTGGTCCGCCGGGCTCCGCCGCCCCCGGCACGAGGACCGGGGCCGTGTCTTCCGGATCACCCCGGGGCCGCGGGGCTCACCGGCACTGTCGAGGCGCCGGCGATCCGGGTCGGAGTGATCCGGAAGACCGGCCTAGAGGACCGGCAGGATCGCCGGCATCAGGTCCTGGAAGGTGCGGCCGTTGGCCGGGCTGCCCAGGGCCGTCATCGACCAGCCGGTGCCCGCGCGGTGCACCTTGGCCATGATCTGGGCCGTGTAGGCGCCGCCGCCGGCCAGCGTGTAGCGGGCCAGCTCCTGGCCGTTGGTCTCGTCGACCAGGCGGCAGAAGGCGTTCTGGACCTCCTGGAAGGTCTGGCCCGTGAAGGAGTTCACGGTGAAGACGATCTGGTCGATGTGGACCGGGACGCGGGACAGGTCGACGAGGATGGCCTCGTCGTCGCCGCCCTGGCCGACCCCGCCGACGAGGTTGTCACCGGTGTGGCGCACGGAGCCGTCGTCGCTCACGAGGTGACGGAAGAAGACGACGTCGACCGGCTGCTTGTCCGCGAACAGGACGGCGGAGGCGTCCAGGTCGATCTCCCGGGTGCGCGAGCCGAACAGGCCGCGACGGGGAGCCGCCTGCCAGCCGAGACCCATGCGCACCGCGGTCAGGCTGCCGCCGTCGTTCTTCTGCAGACTGATGGCCTGACCCTTGGTCATGTTGACGGTCACGCGCTGATTCCCCTCTCGGACGTCCCCTGTTGCCGCGAAAGCCGCGGTTGTCGAGAACCCTACGCAGGGGCACTGACAGTGACGTACCCGGGAGCGCACTTTGTGTCGGTCTTGCAACACAGCCCGTGCCCGGCCGCGGCGGGTGGGACGGCGGGGGCGCCGGCCGCCTTCCGCCGCGGGCCGGCGCCGTCACGCGCGGGTCAGGACAGGCCCGCCTCCCGCATCTGCCGCAGCTCCTTCTTCATCTCGGAGACCTCGTCGCGCAGCCGGGCCGCGATCTCGAACTGGAGGTCCGCCGCGGCGGCCCGCATGCGGGCGGTGAGCTCCTCGATCTGCCCGGCGAGCTCGGCGGCCGGGCGGTCCGTCGGCACGCTCTCCGCGGCCTTGCCCCGGCCGCCCTTCGCGCCCTTGGCCGCCTTGCCCCCGAGGGCCGGCACGGGCGTCCTGGTGCCGCCGCCGTCCTTGCGCTGCTGGCGGTAGCCGGTACCGAGCAGCTGCTCGGTGTCGACGCCCTCGCGGGCGATCTGGGCGACGATGTCGTTGATCTTCTTGCGGAGCGGCTGGGGGTCGATGCCGTTCTCCTGGTTGTACGCGATCTGCTTCTCCCGGCGGCGGTTGGTCTCGTCGATGGCCTTCTCCATCGCCGGGGTGATCTTGTCGGCGTACATGTGGACCTGGCCGGAGACATTGCGCGCGGCGCGGCCGATGGTCTGGATCAGGGACGTGCCGGAGCGCAGGAAGCCCTCCTTGTCGGCGTCCAGGATCGCCACCAGGGAGACCTCCGGAAGGTCGAGGCCCTCACGGAGCAGGTTGATGCCGACGAGGACGTCGTACTCGCCGCTGCGCAGTTCCCGCAGCAGCTCGACCCGGCGGAGGGTGTCGACGTCGCTGTGGAGGTAGCGGACCTGGATCCCGAGCTCCAGGAAGTAGTCGGTGAGGTCCTCGGCCATCTTCTTGGTGAGCGTGGTGACCAGGACGCGTTCGTCCTTGTCGACGCGGGTACGGATCTCGTGCACCAGGTCGTCGATCTGGCCCTCGGTGGACTTGACGACCACTTCCGGGTCGACGAGGCCGGTGGGGCGGATGATCTGCTCCACGACGCCGTCCGAGCGGGACAGCTCGTACTGCCCGGGGGTGGCCGACAGGTAGACGGTCTGACCGATGCGCTCCTGGAACTCCTCCCACTTCAGCGGACGGTTGTCCAGGGCGGAGGGGAGCCGGAAGCCGTGGTCGACGAGGGTGCGCTTGCGGGAGGCGTCGCCCTCGTACATGGCGCCGATCTGCGGGACGGTGACGTGGGACTCGTCGATGACGAGAAGGAAGTCGTCCGGGAAGTAGTCCAGCAGGGTGTTGGGCGGGGAGCCGGGCAGGCGGCCGTCGAAGTGCATCGAGTAGTTCTCGACGCCGGAGCAGCTGCCGATCTGGCGGAGCATCTCCAGGTCGTAGGTGGTGCGCATGCGCAGCCGCTGGGCCTCCAGCAGCTTGCCCTGCTTCTCCAGCTCGGCCAGGCGCTCGGCGAGCTCCTTCTCGATGTCGTTGACCGCGCGCTCCATGCGCTCGGGGCCGGCGACGTAGTGGGAGGCGGGGAAGACGTAGAGCTGCTGGTCGTCGCTGACGATCTCGCCGGTGACCGGGTGCAGCGTGGACAGCGCCTCGATCTCGTCGCCGAACATCTCGATGCGGACGGCCAGCTCCTCGTACACCGGGAAGATCTCGATGGTGTCCCCGCGGACGCGGAAGGTGCCGCGGCTGAAGGCCATGTCGTTGCGCGTGTACTGGATGTCCACGAAGCGGCGCAGCAGCTGGTCCCGGTCGACCTCGTCGCCGACGCGGAGGGGGACCATGCGGTCCACGTACTCCTGCGGGGTGCCCAGGCCGTAGATGCAGGACACGGACGCGACCACGACGACGTCCCGGCGGGTGAGCAGGGAGTTGGTCGCCGAGTGCCGCAGCCGCTCGACCTCCTCGTTGATCGAGGAGTCCTTCTCGATGTAGGTGTCCGACTGCGGGACGTACGCCTCGGGCTGGTAGTAGTCGTAGTACGAGACGAAGTACTCGACCGCGTTGTTCGGCAGGAGTTCGCGGAACTCGTTGGCCAGCTGGGCGGCCAGCGTCTTGTTCGGCGCCATCACCAGGGTGGGGCGCTGGAGCTTTTCGATCATCCACGCGGTGGTGGCGGACTTGCCGGTACCGGTCGCGCCCAGCAGCACGACGTCCTTCTCACCGGCTTCGATGCGCCGGGCGAGGTCGGCGATGGCCGCCGGCTGGTCGCCGTTCGGCTGGTAGGGGCTGACGACCTCGAAGGGCGCCACCGTGCGTTCGATGTGGGAAACGGGCCGCATGTCATCAACCGTACGACCCGCCACTGACAACGGGCCCGGACCGGCGCCCGGGCGGCCCGCGTACGGCGGGTCAGCGGTTCTGCGGGGTGCGGGCGCGGTGTTCGACGGGTCCGCGGGCGCGGGGCCGGTGGCGTGCCGGGGAATGGTGCAGGTCGGGGTGGGCCGGGATGCCCGGCCGGTGCTCGGCGGGCACGGGGGCGGGACGCCCGGTGATCACCAGGGGGTCGAGGACCACCAGCAGGCCGAGGAGGCAGAGGAAGGCCAGCGGCCCGATCAGCATGGGCCCCAGCAGGGCGGCCGCGGACTCGCCCGTGGCGGGGGCGGTCGTGCCGTGCACGTGCACCTCCAGGGCGGCCATGCCGGTGTAGTGCATCCCGGTGACCGCGAGACCCATGACGAGGGCCGCGCCGACGCTCCACAGGAACCCTTTGACCTGGCCGGCCGCCCACAGCGCGGCGGTGGCGGCGGCCATGGCGATGACGACGGACGCGGCGACGAGGAGGGTGTTGTACTCCAGCGTCCCGTCGAGGTGCATGCTCGCCATGCCCAGGTAGTGCATGGAGGCGATGCCCAGCCCGGTGATGGTGCCCCCGGTGAACAGGGCGGTGCCGGCCGCGCCCCGGTGGCCGACGATGAACGTGCCGATGCCGACCATGACGACGGCGACGGCGAGGCTCGCGAAGGTCATCGCCCGGTCGTAGCGGATCGGGGTGCCCTCAATGGTGAAGCCCATCATGGCGATGAAGTGCATGGTCCACACGCCCGAGCCGATCGCCGCCGAGCCCAGGGTCAGCCAGGCCGTGCGCCGGGGCCCGGACGCGGTCAGGGACCGGGCCGTGCAGCGCAGTCCCAGGGCGCTGCCGAGGCAGGCCATGAGGTAGGCCACCAGCGGTGTGACCAGACCGTAGTTGAAACCGTCGACCGTGCCTTGCATGCGCGGCTGCCCTTCCCGCCCTGTTTCGCCCTGGAACTCCTGTTGTGACCCCCCTCCCAGGACCGCACCGGCGGCCAGGGTTGACGCAGAGAGTATGACCTCCACCGGAATGGTCGAACGACTTTCCGGTAAAGAAACACGCCCTTGCCCCAGTTGTGCGCCAGTGGTGTGCGGTGTGGGAGGAGTCGCGTTCATTCTGTGGCCACCTTGTGCACCTTTCACGTCGGCCGTCCGGTGTCACAGTGGAACCGTCCGTGACGTTCCCATTGCTGGACGTGAGGAGTACGTATGCACGCGCGCCCGGTCGCCGCCTCGATCACCGCACTCCTGGGGGCCGCCGCCCTCCTGTTCCCCGTCTCCCCCGCGGGGGCCGCCCCGGCGGGGGCTCCCGTCGTCGTCGCCCACCGGGGCGCCTCCGGTTACGCGCCCGAGAACACGCTGGCGGCCGTCGACCGGGCGGCGGCGCTGGGCATCGAGTGGGTGGAGAACGACGTACAGCGCACCAAGGACGGCACCCTCGTCGTCGTCCACGACGACAACCTGCGGCGCACCACCGATGCCGAGGAGGTCTTCCCGGGGCGGTCCCCGTGGAAGGTGAAGGACTTCACCGCCGCGGAGATCGCCCGCCTGGACGCGGGCAGCTGGTTCTCGCCGTCCTACGCGGGCACGCGCGTGCCGACGCTGGAGCAGTTCGTGCGCCGGGTGGAGAAGCACGGCCAGAAGCTCCTGCTGGAGCTCAAGAACCCCGAGCTGTACCCGGGCATCGAGCAGGAGACCCTGAAGGTGCTCAGCAACGAGGGCTGGCTGGACCGGCAGCACGTGCGGGACCGGCTGGTCGTGCAGAGCTTCGACGCCGCCAGTGTGCGCACGGTCCACGAGCTGAAGCCCGCCGTGAAGACGGGCCTGCTCGGCACGCCGCCGGTGGCGGACCTGCCCGGGTACGCGGCGTTCGCCGACCAGATCAACCCGACGCACTCCTCCCTGACGAGCGGCTACGTCGCCGCCGTGCAGTCCTTCGCCGGGCCGCACGGCGCGCGGATGCAGGTGCTCACCTGGACCGTGAACGACGCGGCCGCCGCCCGGCGGGTCGCCGGGTACGGCGTCGACGGCATCATCAGCAACAGGCCGGACGTGGTCCGGGACGCGGTGGGCGGCTGAGCCGGCCGGGCCCGGCAGGCTCCGGGAGGCGGGCGGCCGGGGCGCCGGCCCCGGCCGCGTGTCGGACGGTCCGGCCGGGGGCCGCGGGCCCGCTGTCGCCCCCGGTTGTCAGTTGCGGGTCGTACGGTGTTCCGCATGAGCAGTGATGCGCGGGACGGGCAGCCACCGGTGTGGGCCGTCGTGGACACCGGGATCGGTCCGCTGCTGCTGGCCGCCACCGGAGCGGGCCTGGTCAACGTCGTGTTCCACGCCACCGGCCCGGTGCGCGAGCGCGCGCTGGAGCGGCTGGCGTCGAGGCTCGGCGCGGCACCGGTCGAGGATCCCGGCTCTCCCCTGCTGGCCGAGGCGATACGCCAGGTCGAGGCGTATCTGGCCGGCGAGCGGCACGACTTCGAGGTGCCGCTGGACTGGTCGCTGATCTCGGGCTTCAACCGGGCGGTCCTGCGCGAGCTGGCCACGGGGGTGCCGTACGGCGAGGTGGTCGGCTACGGCGACCTGGCACGGCGGGTGGGCCGGCCCGGCGGCGCCCAGGCCGTGGGCATGGCGATGGGTGCCAATCCGCTGCCGGTGGTGGTGCCCTGCCACCGCGTCGTGGAGAGCGACGGCGGGATCGGCGGCTTCGGCGGCGGGCTGGAGACCAAGCGGCGGCTGCTGGCCCTGGAGGGGGTCCTGCCCGAGCCGCTGTTCTGACCGGTTCGTCCGGCACCCCCCGGGGCGGGCGCGGCGGGTCAGTCGTAGTGCCGCGCCTCGAACACGTTGCCGTCCGGATCCCGGAAGTAGAAGCTGCGCTTCGCGGGGCCGCGCGCGCCGAAGGAGTCGTGGGAGAAGTCCGTCAGGGGCACGGAGCGCTCCTCCAGACGGCTGCGCAGCGCGTCGAAGCCGGCGGCCGGCAGGGACAGGCACACGTGGTTGACGGGGTGGCCCGAGCTGTCGGCGGCGCCGGGCAGCATCGTCATGCGCCGCGCCATCTCCGCCGGCATCAGGTCGATGATCGTCTCGTCGTTGACCCGCACCGAGGGGAACGGGGCCGCCCCGGCGGAGAACTCGGCGAGCCGGACCGGTTCCAGCCCGACGGCCTCCGCGTAGAAGGTCGCGGCGGCGACGGGGTCGCGCACCCAGAGGACGACGTGGTCGAGGCGTGCCGTGTGGTCCGTCATGGCTCCCAGGCTGGGTGATGCCCGCGCCGACGTGCAAGGGGTTTGACCGGGCGCGCGGGTCGCCAGAGATGAGGAAGGAGCGGCTGACGGGAGGCGGGCACGTGGTGCTGAGGCTGTCGGGAGAGGTACGGGAGGCGCTCGACGCGGGCCGGCCGGTGGTGGCGCTGGAGTCCACGATCATCGCGCACGGGCTGCCCCGGCCCCGCAATCTGCAGGTGGCCGTGGAGCTGGAGGCGGCGGTGCGGGAGGAGGGCGCCGTGCCCGCCACCATCGCGGTGCTGGACGGCGTGCCCCGGGTCGGCCTGGACAAGGAACAGCTGGAGCGGGTCGCCAACGAGGACGGCATACGCAAGCTGGGCCACCGCGACCTCGCCCTGGCGGCGGCCTGCGGGGCGAGCGGGGCGACCACGGTCTCGGCCACCGCCCTGCTGGCGGCGCTGGCGGGCGTACGGGTGTTCGCGACGGGCGGGCTGGGCGGGGTGCACCGGGAATGGACCGTGACACAGGACGAGTCGGCCGACCTGGGGCTGCTGGCGCGGACCCGGATCACCGTGGTGTGCGCGGGTGTGAAGTCGATCCTGGACGTGGCGGCCACGCTGCAGCGTCTGGAGACCCTCGGGGTGGCGGTCGCCGGATACGGCACGGACCGGTTCCCCGGCTTCTACCTGTCCGACTCGGGCCACCCCGTGGACTGGCGGCTGGACACGCCCGCGCAGGTGGCCGACGTCATGCGGGCCCAGGACGCGCTGGGCGGGCCCGCGTCGGCGCTGATCGTGGCCAACCCCGTGCCCGAGGAGGAGCAACTGGATCCCGCGGTGCACGCGCGGGTCCTCGCCGAGGCGCTGCGCGCGTGCGCGGAGGAGGGCGTCACGGGGCAGGCGGTCACCCCGTTCCTGCTGGACCACCTGGTCCGGCACACCGACGGCGCCTCCCTGGCCGCCAACCTGGCGGCGGTGCGGGGCAACGTGCGGCTGGCGGCGCGGATCGCGGCGGCGCGGGCCGGGAG
>NZ_JAAGMD010000236.1 GCF_010548465.1 Streptomyces sp. SID14436 | reverse complement strand
GAGCCGGTAGGCGACCGCGGCGGCGGCCCAGGCCGTGGGGACGCCGACCGCGAGCAGCCGGCTGCCCCGGGGCGTCTCCCGCGAACGGGCGGCCGGGAACCGGCCGGGGCGGCGACGGGGCGTGCGGGCGGGCACCCATGAGGCGGTCGGGGTCCGTCCCTTGCGGGGTACCCCAGCCTTGAAGCGGATCATGCAGCCGGCCCCCCAGATAGGCCCCTGACAGCGCGCGGACCGGCCCCGTGAGGCCGGTCCGATTCTGTCGACCGCTGCACCGCATCCGGACGTATCACCCGGAATTGTCACCCGAATGAGTGAGGTGACCCGGGAGGAGGAAGCAGCGGGGGCGCACATGCTTCCGAGGCAAGCCCCGGGTGCACGCGCGCCCCCTTGTGCGCTCAGGCGCGCAGGACCGCTCCGGTGCGCTCGCCCGCCAGGGCGACCGCCGACTCCCGTGCCGCCGACGCCTCGTCGACGGTCAGCGTCCGGTCCGCCGCGCGGAACCGCAACGCGTACGCCAGGGACTTGCGGCCCTCGCCCAGCTGCTCGGCGTTCTCGTAGACGTCGAACAGGCGGATGGACTCCAGCAGTTCACCGGCGCCCTCGCGCAGCGCGGCCTCCACGTCGGCCGACGGCACGAACGCGTCCACGACGAGCGCGACGTCCTGTGTGGCGACCGGGAACGTGGAGATGGCCGGAGCCTGCGGGGTGTCCTGGCCGGCACCCGCCACCGCGTCCAGGTCCAGTTCCGCCGCGCAGGTGCGCTCGGGCAGCCCCAGCGTCTTCAGGACGCCCGGGTGCAGCTCACCGGCGTGGCCCACGACCCGCTCGGCGCCGTCGACGACGACGGCGAGCTCCGCGCAGCGGCCCGGGTGCCAGGGCCCGTACTGGCCCTTGCGGACGATCAGCTCGGCGCCGGCCTCGCGGGCGACGGTCCGGGCGGCCTCGACCGCGTCCGCCCAGTCGGCCGGGCGGCCCTTGCCCCACCAGCCGTCCCGCTCACGGGCACCGGCGAGCACCACCGCGACGTGCCGCGGCTGCTCCGGCAGGGCGGCGTCCAGTCCGGCGAGCTCCTCGTCGGTGGGCCGCCGGTCCACGGGCAGCCGGACAGCCTTCCGCTGCTCGGCGCGGGGGTGGAAGACCAGCCCGGTCTCGAAGAGGGCCAGGTCGTGCGAGCCGCGGCCGTCGTTGCGCCGCAGCGCGCCGAGCAGACCCGGCAGCAGCGAGGTCCGCAGGGCGGGCTCCTCGTCGCTGAGCGGGTTGGTCAGCCGCACCACGCGGCGGGCGGGATCGTCGGCGGCCAGGCCGAGCTGGTCGAAGACCTGCTCGCTGACGAACGGGTAGTTCGGCGCCTCGACGTATCCGGCGCCGGCCAGGGCCCGGCCGATGCGGCGGTGCAGCCGCTGCCGGCCGCTCAGACCGCGCCCGGCGGGCGGCCGGGGCAGGGTGGCGGGCAGGTTCTCGTAGCCCTCCAGCCGGATGACCTCTTCGGCCAGGTCGTTGGGGTCGGTGAGGTCGGGCCGCCAGGACGGCACCGTGACGATCAGCTCGTCTTGGCCGTAGACGTCGCAGCCCACCTGCTGCAGCCGCCGGACGACCGTCTCCCGCCCGTAGGCGACGCCCGCCACCTTGTCCGGGTGGTTCGCCGGGAGGGTGATGGTGCGCGGCGCGCTGGGCGCGACGACCTCGGTGACCCCGGCCTCGGCGGTGCCGCCGGCCAGCAGCACGAGCAGGTCGACGGTGCGCTGCGCGGCAGCGGCGGCGGCCTGCGGGTCGACGCCCCGCTCGAAGCGCCGGGACGCCTCGGAGGACAGCCGGTGGCGCCGGGCGGTGCGCGCGACGGACACCGCGTCGAAGTGCGCGGCCTCGATGACCACGTCGGTCGACGCGCCGCCGCCTCCGTTGCCGTCGGCGATCTCCGTGTCGGCGCCGCCCATGACACCGGCGAGGCCGATCGGGCCGCGGTCGTCGGTGATCACCAGGTCCTCGGCGTCCAGGGTGCGCTCGACGCCGTCGAGGGTGGTGAGCTTCTCGCCCGGCTCGGCGCGGCGCACCCCGATGGTGCCCTGGACCTGGGCGCGGTCGTAGGCGTGCAGCGGCTGGCCGAGCTCCATCATCACGTAGTTGGTGATGTCGACGGCCAGCGAGATCGGGCGCATGCCGACCTTCTGCAGGCGGCGCTGGAGCCAGATCGGGGAGCGCGCCTCGGGGCTGAGGCCGGTCACCGTGCGGGCCGTGAAGCGGTCGCAGCCGGCCGGGTCGGAGACCTTGACCGGGTAGCCGAAGGCGTTCGGGCCGGGCACGTCGAGCAGCGCCGGGTCGCGCAGCGGCAGACCGTAGGCGGTGGCGGTCTCACGGGCCACGCCGCGCAGCGACAGGCAGTAGCCGCGGTCGGGGGTGACGGCGATGTCGAGGACCTCGTCGACCAGTTCGAGCAGCTCGATGGCGTCCTTGCCGACCTCGGTCTCCGGCGGCAGCACGATGATGCCCTTGCTGCCGTCGTCGCCCATGCCCAGCTCGTCGCTGGAGCAGATCATGCCCTGCGAGACCTTGCCGTAGGTCTTGCGGGCGGAGATCGCGAAGCCGCCGGGCAGCACGGCGCCCGGGAGGACCACGACGACCTTGTCGCCGACGGCGAAGTTGCGGGCGCCGCAGACGATCTCCTGCGGCTCACCGGTGCCGTTGGCCGTCCCGACGTCGACGGTGCAGAAGCGGATCGGCTTCTTGAAGCCCTCCAGCTCCTCGATGGTCAGCACCTGACCGACGACGAGGGGGCCCTTGAGGTCGGCGCCGAGGTGCTCGACGGTCTCGACCTCGAGGCCCGCGGCGATCAGCTTGGCCTGTACGTCGCGGCCGGTCTCGGTGGCCGGCAGGTCGACGTACTCCCGCAGCCAGGAAAGCGGGACCCGCATCAGATCTCCATCCCGAACGGCCGGGTGAACCGGACGTCACCCTCGACCATGTCTCGCATGTCCTCGACGTTGTGGCGGAACATCAGCATCCGCTCGATGCCGAACCCGAAGGCGAAGCCGCTGTACTTCTCGGGGTCGACGCCGCAGGCGGTGAGCACCCGCGGGTTGACCATGCCGCAGCCGCCCAGCTCGATCCAGCCCTCGCTGGAGCAGGTGCGGCAGGGCCGGTCGGGGTTGCCGACGGACTCGCCCTTGCAGACGTAGCAGAGCATGTCCATCTCGGCGCTCGGCTCGGTGAAGGGGAAGAAGTTCGGCCGCAGCCGGGTCTTCATGCCCTCCCCGAACAGGGACTGCACCATGTGGTCCAGCGTGCCCCGCAGGTCCGCCATGGTGAGGCCCTCGTCGACGGCGAGCAGCTCCACCTGGTGGAAGACGGGGGTGTGGGTCGCGTCCAGCTCGTCGGTGCGGTAGACGCGGCCGGGGCAGATCACGTACACCGGCAGCTCGCGGTCGAGCAGGGAGCGGATCTGCACCGGGGAGGTGTGGGTGCGCAGGACGACGCCGGACTCCGTGCCGCCCTCGGGGCCCTGCACGAAGAAGGTGTCGTGCTCGCCGCGGGCGGGGTGGTCCGGGCCGATGTTGAGGGCGTCGAAGTTGAACCACTCGGCCTCGACCTGCGGGCCCTCGGCCACCTCGTAGCCCATGGCCACGAAGATGTCCTCGATGCGCTCCGACAGGGTGGTCAGCGGGTGCCGGGCACCCGGGGCCGTCCGGTCGTAGGGCAGCGTGACGTCCACGGACTCCTCGACCAGGACGCGGGCGTCCCGCTCCGCCTCCAGCTCGGCCTGGCGGGCGGCGAGGCCCTTGTTCACGGCACCGCGCGCCTGGCCCACCCGCTTGCCGGCCTCGGCCTTGGCGTGCGGGGGCAGGGCGCCGATCTCGCGGTTGGCGAGGGCCAGCGGGGAGGCGGGGCCGGTGTGGGCGACCTTGGCCTCGTGGAGCGCGTCCAGGGAGTCCGCGGCGGCGAAGGCGGCGAGCGCCTCGTCCCGCATGCGCTCGATCTCTTCCGGTTTCAACGCCTCGACCTCGACAGGGTCGTACGACTTATTGGGTGCCGACATCTCTTCCCGTGCTTCCGATTTGTCCCCCAGTTGCCACTGGGGGGTGCCCCCGGGGCTGATGGTCCCCGCCACCGGCTCGTGCACGACCTGGCGCGGGGACACAAAGGTGCCAAGGGTCGAGTCTAACGGGGCAGGGATGGGCGAATGCGCCCGTGGGCCCCCCGGGCCCGCCGGCGTCCTAGCGCGCGCTGCGCGGCAGGTCGCGGGCGAAGGCCGGGGCCCCCACGGGCAACGTAAATCGGAACCGGGCACCGCCGGCGCGGGCCCGCCCGACCGTGATGGTGCCGCCGTGGGCCTCGACGATGCCCTTGACGATGTACAGCCCGAGTCCGGTGCCGCCGCGCTTGCTGCCCCGCCAGAAGCGGGTGAAGACGCGGTTCATGGAGTCCTCCGGGATGCCGGGGCCCTCGTCGCTCACCGTGACCGACGTGGCCGCGTGCTCGCCGTGCTCCGGTTCTCGCGGGGACGGCGCGGGCGTGAGGTCGATGGTGACGGTTCCCTCGCCGTGGCGCACGGCATTTTCCAGCAGGTTGCTCAGCACCTGGTCGATCTTGTCCGGGTCCGCCCACAGGTCGGGCAGCGGGTGCTGGACGCGCAGCAGGAACCGGTCGGCGGGCTGCCCGGCGGCCACGTACGCCTGGATGTGCCGGCCGACGGCGGCGCCGATGTCGACGGGCTGGCGGCGCACCTCCAGGCGGCCGGAGTCGATGCGCGATATGTCGAGCAGTTCGGCGATGAGCCGGGTGACGCGGTCGGCGTCGGCGTCGACGGTCTCCAGCATGAGCCGCTTCTGGTCGTCGGTGAAGCGTTCCCACTTCCTGAGCAGGGTGGCGGTGAAGCCCTTGACGGAGGTGAGCGGGGAGCGCAGCTCGTGGGCGACGGTGGCGATCAGCTCGGCGTGGCTGCGTTCGGTGCGGCGGCGGGCCTCGGTGTCGCGCAGGGTGACGACGAGGCGGCGCAGCGGGCCGGTGGGCCGGGTGCGGACGTAGCGGGCCGCGACGAGGACCTCCCGGCCGCCGGGCAGCAGCAGGTTGCGTTCGGGCTGGCCGTTGCGGATGGCGAGGCCGCCGTAGGGGTCGGTGAGCTGCCACCAGTGCCGGCCTTCGAGGTCCTGTAAGGGCAGCGCGCTCTCGATGCGCCGGCCGAGGGCCTGTTCGGCGGGGAGGGCGGCGATGCGGACGGCCGCGCGGTTGAAGCAGATGACCCTCCCCTGCTCGTCGGCGACGACGAGTCCGTCGGGCAGCTGGTCGGGGTCGATGCCGAGGTCGCCGAGATCACCGGGCCGGGGGGCGGGCGGTCGCGCCACCCGACGTGCTCCCGGTGCGCTGCCCGTGCCGACGCTCATCCCCGTACCCCGCCTCTCGACTTGCCTTGGGGGCTCTCCGAGCTGGTCACCCTACTAGTTCCCGGTGACGGAGCGGCACCCTCCGGCGGCGCGCTGTGCACGCGCCGACGCGTAGAGACATACGGCGGCGGCGGTGGCGAGGTTCAGACTCTCGGCCTTCCCGTGGATCGGGACGCGGACGACGGCGTCGGCGAGCACCCGGGTCTCCTCGGGCAGCCCCCACGCCTCGTTGCCGAAGACCCAGGCGGTCGGGCCGCCCATGGTGCCGCGGTCGAGCTCGTCGTCGATGTCGCGGTCCCCGGCGCCGTCGGCGGCGAGCACCCGGATGCCGGCGGCGCGCAGTCCGTCGACGGCCTCCTCGACGGGCACGCCGACGGCGACGGGCAGGTGGAACAGCGAGCCGACGGAGGCGCGGACGGCCTTGGGGTTGTACAGGTCGACGGAGGCGTCGGTCAGCACGACGGCCTCGGCTCCGGCGGCGTCGGCGCTGCGCAGCACGGTGCCGGCGTTGCCGGGATCGCGGACGTGGGCGAGGACGGCGACGAGCCGGGGCCGCGCGGCGAGGATCTCCTCGAACGGGGTGTCGAGGAACCGGCAGACGCCGACCAGTCCCTGCGGGGTGACGGTGGTGGAGATGTCGGCGACGACCTGCTCGGCGGCGAGGTGGACGCGGGCGCCGGCCTCCCGGGCGGCGCCGACGATGTCGGCGTAGCGGTCGGCGGCCTCGGCGGTGGTGAAGAGTTCGACGAGGGTGGCGGTGCCGTCGGCCCGGTGCGCGGCGGCCTCCCGTACGGCCTGGGGTCCCTCGGCGAGGAACAGCCGCTCCTTGCCCCGGAAGTTCCGTTTGGCCAGCCGCCGGGCGGCCAGCACCCGGGTGGAACGGGGGGAGATCAGCTCGGGGCCGACGGGGGGCATCTTGTTCGTCACCTTCGTGGAGTCCCGGACGCACGGCGTCGGGGACGCTCGCGCGGGCGCGCGGCGCGGGGCGCCGGGGCCGCCGTCCGGTCGGGGGCGGGGCGGGGG
>NZ_JAAGMD010000213.1 GCF_010548465.1 Streptomyces sp. SID14436 | reverse complement strand
CGGCGACGGTCGCGGGGGCGTGCCGGCGCAGCTCGGCGATGTGGGTCGCCACGGTGCCCGCGTCGCCGCGCGCCACGGGGCCGGTGAGGGCCGCGTCGCCGGACCGCAGGGCGTTGTCCAGGGCGGCGCCGAGCAGCGGGCCCAGCATCCGGTCGGGGGCCCCGACTCCGGCGGCGCGCAGCAGCTCCAGGGACTGGGCGACCAGCGTGACCAGGTGGTTCGCCCCCAGGGCGAGGGCCGCGTGGTAGAGCGGGCGGTTCTCCTCGGCGATCCATTCCGGTTCGCCGCCCATCTCGATCACGAGGGCCTCGGCGGCCAGCCGCAGCTCCTCGGGCGCCGTGACGCCGAAGGAGCATCCGGCGAGCCGCTGCACGTCGACGGGGGTGCCGGTGAACGTCATCGCGGGGTGCAGTGCCAGCGGCAGGGCACCGGCCCGCAGGGCGGGGTCCAGCACCTTCGCGCCGTACCGCCCGGAGGTGTGCACCAGCAGCTGCCCGGGGCGTACCGCGCCGGTGTCGGCGAGGCCGGTGACCAGCTCGGGCAGGGCGTCGTCGGGGACGGTCAGCAGCACCAGCTCGGCCCGCTGGAGCACCTCGGCGGGCGGGACCACCGGCACGTCCGGCAGCATGTCGCCGGCGCGCCTGCGGGAGGCGTCGGAGACGGCGGAGACGGCCACCGGGCGGTGTCCGGCCAGTTGCAGGGACGCGGCGAGGGCGGGGCCCACGCGTCCGGCGCCGACGACGCCTACGGTGAGCCGCGCGGGGCGGTCCCGGGGATCCGGCTGTGGGGTTGTGTTCACGCGACGGGGGCCTTCCCGTTCCAGTCCGCTCGGGGTACCGGACGATTTCTCGTCATGTTAACGCGATCGGTTCCGGCGGCGTTCGGTTGTCCACAGGCTGTGGGTTTCCGTGCGCCCGCGTGACACACGCGCGTGCGGAAATGCGGATGCCCGCGCGTTCGGCCGCGCGGGATGATCCGGGTATGAACGTTCCCGGCGCGCACGACC
Organism: Streptomyces sp. SID14436; assembly: GCF_010548465.1. Lineage (GTDB taxonomy): Bacteria > Actinomycetota > Actinomycetes > Streptomycetales > Streptomycetaceae > Streptomyces. The sequence continues at coordinate 6,332 of NZ_JAAGMD010000213.1, read as the reverse complement.
CGAGCGCAAGCCGCCCCCACCCCGACGCGTCGGCGCCGCCCCCCGACGCGCGGGCGGACCTCCGTGAGCGGCGTCTCACCGCGCACCGCGAGGCGTCCCGCGTGCTCACCCGCCCGGGCTATGTGCTGACGCTGCGGGAGCGGCTGGCGCTGCTGGACGGGGCGGCGGAGCTCCACGACCTGGACGAGCCGTCGGACACCTACGGCAGCGGGGTGGTGGAGGCCCTGGAGGACCGGGTGGCCGCCCTGCTCGGCACGGAGGCCGCCGCGTTCTTCCCGACCGGCACCATGGCCCAGCAGGTGGCGCTGCGCTGCTGGGCGGGCCGCGTCGGCGGCACCGCTGTCGCCCTGCACGGGCTCAGCCACCCCGAACTGCACGAGCGGAACGCGTTCAGCCAGGTCAGCGGGCTCCGCCCGGTGCGGATCACCGGCGAACCGCGGCAGATCACGGCCGCCGAGGTGCGGGACCTGGAGGAGCCGTTCGGCGCGCTGATGCTGGAACTGCCGCTCCGGGAGGCAGGATTCCTGCTGCCCACGTGGGAGGAGCTCACCGGGATCGTCGACGCCGCGCGCGAGCGGGACGCGGTGGTCCACTTCGACGGCGCGCGGCTGTGGGAGTCCACCGTGCACTTCGGCCGGCCCCTGGACGAGATCGCGGGACTGGCGGACAGCGTCTACGTGTCGTTCTACAAGTCCTTGAAGGGGTACGGCGGTGCCGCGCTGGCCGGTCCCCGGACGCTGGTGGACGAGGCGAAGACGTGGCGGCACCGCTACGGCGGCTCGGTGTTCCAGCAGTTCCCCACGGTGCTGTCGGCCCTGGCCGGACTGGAGCGGGAACTGCCCCGGCTGCCGGAGTACGTCGCCCACGCGCGTGAGGTCGCCGCCGCGCTGCGCGAGGGGCTCACGGCGGCCGGGGTGCCGTGGACGCGGGTGCACCCGGAGGTGCCGCACACCCACCAGTTCCAGGTCTGGCTGCCGTGCGCCGCCGATGTCGCCGCCGACGCGGCCGTGCGGCAGGGCGAGGAGACCGGGACGCTGCTGTTCGCTCACGCCTGGAACGCGCCGGGCCCGGGCCTGGCGGTCACCGAGGTGGCCGTGGAGGAGGCGGGCCTTCGGTGGACGGCGGACGACGTGCGGAAGGCGGCGGCCGGGTTCGTGGCCCGGGTCGCCGGGGCGGCCGGGTGGTGAGGCGCGGGGGCCGCGAGGTCCTGGTGGCGGTGCCGGGCCCGCGCGGGCGGTGGGGCGCCGGTCACGGCGCGGTGCCGTCGATTGACGGGCGCCGTCAATCGACGGCGGCGTTGCCGGTGGCCCGGTGCACCATGTGGCCATGAGTGTGCGCATCGACATCACCGGGCTGCGGCCGGAGAGGATCACCGCCGTGGCCTCCCCCCTGGCCGAGCTCGGCATGGCGCTGCACGCGCTGTCCGAGCCGGCCCACCACCCGGGCCTGCAGGGGTGGGTGACGGGCGTGACCGCGCGCCTGGACCCGCAGCTCGCGGACCGCATGTGCGAGGCGGACTTCCTGTGGCGGACGACGTTCTCCGACCTGTTCCTGCCGTGCGCGGCGTTCCCCGGGGAGGAGGGGCTGCCGGGAGCCACGCTCACCGAGGAGCTGGACCTGCTGGACAAGTTCTCGGACGAGCTGTTCGTCGACGCCGCCCTGGAGTTCACGTGTGCGCTGCCGTACAGCACGCCCGGGCCCGGCCCGCTCGGGGACCCGGAGCTGCGCCGCCGCGCGCTGGAACTGGCCGCCGCGCGGGGGCCGCAGCAGGTGCGGTTCGCCGAGCGGCTGCTGGCCGACCCGCCCCGTATCCGCGCCTGGCTGCGGCAGTTCCTGGAGGACTGCGACGAGGCGTTCTTCGCGGCCGCGTGGGCCCGGCTGCGGCACCAGCTCGCCGCCGACACCCGCCACAAGACGGACCTGCTGCGCCACAAGGGGCTCGCCGAGGCGCTGGCCGCGGTGTCCCCGGCGGTGACGCTGGACGAGGCGGCCGAGCGGATCACGGTCGACAAGCTGGGTGACGGCCGCACCGCCACCGCCGACGGCGGCCTGCTGCTGATCCCGACCAGCCTGGGCCGGCCGCACCTGATCGTCCTGCACCGCTACGGCTGGCAGCCGGTGCTGCAGTACCCGGTCCGCTCGGCCGAGCTCGCCGCACCGCCGACGGTCGAGCAGCTGGCCCTGCGGATGACGGCGCTGTCGCACCCCGTCCGCATGCGGCTGTGCCGCCATCTCGCGCGCAGCGCGTACACGACCGGCGAGCTGGCGCGCGTGCACGGTCTGACGGCGCCGGAGGTCTCCCGGCACCTGGGCGTGCTGAAGAAGGCCGGGCTGGTCACCACCCGCCGGCGCGGGCGCTATGTGCTGCACCAGCTGGACGTGACGGTGGTGGCCCGGCTCGGCAGCGACTTCCTGGAGGCGGCGCTGCGCTGAGACCCGGCGTGCGGGCGCCCTCCGGCGGGTCAGTCGAAGCGGATGTGCCGCAGCCCCACGCCGGCCTGCCGCAGCCGGGTGCGCAGCGGACCGTCGTGATCGGGGGTCAGGGTCAGCCCGGCCAGGACCGCGATGCGGTCGGCGGTCCTCGGGACGGTCGTGCGGTCGGTCCACAGGTGCTCGGCGAACTCCGGACCGGCGAGCCGCTCCAGACAGTGGTCGAGCCGCTGCACCGCCCAACTCTCCCGGCGCAGGCCCCCGTTCCCGCCGAGCGGGTGCCGCAGCCGGTGCACGGGGCCGCGTTCCCGCAGCCGCCGCAGCACGGTCGCGCGTTCGGCCATCAGCGTGAAGTGGCGTACGTCGTGGCCGAGTTCGCGCAGCCGGCCGACGGTCTCGGCGAAGTACCCGGCGTCGGTGACGGTCATGGGGGCGATCACCACGCCGTCGTGTCGCGCGAGGACGAGGTCGAGCACCTCGACGACGCCCCGGCGCCACGCGGGGAAGTCCTGGAAGTCGCCGCGCAGGCCGGGCGGCAGCATCCGGTTCAGGCCGAAGCCGGCGTGCTCCGGGTCGCAGACGACGCTGCCGGGCAGGCGGCGCCGTATCTCGTGTGCGGTCTGTGTCTTGCCGCCCCCGAAGGGGCCGTTGATCCACAGGAGCATGCGCGGCACCCTACCGGCGCCCCACGGGCCGGGAGGGCCGGACGGCGGGACTCCCCGCGCGTCCGGAACCCGCGCGTGCGCAGCCCGCGTCCCCGCACGGCGGGTCAGCCGTGGCCGCCGGCCCGGACCAGGCCCGTCTCGTAGGCGAGGACGACGACCTGCACCCGGTCCCGCAGCCCCAGCTTGGTCAGGATGCGTCCCACGTGGGTCTTCACCGTCGCCTCGGACAGCACCAGACGGGCCGCGATCTCCCCGTTGGACAGGCCCTGGGCGACCAGCACCATGACCTCGCGCTCCCGCTCGGTCAGCCGCTCCAGCGCCTTGTGCTGCGGCTGCTTGCCCGAGCTGGGCAGCATCGGCGCGAACCGGTCCAGGAGCCGCCGGGTGGTGGACGGGGCCACCACGGCGTCGCCGCTGTGCACGGCGCGGATCGCGCTGAGCAGTTCGCCCGGCGGGACGTCCTTGAGCATGAAACCGGAGGCGCCGGCCTTCAGCCCGGAGAAGGCGTACTCGTCGAGATCGAAGGTGGTCAGGATCAGCACCTTCGGCGGGTCGGCGTCCATGCAGATCCGCCGGGTCGTCTCCACCCCGTCCAGCTTCGGCATGCGGACGTCCATGAGCACCACGTCCACGGCGGTGGACCGCAGCGCCTCCAGCGCCTCCACGCCGTCGCCCGCCTCCGCCACGACCTCCATGTCCGGCTGGGCGGCGAGCACCATCCGGAATCCGGTGCGCAGCAGCACCTGGTCGTCGACGAGCATCACGCGGATCGTCATCGGTCCCTCTTCCGTCGTCCGTCGTTCGGAGCTGGCTCCCTGCCGGCGCGCCACTCGGCCGCCGGCGGGGTCGTTGCGGGTGCGGCCACGGGGAACGCGGCCGCGGGTGCCCGCGCGCGGGAGGCGCACAGGGGTCGTACGAGGTTCGTACGGGGGTCGTGCACGGTTCGTGCGGGGCTGGTGCGGGGGGTTCGTACGGGTCGTCGTCACACGTGTCACGAGCGGGCGTGCGCGGGCTCAGTGCGCGGGTTTGAGCGGCAGCAGGGCGCTGATGCGGAATCCTCCGCCGGGCCGCGGACCCGCGTCCAGGGTCCCGCCGACCATCCCGACCCGTTCGCGCATGCCGATCAGGCCGTGCCCCTGCCCGTCCAGTCCGCCCTCCTCGTACAGCTCGTGCGGGGCGCCCTTGCCGTCGTCCTCGACGAGCAGGCCGAGCCCGTCGTCGAAATAGACCAGGCGCACACTGGCGCCCGTGTTGGGCCCGCCGTGCTTGCGGGTGTTCGTCAGCGCCTCCTGCACGATGCGGTACGCGGTCAGTTCGACCCCGCTGGGCAGGGGGCGCGGGGTGCCCTCGACGCGGAAGTCCACCGGCAGCCCGGACGTGCGGCACTCCTCGACCAGGTCCTCTATCTGCTGCACGTCCGGCTGCGGCACGTACTCCCCGGCCTCCTGGTGCTCGCCGGTGCGCAGCACGCCGAGCAGGCGGCGCATCTCGGCGAGGGCCTGGCGGCCGGTGGAGGAGATGGTCTCCAGCGCCTTCTTCGCCTGGTCGGGCGCCGCGTCCAGGACGTAGGCGGCACCGTCGGCCTGCACCACCATCACCGACACGTTGTGCGCGACGACGTCGTGCAGCTCGCGCGCGATGCGGGCGCGTTCCGCGGCGACCGCGACCTTGGCCTGCGCCTCGCGCTCCTTCTCCAGCCGGGCGGCGCGCTCCTCCAACTGCGCGAAGTACGCGCGACGGGTGCGGATGGAGTCGCCCATCACCCAGGCGAGGGCGAACGGCACGGTCTGGAATATCACCAGGGCGATGTTGCCCGCCGTGCTGGTGTCCGGGTTCGGCCAGCGCAGCTGCGCGAGCGCGGCGGCACACAGGCCGGCGGTGAGCGCGAAGCGGGACGCCCAGCGGGCGCCGATGGCGGCGACCGTGTAGACGATCACCAGCATGGCGAAGTTCGCGGGCAGCGTCGGGACGTCCGTGATCAGCTGGAACACGCCCACTGCGGCCGCGAGGACCAGCATCTGCTCCGGCATCCTGCGGCGCAGCGCGACGACCAGGGACAGCAGCAGCATGACCACGATGCCGAGGCCCTGCTGGACGGCCCCCTGCTCCTGGGGTTCGACGGTTCCGCCCAGGACCGAGATCCCGAAGAGGACCACGGCCCAGAAACCGTCGACCCACGTCGGGTGTCTGCGGAGGAAGTCATAGAGGCGCTGCACGTAACCCAGCGTAGGGAAGCCGGATGCGTGCAGGGGTCAACCGGAGGGCCGATCCCCGGTGCGCGGGCGTACTCCGCAAGGTGGAGGCCGGGCATGTGCCTGCGCCTACGCTGGGCCGGTGACGGGCGGGACGACGGGAGGGCGGGCACGCGTGGAGGCCGCGGCGGAGACGGGGGCCGGGACCGGCCGGCGGGGCTGGCGGGCGGCGATGCGGAACGCGCTGTACGGGCCGGACGGCTTCTACCGCCGCCCCGAGGGACCCGCCGGGCACTTCCGTACGTCGGTGCACGCCTCGCCGCTGTTCGCGCGCGCGGTGGCCGCTCTGCTGTGCCGGGTCGACGAGGCGCTGGGGCGGCCCCGGGTGCTCGACTTCGTGGACATGGCGGCCGGGCGCGGAGAACTCGTCACCGGGGTGCTCGCCGCGCTGCCCCCCGAGGTGGCGGACCGCACCCGCGCGTGCGCCGTCGAGATCGCCGGCCGTCCCCCCGGCCTGGACGGGCGGATCGCCTGGCGGGCCGAGCCGCCGCGGGACGTCACGGGGCTGCTGTTCGCCAACGAGTGGCTGGACAACGTGCCCCTGGACGTCGCCGAGGCGGACGCGGCGGGCGTACCTCGCCTGGTGCTGGTCGACCGGGACGGGACGGAGCGGCTCGGGCCGCCGGTCACCGGCCCGGAGGCCCGGTGGCTCGACCGGTGGTGGCCACTGCACGCCGGCCACGGTCCCGCGGCGGCCCGGGACCGGACCTCACCGCCCGGGGCGGCACCGGCCCCCGGGACGGCGTCGCCCGGCACGGAGGGGCTGCGCGCGGAGATCGGGCTGCCCCGCGACGAGGCCTGGGCGTCGGCGGCCGGGACGGTCGCGCGCGGGCTCGCCGTGGCCGTGGACTACGGCCACACCCGGGACACCCGGCCACCGTTCGGGACGCTCACCGGGTTCCGCGACGGGCGGGAGACGGCACCCGTGCCGGACGGGAGCTGCGACCTCACCGCACACGTCGCCCTGGACGCGTGCGCGGCGGCC
>NZ_JAAGMD010000192.1 GCF_010548465.1 Streptomyces sp. SID14436 | reverse complement strand
CACGGCGTGCAGCGCGTGGCCCCCGTCATCCGCCGGGTGGGCGAGCTGTGACGCCCCCGCCCGCCGCCCCGCCCGCCGCCCCGGTCCCGGATCGAGGAGCTGATCCCATGTCCCGCCCGTCCACGGCCCGCCGGGTGCTCGCCGTGATCCCCGCCCGCGGCGGCTCCAAGGGTGTGCCCGCGAAGAACCTCGCCCCCGTCGGCGGCGTCCCGCTGGTGGCCCGCGCGGTGCGCGCCTGCCGGGCCGCCCGGTACGTCACGGACGTCGTCGTCTCCACCGACGACCGGGACATCGCCGACGTGGCCCGGCAGGCCGGCGCGGAGGTCGTCCCGCGGCCCGCCGCCCTCTCCGGCGACACCGCCACCTCCGAGGCGGCCGTCCTGCACGCCCTGGACGCCCACGAGGCCGCGCACGGCGCCCCGGTGGACGTGGTGCTGCTCGTGCAGTGCACCAGCCCGTTCCTGCGCGGCGAGGACGTCGACGCGGTCGCCGCCGCGGTGGTCGAGGACGGCGCCGACACGGCCGTCACCGTCGCCCCGTTCCACGGCTTCCTCTGGCGCGACGGAGACGACGGAGGCGACGGACGCGACGCACGCGACGGACGGGATGCCACGCGCGGCACGGACACCGGCGGCGGTCACGGCGTCAACCACGACAAGTCCGTCCGCCCCCGCCGCCAGGACCGCCCGCAGGACCTGCTGGAGACCGGCGCGGCCTACGCCATGGACGCGGCCGGTTTCCGCGCCCACCGGCACCGCTTCTTCGGCCGCACCGAACCCGTGCGCACCGACCCGGCCCGCGTCCTGGAGATCGACGACCCGCACGACCTCGCCCGGGCCCGCGCCCTCGCCCCGCTCCTCGACACGGACCTCCCGCACTCTCGGCTCCGCCGGTCGAGCGGGGGGACCTCCAACGGCGCCCTGCCGACGGCCGCCGACCTCGACGCGGTCGTCCTCGACTTCGACGGCACCCAGACCGACGACCGGGTGCTGATCGACTCCCAGGGACAGGAGTTCGTCGCCGTGCACCGCGGCGACGGGCTGGGCATCGCCGCCCTGCGCCGGGCCGGCCTGCGGATCCTGATCCTGTCCACGGAACAGAACCCGGTCGTCGCCGCCCGCGCCCGCAAGCTCAGGGTGCCCGTGCTGCACGGCGTCGACCGCAAGGACCGCGCCCTCAAGGAGTGGTGCGAGGAACAGGGCATCGCGCCCGAGCGCGTGCTCTACGTCGGCAACGACGTCAACGACCTCCCCTGCCTCGCCCTCGTCGGCTGGCCCGTGGCGGTCGCCAGTGCCCACGACGCCGTACGCGGCGTCGCCCGCGCGGTCACCACCCTCCCCGGCGGTGACGGCGCGATCCGGGAGATCGCCGGCTGGATCCTCGGCCCCTCCCTCGATTCCCACCCCACCGAAGGAAAGCACCGGTCATGAGCACCAACTCCCGCATCCGCACGCTCGGTCCCCGCGAGGCCGGCCCCGGCCGTCCCGTCTACATCACCGGCGAGATCGGCATCAACCACAACGGCGACATCGAGAACGCGTTCAAGCTGATCGACGCCGCCGCCGAAGCCGGCTGCGACGCCGTCAAGTTCCAGAAGCGCACCCCGGAGATCTGCACCCCGCGCGACCAGTGGGACATCGAACGCGACACCCCCTGGGGCCGGATGACCTACATCGACTACCGGCACCGCGTGGAGTTCGGCGAGGAGGAGTACCGCCAGATCGACGCCTACTGCCGGAAGAAGGGCATCGCCTGGTTCGCCTCCCCGTGGGACACCGAGGCCGTCGCCTTCCTGGAGAAGTTCGACGTCCCCGCCCACAAGGTCGCCTCCGCCTCCCTCACCGACGACGAGCTGCTGCGCGCACTGCGCGCCACCGGCCGCACGGTCGTCCTGTCCACCGGCATGTCCACCCCGAAGCAGATCCGCCACGCGGTCGAGGTCCTGGGCTCGGACAACATCTTGCTCTGCCACGCCACCTCCACCTACCCGGCGAAGGCCGAGGAGCTCAACCTGCGGGTGATCCACACCCTCCAGCAGGAGTACCCGAACGTCCCCATCGGCTACTCCGGCCACGAGACCGGCCTGCAGACCACGCTGGCCGCCGTCGCCCTCGGCGCCGCCTTCGTCGAGCGCCACATCACCCTCGACCGCGCCATGTGGGGCTCCGACCAGGCCGCGTCCGTCGAGCCCGGCGGCCTGAGCCGCCTGGTCCGCGACATCCGCACCATCGAGGCGTCCCTCGGCGACGGCGTGAAGCGGGTCTACGACTCCGAGCTGGGCCCGATGAAGAAGCTGCGCCGGGTCCCCGGAGCGGTCGCCGAGGCCGAGATCGCCGCGGCGGCGGGCGAGCCGCTGACGGTCTGAGACACGGACGGTGTGACACGCCGATGAGCCCACGCGCCGGGAGCACCGGCCCCCACACGCTCGCCTTCGTCGAGAGCCCGGTGCAACTGCTCAACGTGCTGGAGTGGGCGCACGCGCACGCTCCCGGCGCGGACCTCACCCTGGTGGTGCTGTCCCCCGTCGACCCGATGACGCGCGGCCAGCTGCGCCGCATGTGCGGGCTGGCCCGCGAGGAGGGCCACCAGGTCCGCTGGGAGGAGGCCCGCGGCGGCCCGGGCGCCCCGCTGCGCACCGTCGGAGGCCTCACGGCCGCCCTGCGCCGCGCCGACCGGGTCGTCCTCGGCGACCCCTTCTCGCGCTACGTCCAGCTGCTGCTGACCCTCACCCGGGCGCCCGCTCTGGTCGTCGTCGACGACGGCACCGCGACCATGGAGTTCGTCGGCCAGCTGGCCCGGGGCGAACGCCTGGTCCGCTGGCACCGCAAGGGCGGCCGGCCCGGCCCCCGGGACCTGCTGCTCGCCCCGGTGTCCGGCGCGGCCCGCCGCCGGCTCACCCCGGGCGGCAGGCGCACGGTCGAGGTGTTCTCCGCCATGCCGGTGGACGCCACCCCGCCCGGCGTGACGGTCCGCGCGCACACCTTCGCCTGGACCCGGGACCGCTTCGGGCCGCCGCGCGTCACCGGCGGCGCCGACCTGGTGGGCACGTCGCTGGTGGAGACCGGCGTCGTGGACGCCGACGCCTACCTGGAGGCGGTCCGCTCCCTGGCCCGCACCCACGGCGCGACCCGCTACTTCGCGCACCGGCGCGAGAGCGCGGCCAAACTGCACCGGATGGCGGGCGCGACGGGGCTGGAGGTCGTGCGGCCCGACCTGCCCCTGGAACTGGTCGCCCGGCGCGGGCCCGTCGCCCGTACCGTCCTCAGCTTCCCGTCCACCGTGGTGCACACCCTGCCCCTGGCCCTGTCGGGCACGACGGTCCGGGTCGCGGTCTGCGACATCGACCCCGCCTGGCTCACCGACGGCGCCTCCCCGCGGGCCCGGGGCTTCCTGGCCGGGGTCACCCGCACGGCCCGCGACGCCCACCGCCTGACGGCGGTACCGGGGGTGCCGGGGGTGCCGGGGGTGCCGGGGGCGCGCACCGCGCCGGCGGTCTGAGGGCCGGG
>NZ_JAAGMD010000167.1 GCF_010548465.1 Streptomyces sp. SID14436 | reverse complement strand
CAGGCGCACCGCGTCCTGCGCCACCGTCGGTTCCGGTTCCACGGGCCGGTGCGCGTGCCCCTCGCGGAGGGCCTCCGCCAGCAGCCGGTGCGCCTGCGCCGCCGTCCGGGCGGCCAGGAATTCCAGGGCCTCCGGATCGACGCCGCCGTCCATCGGTGCTGCCTCCGTGTCCAGCGACGGGGGCGTACCGGGCGCGTCGGGGAGCGGGGGCGGGCCGGGGAGGGGCGGCAGGATGTGCCCGGTCGCGTACGCGTCCGCCGCGTCGACGCCCTCCGGCGCGCCGCCGGGCTGCTGCCCGGCCGGTCCGGCGTGCCCGGTGCCGAGCTCGTCCAGCAGCGCCCGTTCGTCCCGCCCCCGGAGCAGCAGGAGCACGAACGGGTCCTCGTCCAGGAGCCGCGCCACCTGGTAGCAGAGCGCCGCCGTGTGTCCGCAGTGGTCCCAGACCCCGCAACCGCACTCCGGTTCCAGGTCACCGGGCCCGGGCAGCAGGTCCACACCCACCAGTTCCGCGTCCTCGACCAGATGCGTCGGCATCTCCCGGTCGAGCAGGGCGGCGACATGCCCGGCCCGTCCGGCGGCCATCGCCAGGAAGCGGTCCCACTGGTCACCCGACAGCTCCTGCACCAGCACGTCCGCACGGTGCGCGGTCCCGTCCCGGTCCCGCACGACCGCCGTGAGACGTCCCGGCCGCACCGACACCGCGCCGACCGCTCCCGCGCGGGCGAGCCTGCGGCCCGCCTTCAACTGCCCGGAGTCCAGGGCCGTGGCCTCCAGGGCCGACAACCAGGCCCGGCCCCACCACGATCGCGCGAAGGCCCGCCCCCGCGCGGGCGGCAGTGCCGCGAACGTGCGCTCCGGCCCGGCCACCCCGCCATCGGCGTCCCTGCCGTAGGCGTCATCGTCGTCGTACCGGCTCATCCCAGCTCCCCCCGCAGTTCCACCAGGTCCGTCAGCTCCGCGTCCGACAGCTCCGTGAGCGCGGCGCCGCCGGAGCCCAGCACCGCGTCGGCCAGGTCCTGTTTGCGCCGCAGCAGGGCGGCGATGCGATCCTCGACCGTGCCCTCGGCGATGATCCGGTGCACCTGCACGGGCCGCGTCTGGCCGATGCGGTACGCGCGGTCGGTCGCCTGCGCCTCGACGGCGGGATTCCACCAGCGGTCGTAGTGCACGACGTGCTCGGCCCGGGTGAGATTCAGGCCGGTGCCCGCCGCCTTCAGCGACAGCAGGAACACGGGCACCTCGCCGTCCTGGAAGCGCCGCACCATCGCGTCCCGCGCGGCGACCGGCGTGCCGCCGTGCAGGAACTGCGACGGCACGCCCCGCGCGGCGAGGTGCCGCTCCAGCAGCCGGGCCATCCGCACGTACTGCGTGAAGACCAGCACGCCCGCCCCTTCGGCGAGGACGGTGTCGAGCAGTTCGTCGAGCAGCTCCAGCTTCCCGGACCGTCCGGCGACCACCGGACGGTCCTCCTTGAGGTACTGCGCGGGGTGGTTGCAGATCTGCTTCAGGCCGGTCAGCAGCTTCACGATCATCCCGCGCCGCTCCATGCCGTCGGCACCGGCGATCCGCTCCAGGGCCTCGCGCACCACGGCCTCGTAGAGACCCGCCTGCTCCTCGGTGAGCGACACGGCGTGATCGGTCTCCGTCTTCGGCGGCAGCTCGGGCGCGATGCCGGGATCCGACTTGCGGCGGCGCAGCAGGAACGGCCGCACCCGCCGGGCCAGCCGGTCCGCCGCGGCCGGGTCCCGGCCGCCCTCGACGGCGTCCGCGTACCGCCCGCGGAACGCGCTGAGCGGGCCCAGCAGGCCGGGCGTCGTCCAGTCGAGGATCGCCCACAGCTCGGAGAGGTTGTTCTCCACCGGCGTGCCGGTGAGGGCCACGCGCGCGCGTGCGCCGATGGACCGCAGGGCGCGCGCCGTCGACGCGTAGGGGTTCTTGACGTGCTGCGCCTCGTCGGCCACCACCATGCCCCACGGGACCGCGGCCAGCCGCTCCGCGTCCAGGCGCATGGTGCCGTACGTGGTGAGGACGAACCCGTCCCCCGCGAGGTCGTCCAGGCTGCGCCGGGCGCCGTGGAAGCGGCGCACCGGGGTGCCCGGCGCGAACCGCTCGATCTCCCGCTGCCAGTTGCCCATCAGCGAGGCCGGACAGACCACGAGCGTCGGTCCCGCCGCCCCGGGCTCGTTCTGCCGGTACAGGTGAAGGGCGATCAGGGTGATCGTCTTGCCGAGCCCCATGTCGTCGGCGAGGCAGCAGCCCAGGCCCAGTGACGTCGTCCGCGCCAGCCAGGTCAGGCCGCGCCGCTGGTAGTCCCGCAGGGTGGCGGCCAGTGCGGCCGGCTGCGCGACGGGCTCCTGCGCCTCGGGGTCCGCGAGCCGGTCCCGCAGCGTCGCGAGCCATCCGGTGGGCCGCACCTCCACCCGTTCCCCGTCGACCTCCACCGAGCCGGTGAGGGCCGCCCCCAGGGCGTCGAGGGGCGCGACCTTGTGGTCCTGGCGCGCGCGGGCGCGCCGCACCACCTGCGGGTCGATCAGCACCCACCGGTCGCGCAGCCGCACGACCGGACGGTGCGCCTCGGCCAGCAGGTCCAGCTCCTCACGCGTGAGCCGCCGTTCGTCACCCAGGGCCAAGTGCCAGTCGAACGCGAGGAGCGCGTCCGCCGACAGCAACGACGGGCCCGCCGAGGCACCCGGCCCCGGTGTGCCGTCGGCCGGACCGATCTCCGCGCGGGTGGTCAGCCCCCGGGTCAGGTCCCTGGGCCAGTGCACCTCGACGCCCGCGCCGGCCAGCGCGCGGGCCCCCTCCCCGAGCAGGTCGGTGATCTCCTCGTCGGCGAGGTCGACAGCGTCCGGCACGGCCGCCGCCAGCAGCGGCGAAAGCGGTGGCCAGGCACGGGACGCCCGGCGCAGGGCGAGCAGCGTGTCGTGCGTGACGCGGGGACCGAAGCCGCTGCTGGCCGTCCCCGCCCACACGTCGGCGGCGTCGGCGACGAGCGCCGGGTCGTTCACGCCGTGCACCTGCAGTACGGCGCGGAACGCGATGGCGTCGTCGGCGTCGGCGTCGGCGTCGGGATCGGGGGCGGCAGCGTCGGCGTCGGGGGCGGCATCGAGGCCGAGACCCTCCGGCGCCCAGGTGCCGGCATCGTGACGACCGGCTGCCTCTGCCGGGCGGCGCACCTCGATCCGCAGGGACAGACGTACGCCCGCGTCGTGGCCCGCGGCGACGTCGGCGGCCCAGTCGCGCAGCCCGGGCAGGTGCTGCGGCTCCGGCACGGCGTAGCCGGGCGTGCCGGTGACGAGGGGCGCGGCGGGGGAGCGGGGCAGGGTGTCGGCGACCGCGTCCAGGAAGGCACGCAGAAGGCGCTCGGACTCGGGCAGGCGTACGGGACCCGTGTCGTCCAGGGGCGTGGCGTGCGCCTCCGGAGGCATGGCGGCCGCGAGTCCGCGCACCGCTTCGAGGTCCTCGCCGGCCAACGGGCCCACCCGCCAGGCGTCATGGTCGTCGGCGGTCAGCCCGGGCAACAGCAGACCGCGGGCCAGCAGGTGCAGAGCGTGCACGGCGGCGGCACCCCAGAACAACGTGGACCGGTGCCCGTCCCCGGCAGCCCACGCACGCGTGAGCACCGGCAGCGCGGCGCGGACGGGCAGCAGCACGGCAGGAACACGCACGGCCCCGACGCCCGAGCCGTCCGGCAGCACGACGGTGATGTCCTCGACGGTCGCCCTCTCACCCGCGACGGCAGGCGGGCCCGACCCGTCGGCGCTCCAGAAGGCGACCCGGCCGGTGCGGGCGGGCACGCCGGTCAGGAACAGCGTGTTGCAGTGGGGCGACGGCGGCAGGGACGGGGCGGAGGACGGAGAGGCGGAAGCGGTCTCTGCGGTGATGGCAAGTCCTCAAATTTGACTAGTGGGGGCGGTCGCCGAGGATACACTCCGAGCCGCGCACTCCGGTCGGCCGCCGCCGTGAGGTGCGTCACCGTCGCAGGCCCGACGTCCGACGCACTCGTTGAGAACGGGACCGGCGGGAACGAGGCCGCCGTGTTCGCTCGGCCACTGGCCCCGTCCTCGAAAGAAGAGGACCCTAGGGGGCGCACTTCAGGGACGTCTCAGGGTCGCGGTGTGGAACTGCGGGCAGCGCGGGCCCGTTTTCACGACAGAGAGCGGCAGTGGCCGCGAAGGAGGCGACACTCATGTCGAACAACGCCAAGATTGCCGCGGGGGGTGTGGCAGCCGGGCTCATCCTGCTCATCTGGCTGCCCTGGTGGGCCGCGCTGCTGATAGTCCTGGGAGTCCCAACCGCCGCGTACCTCGCGCTGGACCCCGCGCAGCGGCGCAGGCTCCGCCGCGTGTCCCGCAAGGAGCTGGGCCATTGAGCAGGGCGACTGAGCGACTGGGCCACTGACGCGGCGCGGGCCGGCCACGGCGCCGCACAGAGGAAGACGGTGCGGGCACACCCCGGCCGGCCCGCGGCCCGCATCGGCCACGCCCCGCCGCGCCATGCTCACCGCCGTTGCGGCCGTCGCGGTGAGCGAGTACGGCCGGGCCCGGACTCCGACCTGGTCGGGCATGTGGGGCAATAGCGGGGCCACGTAATGCATCATCGTGAGACCCCAATTGGTGCGTCCGTGCGTCCGTCCGGTGCATCATGCGCATTCAGGGGCTGTTCGAGAATGCTTGGCGCCAGCTCACGCTGCGACTTCCGTATTCGGCGGTAGGCCGCAGGTGCAGTTGGACCGCCCGCTGACGCACTCTTCATACGCTCACCAGTGGGGTCGGCGAAGGTGGCTGGGTTGTTGCTCCCGTGGACGTATCGGGGATGAGGAGCGGGTCGATGGAGAGGGACACGGTTCACTGCGACGCACCCCAGAGGCATGTGCGATCTGTCCCGTCACGTCAAGCCATTCCTTATCTCGACCACTAGACCGATCAGCGAGAGGAATGCGATTACCCATCCAGGGACGCGGAGCGACCTCGGAGACACTCGCTCGACCGGACCGGGCATGACCACTATAAGGAGGTCGTATACCCGATCTGCCGCACGCCCGATATTGGCTCCGACAAGGACTCCGACAGGGAGCATCAGACCGAAGATCACCAGGCCCGCAATGCTCATTTCCGTAGGGCCACGGCCGGCTAGTTCGATGATTTTCACCTTGCTCATTGCGCACTCGCTGCTAGTTGAAGGGATCGAGCGTGCCGACTATTTCGTAGATTCGGCCAGCTCGAACCGGCGCGCCCGAACGCCTGCCCGCCTCCCGGTCCCGCCCCGCCGGACGTACAGGGGCAGGGCGCCCGTTCGCCGCACGGGCCGTACAGCCGCCCCGTGCGGCCCCGGGCAGGGCGGGTCAGAGCGGGCGCACGGCCATCGCGTCGAGGGCCTCAAGGAGGCCCGGGAGTTCCGGACCCCGGCCCACCGGCAGGACCTCACCCGGCTCGTCGTCCAGCAGCACGAACGCGATGTCGTCGGTCCGCGCCACCATCGACCAGCCCGGGCCGTCGGCACGCAGAGTGCGCGCGTCGCCCGAGGCGAACGACGAGCGGACCCGGCCGAGGGGCGGCGGCGACTCGACGTAGGCGCGAGCCTCCGCCAGGACCCTGCGGATGCCACTGTGCTTGGGCTGGCCGTCCCCACCGGCGCCGTCCTCTGCCGGTGTGTCGCCGGAGACTTCGACGTCGGCGTCGGAGTCCGTGGCCGGCGCGTCAGCCCCTCCTGCGCCGTCCGCTCCCGCAGCGTCGTCCCCGCCGCCGGATCCGGAGCCGGCGGCGCCGGAGTCCGGGGTGGCGAACGCCGAGTCGTCGATCTGCTCCCGCCACGTCGCCCACTGGAGCGCGATCTCGTCCGCCCCCAGGCGGCGCTGGGCAGGCCCCCACACACTCGTGTCCGGAGGCGTCAGCGGCGGCCCCGCGATCCCTGGGTCGGGGTCGTGCGGCGCGGGTACGTCCGGCGCCGACACGGCGACCGCCAGGGGCCAGCCCGGCAGCGCGGCCACGACGGTGCGCTCGTCCGGCGAGAGGTCGTGCTCCATGCCGCAGTCCCAGGACGCGATCGCCACCGCGACGAGCGAGACGTCGTCGACGACGACGGTCCACCGGGCGCCCTCACCGTCCTGGCCGAGCACCAGCCCGTACCCGTCGGCGAGCGGCGCGAGACCGAGGGCCGCACAGGCCTCCGGATAGTCGTCGCCCAGCACGCTCGGGAACTTCGCCGGCGTCAGCAGCACCGCCGTCAGCACATAGAGCGCGTCGTCCGTGGCGGCGACGGCTTCCTCGTCCGTCCCGGCCATCCCAGCCTCCCCGTCGGTTCGTCCCTCGGCGCGCACCCTAAACCGACCCAACGGCGCTTGTCACGACCCGGCAGGCGTCCCCCGAGCTGCAGTTTTCCGGCCGGACAGGGGCGAAACGGCCATCTGCCGCGGAGCCGGTCAGGCCGCCGGAAGCCCCAGCAGCGACCGCGCTACCGCCCCCGGTGACTCGTCCCGTTCCCGCGCCAGCGCGACGACGGCGCGGCAGGCCAGTTCGTTGACCCCGAAGGACAGCGCCTCGGGCGACACCCAGCCGGACGCCTCCTCGATCCGGTCCTGGTCGTCCTCCGCGCGGGCCGTGACATACGCCGCGGCGGCCTCGAAGAGATTGTGCGGACGCGTCGGCGGCACCGCCGTCCCCGTTCTCTCCCCGGCGCGCGAACGGCCGACGATTCCGCCGAGGACCTCACGAACCCTGCCCCACATACGGTCCACCTTCCCAATGCCCGTGCCGCTGCCGATCGTTGGTGTCCCGCCACGCAACGCAATGTCCCCAACGTAAGGTCCCGGGACCCGCGGCAGAAGGGGGCGGCCCCGGCGCGGCACCCACGACGGCCGGAAGCCGCCCGCCCAGCCCCCCGCCCCGCCGCCCACGACGGCCGGA
>NZ_JAAGMD010000143.1 GCF_010548465.1 Streptomyces sp. SID14436 | reverse complement strand
GCTCGGACCGGTCTCCGGCACCGGCCCGGCGGGCGCGGGAGGCTGGGGAGACGCGGGAGGCGGTGCCGCCGGCGCGGCCGGCGCGGGCGCCGCGACGCGGGCCGGGACGGGGCCGGGGTCGGCTTCGGCTTCGGGAGGCGCGACCGGCGGTGCCGTGTCGCGGCCGAGGCGGCTGTGGACCCGTTCGACGGCCTCGCCGCCCAGCACTCGCTCGTGCATACGCAGTTCCCGTTCGATCACGTCGGACAAGGCGGAAGTGGTGCGGCGGGCCAGCTCGCGCTTGAGTTCGGCGGTGGCGGCGCGGGACTGGCGGGCGACGGACTGGGCGTGGGCGAGGGCCGTGGACAGGACGTCCGCCCGTGGCCGTACGTCGACCGAGGCGCCGCGCTCGCGCAGCTCGGCACCGGTCAGCGGGCGTCCGGTGTAGAAGAGCTGCTGGGCGACGGCCGTGCCCAGCGTGCGTTCGACGAAGTAGGTGGCTCCGGCGCCCGGGGTGAAGCCGTAGGTGAGGAACGGCAGGCCGTAGCTCGCCTCCCGGGCCATGACCACGACGTCGGCGTACAGGCCGAACACCAGGCCGCCGCCGCTGGCGTGTCCCTGGAGGGCGCTGATGACCGGCTTGTCGCAGGCGAGGACGAGCTGGTGCAGGAAGGACACGTCGGCGAACGTGCCCTGTTTGGCGGCCAGTCGGGCCATCGCCTCCGGGGTGGCCCCCATGCTGAACACGTCTCCGGTACCGGTGATGACGACACAGGACACCGAGTCGTCGGCGGCGGCCGAGGTGAGGGCGTCGCGGAAGCCGTCGAGGAGCTCGTCGGTGAACGTGCTCCGGCCCAGTGTGACCAGCAGGATCCCGTCGGGCAGGCGTCGCACCTCGCAGGCCGGCCGGTCGGTGTCCCCGGCCGCGGCCCCTGTCTCCGCCACCGCCATTGCGTCAGCCTCCAGTCGGTCTTCGCTCCGCCGGGCCGGCCCGGTCCGTTCGAGGGGTGCGGAGGGCGGGGAGAGAGGTGCGGTGGCGGACCCGGCGGATTCCGACCGCCACAGCCCGGGCCAGCAGCGTTCTCCCCGGAAGGGGTAGGGCGGCAGGGGCACCCGTCGCCGGCCCGGCGGGTGGCAGAGGTGCCAGGGCACGTCGGCCCCTGCCGCCCATGCCTCGGCCAGCCGTTCCCAATGGCGCCGTTCGACGGCGTCGGTGAGGTCGGCCGGAGCGGCGTCGGGGTCGGCGTCCCGCCCCCAGTGGGCGCCCGGGGGCGGGGCGCCGCCGTCCAGGTAGGTGCGCAACGCGTGCCGGGCGGCGGACGTGTCCGTACAGACGACCGCCAGGCGGCGGGCCCGCGGTGTGCGGCCGACCTGCGAGGTGTGGGCGATGTCGTGCAGGAGCGGAGCCGCCCCGCCACGGTCCCGCTCCGGGCTCAGATCCAGGTCCAGGTCCAGGTCGGCGAGGGTGCGGTGGGCCAGTTCGTCGGCGCGCAGCCCGGCGGTGGACGCGAGCAGTCCGAGGTCCACCCGCTCCAGGCCGAGGTCGCGCAGCGGCACGGTGACCGGTACGTCGTCGGGGCTCACTCCGAGCAGCGCGGCCAGTTCGCGGCGCACCGCGTCCCCGTCCCGCAGGTCCAGGAAGGCCAGCATGTCCCGTGCCACGCGGGCGAGTTGGTCGTCGTCCTCGGCGGACAGGACCAGGACGGCGGGGCCCTCGGCAGGGGCCGGGGCGGGGGGCGCGGGGGCCTCCTCGACGACGAGGTGGGCGTTGGAGCCTCCGGCGCCGAACGAGCTGACACCGGCCCGCCGTACGCCCGCCTGCCCCGGCTGCCAGGGCTCGGCGGTGCGTTGCAGGCGGAAGGGGCTGTCGTCGAGGCGCAGCGCCGGGTTGACGTCGTCGCTGTGCAGCGTGGGGACGAGCGTCCGGTGCCGCAGCTGGAGCAGCACCTTGGTCACCGCGGCGACCCCGGCGGCGCTCTCCAGGTGTCCGATGACCGACTTGACGGAACCGAGGGAGCAGGTGGTGTCGACGCCGGCGTACGCCTCGCGCAGGCCCTGGACCTCGATCGGGTCGCCGAGCGAGGTGCCGGTGCCGTGCGCCTCGACGCAGGTGACGGTGGCGGGGTCCGTTCCGGCCGCCGCCAGGGCGCCGACCACCACCTCCGTCTGGGCGGCGGGGTTGGGCACGGTGAAGCCGCTGGCCCGGCCGCCGTGGTTGAGGCGCGAGCCGCGGATGACGCCGTGGACGTGGTCTCCGTCGGCGAGCGCGGCGGCGAGCGGCTTCAGGAGGAGCGCGCCCACCCCCTCACCGGGCACGTATCCGGTGCCGCCCTCGCCGAAGCTGCGGCACCGGCCGTCGCGTGACAGCCACTGTCCCGCCGCGAGTTGGAGGTACTTCTCGGGGTGCGGCATCAGGTTGACCCCGCCGGCGAGGGCCCAGGCGCACTCTCCGGCGCGGAGTGCCTGCACGGCGAGGTGGATGGCGGTCAGGGAGGAGGAGCAGGCGGTGTCGACCGCGATGCTGGGGCCGCTCAGGTCCATCCGGTAGGAGACGCGGTTGGCGACGGACGAGTGCAGGGCCAGCGGCAGCGGTTCGTCCGGTGCGTCGTCGACGAGCTGGAAGTGCGAGGACATCACGCCGACGAACACACCCATGCGCCGGTCGTGCAGCCGGTCGGGCCGGTGGCCGGCGTCCTCGACGGCCTGCCAGGCCGTGGTCAGGAACAGCCGCTCCTGCGGGTCCATGCGCTCGGCCTCCCGCCGGGAGATGCCGAAGAAGGCGCGGTCGAACCGGTCGATGCCGTCGAGGAAGCCGCCCCACTTGCCGTAGGTGCGGCCCGGGGTGTTCGGCCGCGGGTCGAAGTACCGGTCGTGCGGCCACCGTTCGGGCGGCACCTCGGTGACGCAGTCGCGTCCCGCCCGCAGGTTGTCCCAGAACTCCGCCAGATCGGCGGCCCCGGGGTAGCGTCCGGCCATCCCGATGACGGCGATGGCGTCCGGGTCGGCGGCAGCGGCATCCACGGACGGGGCGGGCTTCGCCGTGCGGGCCGGCGCCGGGTCCGTCCGCGTCGCCGACGCCTTGCCGGTACCCGCACCCGTGCTGAAGGGTTCGAGCCGCTGGTCCCCGTCCGGGGCCGGGCCGAGCGCCGCGAGGACACGGTCCGGTTCGCCGTAGCCGATCAGGACGTGCCGTCGGCCGGAGGCGAGGGCGCCGCCGAGGGCGCGGAGGGCGGCGTCGGTCGGCATGGGCAGCAGGCCGTGGGTGTCGTGGTCGTGCCGCAGGGCGCTTTCCGGGGCGGTCATGCCGCCGTCCGCCCAGTACGGCCACTCCACGGCGAGGCTGCGGCCGGGCCCGGTGCGGGCCCGCATCAGGTCGGCCAGTGCGGCGTTGGCGTAGGCGTAGTCGCACTGGCCCGGGCTGGGCAGGGTCGCGGCGAGCGACGAGAAGGCCACGAAGACGGCGAGGTCGTCCGAGGCGGTGGCCCGGTCGAGCAGGGTCACCGCCCGCGTCTTCGCCGCCAGGACGGCGGCGGACCGCTCCGGGCTCTTGCGGAAGAAGACGCCGTCGTCGACCACGCCGGCGCAGTGGAACACGCCGTCGAGCCGGCCGTGCGCGCCGCGGGCGGTGCCGGCCAGCCGGTCCACGTCGGCCGGGTCGGAGAGGTCGGCCCGCACGTAGCGGGCGGTGACGCCGAGCTCGCGCCACGCGGCGATGTGCCGGGTGATCTCGGCGGACTCCTCGCTGCGGGCGGCGAGGGTGAGGTGGGCGGCGCGGTGTTCCCGGGCCAGCCAGCCGGCGACGTGCAGACCGATCCGTCCGGCTCCGGCGACGAGGTACGAACCGCCCGGCGGGAGCGGGAGCCCTTCCGGAGCGGGCAGGGCGACGGGCCGGTGCCGGCGCACCCAGCGCCGTCCCCGGTGGTGACGGACTTCGGGTTCGGCCGTCGCGTCGTCCAGTTCGGCGAGCACCGCCGCCACGTCGGGCGGTCCGTCCGGGAGGGTCACCGAGCGGCAACGCAGGGACGGCACTTCGGCGTTGACGGTGCGCAGCAGCGCGCCGAGGGAGCGGTGGCCGGCGTCGGCTCCGGCGCCGTGCAGGGCGAGCAGCCGGTGCGGGCCGGGCCTGCGGCTGTCGACTACGGCACAGGCGAGGGTCCACAGCCGGTGGTAGGGGCCGGGTGCCGGCCAGGTGGCGTCGATGAGGACGGCGGGGTCGCGGCCGTCCGCGGCGAGTTGCCTCAGCAGGGCGGTGAGGGCCGCACGGTCCTGCCGGTCGACGCGGTGTCCGCCCCCGGGCACCGGACCGTCCTCGACGACGGGGATGATCCGCAGGTCGGGCCGGGCGGCGCGCAGCGCCTCGGCCCACTCGGCGCCGAACACCACGATGTCACGGCCGCCGGGGCCGGGAGCGGGCGCCGGGCCGAGGCCGGACGCCGGGCCGGGAGCGGGCGCCGGTGCCCAGACGGGTTCGAAGGCGCAGAGTTCCCCGGCCGGGGTGGACGAGGCGCCCGCGGATGCAGGAATGCCCGGGGAGGCCGGCGTTCCCGAGGACGCAGGGCCGCCCGCGGTGTCCACGGTGGCGGCATCGAACCCACCGTGTTCCGCGACGAGGTGCGCGGCGACCGCGTCGACGGTCGTGTGCTCGAACAGCAGCGTGGGGTAGAGGGTATCGCCGACCAGCTGCTCCAGCCGCTCGGTGGCCTTGAGCACGTCGACCGAGTTCAGGCCGAGTTCGTAGAAGCCGACGTCGGAGGGGATCTGCGGGGCGGGCCGCCCGAGGTGTTCGGCGAGCACCTCGCGGACCCGGTCGGCCATGCCGCCGGTCCGGCCGGGCTCGGGGGAGGTGGTCGCCCGCTCCCCCGGCGCTTCCGTGGCTGCCGAGGGCGTCCGCGAGCCCTCGGCGTCGCCCTCCGTCCGCGCAGCGCTCGGGGCCGTGATGTGGGCGCCGGGACGCAGGCGCTTGGAGGCGAAGCCGACGATCTCGGCCACCGGACGGCCGTCCGGGTCGTGGACGTAGATGTCGTTGCTGAGCAACTCCCCCGATTCCGTGAGCCGTTCGACGGCGGGCACATGCACCAGGACCGGTCCGCGCAGGGGCCGGACGGCGCGGAACCGGCCGACGAACATCGGGACGAAGGGGTCCTCCCCCGCCTCGGACCGGCAGAAGCCGAGCAGGGTGGCCGCGTCCAGTCGTGCCGGGTGCAGGTGGTAGTCCTCGTCGGCGCCGGAGCCGGTGTGGAGGTCGATCTCGGCGAGCAGGGCGTCCGGTCCCCGCCGCACCGTGCCGGTGCAGGTCATGCGCGGCCCGTGGTGCACCTGCTGGGCGCTGGCCCGGGCGTACACGGCGGCCATGTCGCCCGCGTCGCCGGGCGCCTCGCGCACCTCGGGGGCGAGGGCGGGCAGCGGGCGGTCGGTCCAGCCGAGGCGGCCCCTGAGGTTCTCCACCCAGGGTTCACCGGACCGGCCCGCTCCCACCGGGCGGCTGGTGGCGCGCACGTCGGCCGTCCCGTCGGCGCCGCCCTCGATGACGATCCGCAGCTGCCGGCCGGTGCCGGGGGCGGTGGTGACGGGCTCGGTGAACAGGACGTCGGTCAGTTCGGCCCGTTCGGGGTCGAGGCCGCGGGCGTCGAGCATCCGCCAGATCACGTCGAAGAAGGCGCTGCCCGGCATCAGGCTGACGTCCCGGAGCCGGTGTTCCTGGACGACGAAGTCGGTCGGGTCCAGTGCGACCTCTGCTTCGACGCGGGATCCCGGACTGAGCATTGACTACCTCCCGTACGCGATCCGTTGTGCCCCGGACCGGGTCAGCTTCGTGGGCGAGGGGGCCGGTGCCCGCTCAGAACTGAGCGGACCGGTGTCACGACGACTGCAGGGACGCCAGCCGCCGTTCGGCGACCCGGCGCAGGTATGGGCGATCGACCTTGCCGTTGGCGTTGAGGACGGGCGCCGGCACCCACCACAGCAGCCGGGGCATCATGTAGGCGGGCAGGCGGCGGGCGGCCCGGCCGAGCACCTCGGCCTGGGTGACGGGCTCCCCGCCCATCAGGCAGGCGACGAGCTGCGGGCCTGTGGCGGCGCCGACGGTGAGGACGGCCACCTCGGCGCCGGGGGCGGCGGCGCGCAGGGCCGCGGCGACCTCCCCCAGCTCCACGCGGTAGCCCTGGACCTTGACCTGGCTGTCGGCCCGCCCGAGGTGGACCAGGACGCCGCCGGGGTCGCGGCGCACCCGGTCGCCGGTGCGGTACCAGCGCCGTCCCGCGTGGTCGAGGAACCGGCCCTCGTCCTCGGCCGGGTCCAGGTAGCCGGAGAACACCTGGGCGCCCCGCAGGCAGAGTTCGCCGGTGTCCGCGGGGGTGCCGTCCTCGTCGACGACGAGGGTGTGCACGCCGGGGAACGGCGTGCCGATCGGCACGGTCGCGTCGTCCGGCGCGTCGTCGGCGGCGTCCCAGAGGTGCCCGGTGCAGGCGACGGCGGCCTCGGTCGGGCCGTAGAGGTTGTCGATGTCGGAGCCGGGCGCCGCCGCCTGCCAGGCGCGGGCGACGCCGGTGGTGAGGGGTTCGCCGCAGAAGAGCGTCGTCCTGATGTCGGGCAGGGAGCCGGGGCCGAGCCGCCCGGCGTTGCGCAGCGAGGCGGCCAGGCTGGGGGTGGCGTGCCAGACGGTGATGCGGCGGCCGGACAGCCGGGCGGGCGCCAGGGCCTGGAGGCGGTTGAGGACGTGCAGGCACGCGCCGGAGCCCCAGGCGAGGAACAGTTCGCTCATCGACAGGTCGAAGGTGAGCTCGTGGATCTGGCTGAAGCGGTCGCCGGGCCCGAAGGCGTGCCGGTCCAGGGCGGCGCCGACGAAGGCGCTGACGTTGCGGTGCCGGACGGGCACGCCCTTGGGTGTGCCGGTGCTGCCCGAGGTGAACATCAGGTAGGCGAGGTCGTCCGGGTGCCGGGCGGGTGCGTGGACCGGTCCGGGCGGGCCGGGCCGGCGGAACGGGGCGCCCCCCGGCGGGTCGGGCAGGTCCGGGGTGAGGACCGCGCCGGGGCCGAGCAGGGGCAGCAGGGTGCTCAGGCCGGCGGCGCCGGAGGCGTCCGCGACGACCGCGTC
>NZ_JAAGMD010000124.1 GCF_010548465.1 Streptomyces sp. SID14436 | reverse complement strand
GAGGGCCGGGCACACGCGGGGACCGGGCACACGCGGGGACCGGGCACACGCGGGGACCGGTCCCCGCGCGCCCGGTCCCACACGCGGGGGCCTCGCGGCCGCCGGGCCGCGAGGCCCTCGCCCCTCAGGTCTCCGGCGGAGCCTCGTGGGCGACCGTGACGACGATCTTCCCCCGGGTCCGGCCCTCCTGGTTCAGCCGGTGCGCGTCGGCCGCGCGTTCCAGCGGGAACGTCTCCGAGACGTGCACCCGCAGCGCCCCCTGCTCGGCCAGTTCCGTCAGCCGGGTCAGGTCCTGCGGGTCGGGGCGGACGAAGTGGTAGCGGCCTCCGTAGGTCACGACGTCGCCGTCGGCGACGGACGCGAGCCGGCCCTCGGGGGCGAGGAGGTTGGCCGAGACCTTGAGGGCGTCACCGCCGACGGTGTCGAGCACGGCGTCCACGCCCTCGGGGGCCAGCCCGCGCACCCGCTCGGCCAGGCCCTCGCCGTAGCTCACCGGCTCCCCGCCGAGGGAGCGGACGAAGTCGTGGTTGCGTTCGCTCGCCGTACCGATGACGCGGGCGCCGAGGTGGGTGGCGATCTGCACGGCCAGCGAACCGACGCCGCCGGCCGCGGCGTGCACCAGGACGGTCTCGCCGCGTCCGACCCCCAGGATGTGCTGCAGCACCTGGTAGGCGGTGAGCCCGGCCAGGGGGATGCCGGCGGCCTCCTCGAAGGAGAGGTTGCGCGGCTTGCGGGCGAGCGCGCGCACCGGGGCGGCGACGTACTCGGCGAAGGTGCCCCGGGAGAGGAAGTCCTCGCGGACGTAGCCGATCACCTCGTCACCGGGCTCGAACTCCGGCACGGCCCCGCCGGTGCGGACGACCTCACCGGAGACGTCCCAGCCCGGGACCACCGGGAACACCGGCTGGAGCACCGGGTCGAGGTAGCCCTCGCGGCACTTCCAGTCGACCGGATTGACGGCCGCCGCCCGCACCCGGACGAGCACCGAGTCGGGGCCGACCCTGGGTTCGTCGACCTCTCCGTAGGTCAGTACCTCGGGGCCGCCGTACTCTGCGTAGCTGATCGCCTTCATGCCTCGACCCTCCGGGGCGGCGGCGCGCGACGCAAGCGGAACGGCGGGATCAGCGCCTATCGTGGGCCCGATCACGTTCGGTCTGCCCCCTGGACGACATACCGACCGGTCGGCATCATTGGGCGGGTACTGTTCGCCTGCCCACAGGAGCGACGATGAGCCCCGACCACCCGCCCGGACTCGATCTCGACCGGCTGTGCGGCCTGCTCGAACGGGAACGGCCCGGCCTGGTGAACGGCCCGCTCTCCGGCCGGCTGATCGAGGGCGGACGGTCGAACCTCACGTACCGGGTCTCCGACGGCACCTCGCGCTGGGTCGTCCGCCGCCCGCCGCTCGGCCACGTCCTCGCCACCGCGCACGACATGAAGCGCGAGCACCGGGTGATCGACGCGCTGCACCCGACCTCCGTGCCGGTCCCCCGGCCCCTGCTGCTGTGCGAGGACGAGGAGGTGCTGGGCGCCCCGTTCTACGTCATGGAGTTCGTCGACGGCACCCCGTACCGCACCGCCGACCAGCTCGCCCCGCTCGGCCCGGAACGCACCCGGGGTGCCGTGCTGGACCTGGTGGACACCCTCGTCGAGCTGCACGCGGTGGACCCCGCGGCGGTGGGCCTGGCGGACTTCGGCCGGCCCGAGGGGTTCCTGGACCGGCAGCTGCGGCGCTGGGGCAAGCAGCTGGACGCCTCCCGCAACCGCGACCTGGCCGGCATCGACGAGCTGCAGGCCGCGCTCGGCCGGGACCTGCCCCGCTCCCCCGCGCCGACCGTGGTGCACGGCGACTACCGGCTGGACAACGTCCTGATCGGCGAGGACGACTCGATCCGGGCGATCCTCGACTGGGAGATGTCCACGCTCGGCGACCCGCTGACCGACCTCGGCCTGCTCGTCATGTACAGCACTCCGCTCGGCCTGCCCGGCTCGCCGGTCTCCACCACCGCCGAGGCACCCGGGCACCCGACCCCCGCCGAACTGACCGAGCGGTACGCCGCGCGCTCGGGG
This sequence comes from Streptomyces sp. SID14436, assembly GCF_010548465.1. Taxonomy (GTDB): domain Bacteria; phylum Actinomycetota; class Actinomycetes; order Streptomycetales; family Streptomycetaceae; genus Streptomyces. The sequence goes on along the minus strand of NZ_JAAGMD010000124.1, from coordinate 1,555 downwards.
CGCGACGTGACGGGCGTCGCCTGGTACACGGCCTTCGCCTGGTTCAAGCTGGCCGTGATCCTCGAAGGCATCCACTACCGCTACACGCTGGGCCGGACGGTCGGCCCCGGGTTCGACCTCATCGGCGACCTGGTCCCCGTCTTCATCGAGCACGGCCTCACCACTCTGCAGGGCCTTCAGGAGGGCTGATCGTCATGGACTTCGCGTTCGACGCGCGTACCGAGGAACTGCGCACCCGGCTGCTCGCCTTCATGGACGAGCACGTCCACCCCGCCGAGCGGGTGGCGCACGAACAGCGCGCCGGGCTGGCCTCCCCCTGGGACACCGTCCCCGTCGTGGAGGAGCTCAAGGCGGAGGCCCGCAGGCAGGGCCTGTGGAACCTCTTCCTGCCGGACTCCCCCTACGGTGCCGGGCTCACCAACCTGCAGTACGCGCCGCTGGCGGAGATCATGGGCCGCTCCCCCCAGCTGGCGCCCACGGCCACGAACTGCGCCGCGCCCGACACCGGCAACATGGAGGTACTGGCCCAGTTCGGCGACGAGCAGCAGAGGAAGCAGTGGCTGGAACCGCTGCTGGCGGGCGAGATCCGCTCGGCGTTCGCGATGACCGAGCCGGAGGTGGCCTCCTCCGACGCCACCAACATCACCACGCACATCCGGCGGGACGGCGACGAGTACGTCATCAGCGGCCGCAAGTGGTACATCTCCGGGGCGATGCACCCCGACTGCAAGATCTTCATCGTGATGGGCAAGACCGACCCGGACGGTGCGGACATCCGCCGCCAGCAGTCCATGGTCCTCGTCCCGCGCGACACCCCGGGCGTCACGATCCGGCGCGCGATGCGGGTCTTCGGCTACGAGGACGAGTACCACGGCGGTCATGCCGAGGTGGTGTTCGACGAGGCGCGCGTGCCGGTGGCCAACCTGATCGGCGAGGAGGGCGGCGGCTTCGCCATCGCCCAGGCCCGGCTCGGCCCGGGCCGCATCCACCACTGCATGCGGCTGATCGGCATGGCCGAGCGGGCGATCGAGCTGATGTGCCGCCGCGCCGTGTCCCGCGAGGCCTTCGGCAAGGCGCTGGCCCAGCAGGGCGTGGTGCAGAACTGGATCGCGGACGCCCGGGTCGCCGTCGAGCAGCTGCGGCTGCTGGTGCTGAAGACGGCCTGGATGATGGACACCGTCGGCAACCGGGGCGCCCACACCGAGATCCAGGCCATCAAGATCGCCACACCGCGCACGGTCGTCGGCATCCTCGACCGGGCCATCCAGCTGTACGGCGCCGGCGGGGTCAGCCAGGACTTCCCGCTGGCGGAGCTCTACGCCGGGGCGCGCACGCTGATGATCGCCGACGGCCCGGACGAGGTGCACCAGCGGTCGCTGGCCCGGCGTGAGCTGAGGAAGTACCGCTAGGGGGCAGGCAAGGGCCGTGGCGCGTCCCGGGGGAGGCCACGGCCCTGTGGGCTCTCCCGCCGTGCCGGGCCGGGCGCCGCCGCCGCCGGCCGTCCATCACGGCCTGCGCGGTGGGCCGGGCACGCTGGGCCCCCGGCTGCCGATGC
>NZ_JAAGMD010000101.1 GCF_010548465.1 Streptomyces sp. SID14436 | reverse complement strand
GTGCCGAGGCGCACGTCGGCGGCCCGGCGGCGCCGCTCCAGGTAGGCCGGTCCGCCCCAGCCGATCACCCCGCCGGCCAGGGCGCCGGGCAGTCCGCCGTCGGTCACCCGCAGGCAGGCGGCGGCCTCCGCGCACCGCACGCAGGTGGCGAGGTGGCGGGAGAGGTCCTCGGGGGTGTCGGCGGCGGGCGAGCGGGTGACCGCGTCGAGGAGGCGGGCGTAGCTGCGGCACTCCGCGTCCATCGGCGAGTCGAGGTGGTTGCGGTGGCACCGGTCCCGGAACAGGCCGCGCACCTGGGCGAGTTCGTCGCCGGCGGTGGCCGGGTCGAGGCCGAGGCGGCGGGCCACCACCGGCAGCGGCAGGGCCTCCACCTCGGCGAGCCACAGCAGTTCGGCGTCGGCGGGCTGGAGGTCGCGCAGTCCGCGCAGGGCGACGGGGCGTTCCAGCGGCGGGCCGGTGTAGCGGGCGGCGCGGTCGGAGTGCAGCCACAGCCGCAGGTCCGGGTCCAGTTTGTGGCCCTGGCCGTCCTCCTCCCAGCGGGTCACGGCGGTGCGGACGGCGGTGAGCAGCAGCGGGATCCGGGGCAGCCGGGCCGCGCGGCGGCCGGTGCCGCGGACGGTCGCCGACTCGGCGGCGCGCAGGTCGCGTATGCCGTGCGCGAAGGCCTCCCGGGCCAGTTCGGCGGCGGCGGCCGTCCCGGCCGTGCACAGGTCGGCGTAGGAGAGCACCGCGTCCCAGCACTCGGAGAACAGGGCCGTCTCGGAGACGTCCTGGGGGCTCGGCAGGTCGGGCATGGGTCTCCTGCATCCACGAACGAGGTCAACTCGCCATACCGGCGGATTAGTTGAGGGATGCCTCGCGGCAGACGACGACCTTTTCACGTCCGCGCCGCAACTGACAAGCGGCGTCTTCACACATCCCGCGGACCGCGCCCCTCGCCGGGACCCTACGCAAAGGAAGGCCGGAACGTCTCGGTTCCGGCCTTCCTCATGGCGTGTGACGGCCCCGCGGGCCCCGGCTCACGCCTCGACGGGCTCCTGCGCGGGCAGGCTGTCCATGAACGAGCTCACGGAGAACACCGCGCGGCCGGGGCCGGGCGGGCCGTAGCCGGGGGGCGAGGAGAGGCCGAAGTCGTCCATGGTGGCGCGGTAGGCCTCCAGCAGCCGGATGTGGTACTCCAGCGGCGCGCCGTTCGGGTTGGCCTTGCCGAGCGGGGTCGTGGGCTCCGGGCACCAGGTCGTGAAGCGGGGCGTGATGCCGTGCGACATGAAGAAGCGCAGCCCCTCGGTGGTGGAGGCGATGGCCTCGTCGACGGTGCTGAAGCCGAACGGCTGGGACATCTCCACGCCGGCCACGAAGTTGGGGATGACGTTGCGCGCGCCGAAGACGTCCGCGGAGTCCAGGATGCGCCGGTGCCACTCGTCCCGGCCGACGTAGCGCTCCTTGCCCGGGCAGTACATCTTGAACAGGTACTCGTCCCACACCTCGTAGTTGGGGTGGTAGATCTGCACCCCGTAGTCCTTGAAGCGCTGCACGTCGTCCTTGGGCAGCGCCTGGGCGACGACCTTGCCGATCCAGCGGCCGGGGAAGCGCTCCTCGATGGCCTTGGCGTAGTGGCCGTAGAAGTCGGCCTCGTCACGGCCTGCGACGGTCCTGGTGATGGCGCCGCCGGTGAGGGTGTAGGCGGTGGACGCCTTCGCCGTGTCGTACCGGTCGATGATCTCCAGCGCCTCCAGGACCTCCTCGACGTCCTTGACGCCGGTGTACGGCCGGCCGGCGGCCTTGTGCTGGCGCCAGTTGTGGTTGATGTCGCAGTACTGGCACTCCTCCTTGGCGCCGAAGTACTGGCACACCCGGAAGACCGTCAGGTAGATCAGGTAGCCCCACTGGATGGTCGGGGCGACCTCCATGACGGACTTCCCGTTGGAGAGGGTGTGCCGGTAGTACTCGGGCATGGGCGGCACACCGACGTCGGAGATCCGCCTGCCGTCGAGGTAGAGGCCGAGCACGCCGTGCTCGTCGGCGGCCACCCGGTAGGGCGACGCGGGGTTCACCCGCACCGACACCACCGTGCGGCGCAGGTCGTAGGGGCCGCCGGTGAGGATGATCTCCTCCGGCGGGCGCCGGAGGGCGGCCTCGCCCAGTTCCGGCAGGGTGCCGTGGTCGAAGGAGAAGATGAAGTACGACTTCGGTTTGACCTCGCCGTCCTCGTTGTCGCTGAGGGCGGAGGGGTCGAAGGCCACACCGCCCCGCAGCAGGTCCTCCTTGAAGACGGCTTCCCGCGGCACGTGCGGGAACCGCTCCATCAGATCCTCGACCAGCGCGGTCCGGCTGCCCATCCCGTGTCTCCTCCCGGCTCGGACGTACGACTCCTCACGGTATGCCCCCGCTCGGAGAACCGCGGTGCCGGGTCCCCCGACACGGCACGGTCCACTCCCCGGGGTAGGTTCCGGCGGGGGGCGTCGGGCGTCCCCGGACGTCACGGAGGGCGAGGGATGACCGAGAGCGTCACCAACTGGGCGGGCAACATCACGTACGCCGGCGCGGAGCTGCGCCGTCCGCGCACCCTGGAGGAGCTGCGGGCGCTGGTCCGCGGCGGCGGCCGGGTGCGGGTCCTGGGCAGCGGGCACTCCTTCAACCGCATCGCCGACCCGGGCGAGGGCGGGCTGCTGCTGTCGCTGGACGCGATGCCCCCGCGGATCGACGTGGACACCGCGGCCCGGACGGTCGCGGTCGGCGGCGGCGTGCGGTACGCGGAGCTGGCGCGCGCCGTGCACGCGCACGGGCTGGCGCTGCCGAACATGGCGTCCCTGCCGCACATCTCCGTCGCCGGGTCGGTGGCGACCGGCACGCACGGTTCCGGCGTGACGAACGGCCCGCTGGCCTCGGCGGTGCGCGAGGTGGAGCTGGTCACGGCCGCCGGTGACCTCGAGCGGATCGGCCGGGCCGACGACCGCTTCGGCGCCGTCGTCACCTCGCTCGGCGCGCTGGGCGTGGTCACCGCGCTCACCCTGGACCTGGAGCCGGCCTACGAGGTGGAGCAGCACGTCTTCACCGAGCTGCCGCTCGACGTGCTCGACCCGCAGACGTTCGAGCAGGTGATGGCGTCGGCGTACAGCGTGAGCCTGTTCACGGACTGGCGGGCGCCCGGCTTCCGGCAGGTGTGGCTGAAGCGGCGCACCGACCGGCCGCTGCCGCCGTTCCCGTGGGCGGAGCCCGCGACCGGGAAGATGCACCCGGTGCCGGGCATGCCCGCCGTGAACTGCACCGAGCAGTTCGGGGTGCCGGGGCCGTGGCACGAGCGGCTGCCGCACTTCCGCGCGGAGTTCACCCCGAGCAGCGGGGCGGAGCTGCAGTCGGAGTACCTGATGCCGCGCGGCAGCGCCGTCGAGGCGCTGCACGCGCTCGACGCGGTCCGGGAGGCGGTCGCCCCCGTCCTGCAGACCTGCGAGATACGCACGGTCGCCGCGGACGGGCAGTGGCTCAGTCCGGCCCACGGCCGGGATTCGGTGGCCTTCCACTTCACCTGGATCGCGGACGCGGGGGCGGTGCTGCCGGTGGTGCGGCGGGTGGAGGAGGCCCTGGCGCCCTTCTCGCCGCGGCCGCACTGGGGGAAGGTGTTCACCACCCCGGTGGCCGGGCTGCGCGGCCGGTACCCGCGGCTGCGGGACTTCGCGCGCCTGGCCGGCGCGCTGGACCCGGCGGAGGTCTTCCGCAACGCCTTCGTCCGGGAGCTGCTGCGGTAGCGGACGGGCGCCGGGCGGTCAGGCGGGCGCGAACGCGTGCATCTCGTCCCCGCCCGGCCGCACCACCCCGTAGGTGCTCTCGGGGACGGCGTTCCAGGCCCCCGGCATGTCGCCGAGCGGCTCGGAGACGATCAGGCGGGTGCCCTCGGACACCCCGCGCAGGAACTCCAGGTCGGGGTGGAGGGAGCGCAGGGTGTCCACGCGCGTGCTGTAGAAGAGGGAGCGGGACTCCCGTCGGCTGGAGTACCGGAACGCCCACAGGCTCTCGCCGTCGGTCACCGCGACCGTCATCTGCAGCGGGTCCGGCACGCCGTGCGCGCGGCCGGTGCGTTCGACGAGTCCGGCCATCCGCGCGACGGCGGCCGGCGGGTCCTCCTCCAGGCCGAGGGTGAGTGCCAGGTAGAACATCGTCTCGGAGTCCGTGGAGCCCTCGATGTGCGGGAAGAGGTCCGGGTCCACGGCCAGCAGCAGGTCCCGCCGGACCCGGTCGAACCCCTCGATCGCGCCGTTGTGCATCCACATCCAGGGGCCGTGGCGGAAGGGGTGGCAGTTGGTCTGCTGCACCGCCGAGCCGGTGGAGGCGCGGATGTGGGCGAAGAACAGGCGGGAGCGGACGTGACGGGCGATCTCGCGCAGGTTGCGGTTGCTCCAGGCCGGGCCGATCTCCCGCAGCACGGCCGGCGTGCCGTCGCCGTCCCCGTACCAGCCGACGCCGAACCCGTCGCCGTTGGTGGTCTCCACCCCCATCTTGGCGTGCAGGCTCTGGTCGATCAGGGAGTGGGCGGGCCGGTAGAGGATGCTGTCGAGCAGGATCGGGGTGCCCGAGTAGGCGAGCCAACGGCACATCGCGCGGGTCCTCTCATCTCGCTCGGGACCCCACGGGTCCCCCGGCTTCCCGCAGCTCCGGGTACCCGCGCCCGCGCATCGGACCCACGCGCCCGGCATGAGCCGGTCCCGCCCGCTTTCCGTCCGCCCCGTCGTGTCCCGGGGGCGCGGGGACCCGCCCCCGGGACACGGCAGACCACGGGGGCGGGCAGCAGCGGTGCCGTCCGGGGGCGTCGGCCGCCCACCCCAGGCTGCGGCCGGCGCCACCGGGCCGCCTCACCCCCGGCGGGTGATCCGGCCGCGGCGGGCCGGCGGCGACAGTGGGGGCGGACAGACGTCGGCCCACGGCGGGAGCGGAGTTCTGCGATGGCCGTACCCAGCGTCCTGAACGCGCCCTTGTCCCCGGCGGAGCGTGCCCAGCGCGGCAGAGCCGCGCGGTCGCGTGCGCCCCGGTCGGTGCACGGCTGGTTCGAGGCGGCCGGGGACCGGCCCGACCCGGTCGACACGGTCGAACGCCAGTCGGCGACGCGGCTGCCCGAGCTGGTGCCGATCCGCTACGGCCGCATGCTCGAATCACCGTTCCGCTTCTACCGCGGCGCCGCCGCGGTCATGGCGGCGGACCTCGGGCCCGCCCCGAACACCGGCCTGACCGTGCAGCTCTGCGGGGACGCGCACCTGCTGAACTTCCGGCTGCTGGCCTCGCCGGAACGGCATCTGGTCTTCGACATCAACGACTTCGACGAGACGCTGGCCGGCCCCTTCGAGTGGGACGTCAAACGCCTCGCGGCCAGCTTCGTCATCGCGGCCCGGGCCAACGGCTTCTCCACCGACGAGCAGGACGACGCCGTCCGCACGTGTGTGCGCGCCTACCGGCGGCGGATGCGGGACTTCGCCGGCATGCGCACCCTGGACGTCTGGTACGCGCAGGACGACGTCGACCGGGCGCGGGAGCTGCTGGCGTCCTCGATGGACCAGGAGGCCCGCCGGCGCACCGACCGGGCGGCGGCGAAGGCCCGCACCCGCACCCACCTCCAGGCGTACACGAAGCTCACGCGGGTCACGGCCGAGGGCCGGCGCATCGCGCCCGACCCGCCGCTGCTGGTGCCGCTCGGCGACCTGCTGGACGACCCGGCCGCGGAGCGGCAGGGCCTGCGCGGCGTCCTCCAGGGGTACGTGCGCTCCCTGTCCTCGGAGCGCCGGTACCTGCTGGGCCGGTACCACGTGGTCGACATGGCGCGGAAAGTGGTGGGCGTCGGCAGTGTCGGCACCCGCTGCTGGATCGTGCTGCTGCTCGGCCGGGACGACGACGACCCGCTGCTGCTGCAGGCCAAGGAGGCGCAGGAGTCCGTGCTCGCCCCCTACACGGGCGGTGAGCCGTGCGAGCACCAGGGCCGCCGGGTGGTGGCCGGGCAGCGGCTGATCCAGACGTCGAGCGACATCCTGCTGGGCTGGACCCATGCCGTGGGCCTCGACGGGCGGGGCCGGGACTTCTACGTGCGGCAGCTGCGCGACTGGAAGGGCATCGCGCGCCCCGACACCATGGACCCCGGTCTGCTCCGGCTGTTCGCCCGGCTGTGCGGCAGCTCCCTGGCCCGGGCCCACGCGCGGTCCGGGGACCCGGTCGCCATCGCCGCCTACCTCGGCGGCAGCAGCCGGTTCGACCGGGCGCTCGTCGCGTTCGCCCGGTCCTACGCCGACCTCAACGAACGGGACCACGCGGCGCTGGGCGCGGCGGTCCGGTCGGGACGGGTGCGGGCGGAGAGCCGGTGAGGCGCGCCGGGGGTCTCCCGGCCCGGCGGCTCCCGGTCCCCCGGGCCGCCGGTCAGCGTGGTGCGGGCCGTACCTCCAGCAGGCGCAGCCCCAGGGACCGGCAGCGGGCCAGCAGTCCGTACAGGTGGGCCTCGTCGACGACGTGCCCGTAGAGCACCGTCTGACCCGGCAGCATCACGTGGTCGAGCTCCGGGAAGGCGTCGATCCGGTCCTTCGTCAGCCGCCCGGCCACGCGGAGTTCGTAGTGCATGAGCCGGCCCTCCCGTGCTTGTGGGACGTCGTGCGCGGGCGGCCGGTGCCGTGCGGCGTCGTTCCGTGCTCCGCGCGGCGGCGGCCGGTCCCGGGTGCGGCGGCGCGTGCCCGCACACCGTGCCTGTGATGCTCCGCGCGCGGGCCCGGGCCGGGCTCACCCGCCACGGGCGAGTCGCGCCGGGCTCCTCACAGCAGGCCCAGCTCACGCGCGCGGCGCACGGCCTCGCCCCGGCGGTTCACCGCGAGCTTGCGGTACACGCTCTTGAGGTGCGTCTTGACCGTGTTCACCGACACGAACAGGTCGGCGGCGATCTCCTCGGTGGACATCATCAGGGCCAGCCGCCGCAGCACGTCGCGTTCCCGGCCGCTGAGTTCCTCCACCACCGGCGGGCGCCGCTCGGCGTCCGGTGCCGACGGCCCGTACGGTGCCGC
>NZ_JAAGMD010000079.1 GCF_010548465.1 Streptomyces sp. SID14436 | reverse complement strand
CGGGCGGGCGCCACCCGCCGCCGGGTGGGCGGTCGCTCTCCTCCAGCCGGATCTCCAGACGGCGGATGGCGGCCCGCACGCCCTCGCCGTACGTGTCGTGGGCCAGCGCGCGGGCCGCGCCCCTGGCCCGGCTCAGATGGGCGCGGGCGGCGTCGGGGCGGCCCAGCCCGGCGTAGTCGGTGGCCAGGCTCAGGTGCAGGGCCGGGTAGAGGGCGCGCACCTCGCGCGCGTCCCCGAAGCCGTCCGGACGGTCGCCGCGGGCCTCCTCGGCGGCCGTGAGGGCCCGCAGGTCCCAGGCGAGTTCGTCCTCCGGATCGTCCTGGGTGTCGGCCAGGTAGTGCGCCAGGGTGCAGCGGTGCAGCGGATCGCCGTGCTCGCCGATCTCCGTCCACAGGCCCAGGAGGCGGTGGCGGGCCTCCTCGCGGTCCCCCGCGTGGTGCAGCATCACGACCTGCCCGATCCGTGTCAGCACGGCGTCCGGCGCCGCCCGGCCGCCCTGTCGTTCCGCCACCGCGTCCTCCGCACCCGCTCGCCGGCTGTCCCCCCGACGCTAACCGCAGGAGGCGGCGACGGCGGACGGCGCGCCCCGGGACGCACCGGGGCGTCCACCGGGTGCGGGCGGCCGGGGCCGGGCCGCACCCGGTGCGGGGCGTCAGCCGAGGTCGGGGATGGTCCAGTCGACCGGCGCGTGGCCCTGGGCGGCCAGGGCCTGGTTGATCCGGGTGAACGGGCGGGAGCCGAAGAACTTCTTCGCCGACAGCGGCGAGGGGTGCGCGCCCTTGACCACCACGTGGCGGGTCTCGTCGATCAGCGGCAGCTTCTTCTGCGCGTAGTTGCCCCACAGCACGAAGACCGCCGGTTCGGGCCGGTCCGCCACGGCGCGGATGACCGCGTCGGTGAACCTCTCCCAGCCCCGGCCCTTGTGCGAGTTCGCCTCGCCGGCGCGCACCGTGAGCACCGCGTTGAGCAGCAGCACGCCCTGCTCGGCCCACGGCATCAGATAGCCGTTGTCCGGGACGGGCGTGCCCAGCTCCGCGTGCATCTCCTTGTAGATGTTGCGCAGCGACGGCGGGGTGCGCACGCCCGGCCGGACCGAGAAGCACAGGCCGTGCCCCTGGCCCTCGCCGTGGTAGGGGTCCTGGCCGAGGACGAGGACCTTGACCTTGTCGTAGGGCGTCGCGTCCAGCGCCGCGAAGACCTCCTCGCGGGGCGGGTACACGGGGCCCTTCGCCCGCTCCTCCTCGACGAACTCCACCAGCTCCTTGAAGTAGGGCTGCTGCAGCTCGTCACCCAGAACCCCGCGCCAGGACTCGGGCAGCATGGCGATGTCGGTCACGTCAACGTCCTCACGATTGCGGTCACTTGCCGGTAGGAGAACCTACCGGCGAGCACTGACAACCGGCCCCGTCCACCGCTGCCCGGCCCGTCACCAGCTGGTCTTGCGGGACAGCTCCCACATCATCATGATCGTCGAGGGGTCCAGGGCCCGCTCGCCGCCCGAGATGTCCCGGCTGGCCGCGACGTACTGCCGGCCCTGCCACAGCGGGAGCAGCCGTGCGTCGTCCACGAGGATCTGCTGGGCCTCCTCGAACTCGCGCACCACGTTGCCGCGGTCGCTCTCCCGGCGGGAGCGCGGCAGCAGGACGTTGGTGATCTCGGTCGCCTCGTAGGGCGTGCCGAGCGCGTTCTGCTTGCCGACGAACGGGGCGATGAAGTTGTCCGCGTCCGGGAAGTCGGGGAACCAGCCACGGCCGAAGACCGGGTACTCGCCCTTCTGGTAGCCGGTGACGTAGGTCTTCCAGGGGCGGCTCTTGAGCGTGATGTCGAACAGCTTGGACGCCTCCAGCTGCCGTTCGAGCTCCTTGAACTCCGCCGCCGTCGCGGAGCCGTAGCGGTCCGTGGTGTACCAGAGGGTCAGCGGCACCTTCTGGGTGATGCCCGCATCGGTGAGGATCTCCTTGGCCTTGGCCACGCTGGGCTCGCCGTAGTCGTCGAAGAAGCCGGTGGTGTGGCCGGTGAGCCCCTTGGGGACCATGGAGTACAGCGGGTCGACGGTGTCCTTGTAGACCTTGTGCGCGATGGCCCCGCGGTCGATGACCTGCGCGATGGCCTGGCGCACCTCCTTCTTGCCGGCCCACGGGTCCTTGGGGTTGAACACCAGGTAGCTGATGTCGGTCCCGGTGCCCTCGACGAGCTGGATCTCCTCCTCCGAGCTGGTCCGGCTCTGGAGGTCGATGATGTCGTCGGCGGCCAGGCCGCGGTAGGTGATGTCGACCTCCTTGCCGCGCAGCGCCTGGACCATGGTCTGGGAGTCCTGGAAGTAGCGGACGGTCACGGCCTGGTTCCGCGGCTTGGCGAACCCCTTGTACCGGTCGTTGCGGACCAGCTCGGCCTTCTTGCCCTCGTCGTAGGAGCGCAGCCCGTACGGCCCGGAGCCGACGATGCCGCCGTCCTTGCGCAGGGCGTCGGCCGGGTAGGCGCCCGGGGCGACGATCGACATGGCCGGCGTGGCCAGGACGAACGGGAAGGTCGCGTCGGGCTTGTTGAGGTGGAAGACCACCTCGCGCTCGCTGGGCGCCTGCACCCGGTCGAGGCTGCCCAGCAGACCCGCCGGACCGCCGTTGACGTTGATCTTGCGGATGCGGTCGATGGAGTACTTGACCGCCTTGGCGTCGAGCGTGGAGCCGTCGGAGAATTTCAGCCCCTCGCGCAGTTCGCAGCGGAAGACCTGGTTGGAGTCGTCGGAGAACGCGCAGCTCTCGGCGGCGTCCGGCTGGGGCGTCGTCGCGCCGACCGGGTAACTCAGCAGGGTCTGGTAGATGTTGCGGAAGAGCTCCCAGGAGCTGTCCCAGGAAGCGGCAGGATCCAGCGTGCTGGGTGCACTGGTCGTCCCCACGACGATTGGCCCCTCGTCATCCGGGGTATCGGAGGACAAGATGCCACATCCGGCGACCAACGACGATATGGACGCGATGGCCGCCATCCGCCGCAGGCCTCGGTTCCGGTTGAACACGCGCACGCTCCTCGATCTGCCGTACCAAGGGTCGGCAGACGATACCGCAGTGTTCCGCCGGGTGACCCTCCCCCGGACGACAGTTGAGATCGAGCCGCAACCGACTACGTTGTCATAACCCCCCACAAGCCCCGGAACGCCGACACGGGCGCCCCTTTCGTCAAGGGACGCCCGTGTCCGGACCGTCGTGGTGCCCCGGTGCGGAAGCGGTGCCTCCGGGGCGGTGCGGGGTGGCGGTCAGGCCACGCCGGCGTTGAGGAAGATGCCGCCGTCGACCACGAGGGTCTGGCCGGTCACCCAGTCCGACTGCTCCGAGGTGAGGAACGCGGCGGCGCCGCCGATGTCGGAGGGCACCCCGAGGCGGCCCAGCGGATAGCCGGCGGCGGCCTCCGCCTCCCGCCCCTCGTACAGCGCCTGCGCGAACTTGGTCTTCACCACGGCCGGGGCGATGGCGTTGACCCGTACCTTCGGCGCGAACTCGTGGGCGAGCTGCACGGTCAGGTTGATCAGCGCGGCCTTGCTGACCCCGTACGCGCCGATGAACGGCGAGGGCGCCAGGCCGGCGACGGACGCGATGTTCACGATCGCGCCGCCGTTGTCCTTCTGCCAGGCGTGCCAGGTGCGCTGGGCGAAGCCGAGCGCGGAGACCACGTTGGTCTCGAAGACCTTGCGGGCCACGTTCAGGTCGAGGTCGGCGATCGGCCCGAACACCGGGTTGGTCCCGGCGTTGTTGACCAGGTAGTCGATCCGGCCGAAGGTCTCCATGGTGCGCTCGACGACGGTGGCCTGGTGGCTCTCGTCGTGCGCCTTGCCCGCCACGTACATGGCCCGGTCGGCGCCGAGCGCCTCGACGGCCTCCTTGAGGGCGTCCTCGTTGCGGCCGGTGATGCACACCCGGTCGCCGCGGGCGATCAGCGCCTCGGCGACGCCGTAGCCGATGCCGCGGCTGGCACCGGTGATCAGGGCGACCTTGCCCGAGAGTTCCACTGCGGTCATGTCCTGTGCTCCAGTTCGTCCCGGTCGTCCTAGTCGAGCGGCCCGCCGGCCACGTACAGCACCTGGCCGGAGACGAAGCCGGCGGCCTCGCCGGTGAAGAAGGCGATGGCGTTGGCGATGTCGTCGGGCTCGCCGACCCGGGCGACGGGGATCTGCGTGGCCGCGGCGGCCTTGAAGTCCTCGAAGCCCATGCCGACGCGGTCGGCGGTGGCCTTGGTCATCTCGGTGGCGATGAAGCCGGGGGCGACGGCGTTGGCGGTGACGCCGAACTTGCCGAGCTCCTTGGCGAGGGTCTTGGTGAAGCCCTGGAGTCCGGCCTTGGCGGCGGAGTAGTTGACCTGACCGCGGTTGCCGAGGGCGGAGGAGGACGACAGGTTGACGATGCGGCCGAAGCCCGCGTCCACCATGTGCTTCTGACAGGCCTTCGACATCAGGAAGGCACCGCGCAGGTGCACGTTCATGACCGTGTCCCAGTCGGAGACGCTCATCTTGAACAGCAGGTTGTCGCGCAGCACGCCCGCGTTGTTGACCAGGATGGTGGGGGCGCCGAGCTCCTCGGCGATCCGGGCGACGGCGGCCTCGACCTGCGCCTCGTCGGAGACGTCGCAGCCGACGGCGACGGCCTTCCCACCCGCGGCGGTGATCTTCTCGACGGTGTCCTTGCAGGCGGCCTCGTCGAGGTCGATCACGGCGACGGCGCGGCCCTCGGCGGCCAGTCGTACGGCGGTGGCGGCGCCGATGCCGCGCGCGGCACCGGTGACGACCGCGACCCGCTGCTCAGTGGTGGACATTGCTGCTTCTCCTCGCCCTTGGGGTGCGGCTCCAGCGGCCCGGCCCAGCAAGTGAGCGACCGCTTAGTACCTTCAGCAGACGTGACGCTAGAAGCCCTGGCACGCGGTGTCAACGGCACACCCGGACTGTGTGATCCATTACCCCCCGCGGCAGCGCCCCACCCCCGCGTCCCGGAGGCCGGCCCCCCGGCCCGCGTCCCGGCCGCCGTCCGGGACCGGCACCCGATCGGCCCACGGCTGCGCGCCCGGGGAGCGGGGCGCGCCTAGCGTCGGAGGCCGGGCCATCCGTGGCCGGAAAGGAGGCGCTTTCATGCGCCGTCGCACCGGTGCCATAGGCACCCTGATCGCGCTCGCCGCGGTCCTGCCGCAGGCCTCCGCCGCGCACGCCCAGGACCTGGACTGCCGCGACTTCACCCATCAGGAGGACGCGCAGGCGCTGTTCGACTCGGACCCCAGCGATCCGCACCGTCTCGACGAGGACCAGGGCCCCGACGACGGCATCGCCTGCGAGGCCCTCCCTCGGCGCGCCGACGGCACGGCCTCCTCCACCCGTTCCCCCCGGCCGACGACGGCCGCCCCGTCCGTGTCCCCCACCGGCTCCACGACTCCCACCGCGGTGCCCACCCCGGTGCCCACGCTCACGCCCTCCGTCGTCGCGACGTCGACGTCGCCGGCCGCCGTGGCGTCGCGCGGCGTGCGGGGCGGGCTGG
>NZ_JAAGMD010000053.1 GCF_010548465.1 Streptomyces sp. SID14436 | reverse complement strand
GGGCTGCGACCTGGACCTGCCCGCTCACTCCGGTGCCCCCGCCACCCCGGCGGAGCGGCCGGCGTCGGGGCGTGGCGCGCGGGCCCTGAGCGCGGCCACGGCGGAGGCGGCGTCGTCGGCGTAGAAGCGGAAGGCGCGGGCCTCGGCGGGCCGGCCCAGGACCCGCACGAAGCGCACCGGTTCGGTGAGTTCGACGGTGACCGTGGTCTGTCCCGCCACGGCCAGGTCGGCCGTCCCGTCGTCCCCGACGGCGGCCATCCTCCCCTCGGGGAAGGCCCGGACCGCGCGGACCGAGGCGATGCGGCCGGCCGGGACGCGGATGTCCAGCAGGGCCCCGTACCGCAGCCGCAGCGAGCCGTCCGCGCCGATCACGTGCGGGCGCACCACGCAGGACGCGTGCAGGGCGACGACGAAGTAGCAGCCCCAGACGTCCACGACGAGCGTCACCGCGTGGACCACCGGCCACGGGATCACCAACGCCAGCATCACCGTCTCGACGACACAGACGAACAGGAACCCGGCCATGACCGCCGACTGCCCGGAGGCGTACGGGACGGCCGTGTCGCCCCGGCGCACACCGTGCGGTCCCCGGCGGGCCACCCACCGCAGGAAGCTGGTCGACAGGAAGATCTCGTGGGCGGTGAGCCGGCGCACCGCCGCGGGCACGCTGTCGGCGAGCGCGGCGCGCAGGGCGGCACGCCGGCCGAGACCTCCGCGCCGGTGCCGGCGGTGGTCGAGACCGGCCAGGACGGTGGATAGGAGCAGCGGGACGAGCACCGCCAGCCGCACCGCCCACTGCACCCCCGGGGCGATCCGGACCCCTCCCACCACGCACAGGAGAAGGACCAGTTCGGCGGGGAGGAGCGCGACGAGGGACCAACGCACCGCCGTGCGCAGGGCCTTGAGGTTCGTGGCGCCGGCCGGGCCGGCGAGCTCGGAGGTTCGCATGACGCCAGTAGAAACGTTGCCGTCGCGACAGGGTCAAGCGCCGCCGTCCCGGCGCCCCGCCCCGTCCTGCGGACGGCGCGCGGGGGACTCCCGGGCCGGGAAGGGAGCGGGCACGGGCGCGCCCACCTCGACGCCCCGCCACACGGCACGCAACGCGGACCCGGTGTCGTCGGCCAGGTGATCGTCCGGCACGGCCCACATCCGCACCGGGGTCGCGTCGGAGCCGATCGCGGGCCAGCCCGGGTCACCCGACGCGGCGAAGTCCGCCCAGGCCCGCACCATCCGGCGGGACAGGGCCCGGTCCTGTTCGTCCGGGGCGCCGCCGATGAGGAACGGGGCGCCCGTCGCGTCCAGGTTGCCGAAGGCGAAGGGGACGTCGGCGGTGTGCCAGGGCCGGACCGTGCCGTCCGGTCCCGGGCGGCGGCGGGCGAAACGGGACAGGTGCGCCCGCCCGCCGGCCCGCGCGTGCCGTTCCGCCAGCCGGCTGCTGTACTCGCCGAAGCATGCGTCGCCCAGGAACGCGAGATGCCGGTCGAACACCGGCGCGTCGGGTATCAACGCCCGGTACTTCTCGACCAGTTGTACGGGAAGGCGGAGCGCCTCGGCGGCGTCCGCCGTCGCCCGCTCCGTGTCGGTGCGGCGCACGCTGCCCGTCGCGTGCAGGAACCAGTACTCCTCCAGCGTGTGGCAGACCAGCAGGTCCACGTCGCGGGCGGCACCGGCCGTCACGGCGGTGAGCGGATCGGCGGGCAGCACCTCACCGTCGACCACCGGCTGGAACAGCACGGGGTCGACCGCCTGGCTCGGCAGGACCGGATCGTCCGCGCACTGCCCGGACACCGCGTCGGCGGCGGCCACCAGACGCCCGGGCGAGGCGGACCGCAGGCCGTCCGCCGTCGGCGCGACCCCGGCGGCCCGCGCGATCCTCGACGAGACCGCGGCGGCGGCCCCGGCGGAGAAGAAGGCGGCCGGCACGCTGTGGGCGATCGCCCGCCGCATCAGCCCGCGCGCCCGGTCCATGCCCAGCAGACAGGCGACGGAGCCCCCTCCGGCGGAGTGCCCGGCCACGGTGACGCGTTCGGGGTCCCCGCCGAACTCGGCGATGTTGTCCCGGACCCAGCGCAGTGCGGCCACCTGGTCCAGCAGACCCCGGTTGTCGGGGAAGCCCGGCACATGCCCGAACCCCTCGAAACCGACCCGGTAGTTGCAGCTCACCACGACCACCCCGGCCCGGGCGAGCGCCGCACCGTCGAAGCCGGGCTCCGCGGAGGAACCGAAGGTGTAGGCACCGCCGTGGATCCAGAACAGCACGGGCAGCGGACCGCCGTCCGGCCGGGGACGCACCCACACGTTGACGCTGAGGACGTCCTCGTCGCCGGGGCGCCACACCGGCGCGCCGGGCAGTTCGGCCGACTGCGGGGCGACCGGCCCGAACTCCGTGCAGTCCCGGGGGCGTCGGTCCCCCCAGCCGGGGACCGGCCGCGGCTCACGGAAGCGGTGCGGGCCGAAGGGCGGGGCCGCGTACGGCACTCCCAGCACGGCGATCACGCCGTCGGGCGACCTCCGCCCGGCCACCCGGCCACTCGTCGTCCGGAACTCCGTGCTGGTCCTCGCGCTGTCGTCCATGGGGGGCAGCCTCGCACGCCGTCCGGCCCGTCCTCGAACCATCAACCGCCGCCCGGCGCCCGCCCGGTGGCGCGGCCCGGCCCCGCTCGCCCGGACCGCTCACCGCGCCGTGGGAACGCCGAACCACCTCCGTAGACACTCCTCCAGCGCGTCCTGCCGCTCACCCACCCAGACGACATGACCGTCCGGCCGCAACAGCAGCGCGGGCACGTCGAGTCCGTCGCCGGCGTCGACCACGTGGTCGACCCGGTCCGCCCACCCCGACACCGTCAGGCCGCCCGTCGTGTCGAGCAGCAGCCCTCGCCCGCCGTGCATCAGCTCGTACAGGCGGCCCCGCTTCAGGGCCACGTCCCGCAGACGACGGCCCAGCAGTTCGTGGTCCTGCCCGTCTCCGTCTCCGTCGCCGACGTCGTAGCGGACGTCCACCGCGGTGATCATCCCGGTGATGTACCGGTTCACCTCGTCGAGCCCCATCAGCTTCGTGAACAGCTCGCGCAGTGCGACCGTGCCCGGGTCGGTCCTCATCAGCGCGATCTGCGCACGGGTGTTGGCGAGGACGGCGGCCCCCACCGGGTGCCGCTCGTCGTGGTACGTGTCCAACAGCCCTTCGGGAGCCCAGCCGTTGACGGTCGCGGCCAGCTTCCAGCCCAGGTTGAACGCGTCCTGCACCCCGAGGTTGAGGCCCTGTCCGCCGGTCGGCGGATGGATGTGCGCGGCGTCACCGGCCAGCAGCACCCGTCCGGCCCGGTAGCGTTCGGCCTGCCGCGTGGCGTCACCGAAACGGGACAGCCAGCGCGGCGAGTGGACCCCGAAGTCGGTGCCGGCGACGGCCCGCAGCCGCTCCTTGAACTCCTCCAGGGTCGGTCCCGTGGTCCGGTCCTCGGACACGCCCTCGGCCGGGACGACGAAGCGGTGCACGCCGCGCTGTCCGTCCACGTCGGGGACGACGCCGAAGCGCAGCTGGGTCGTGCGGACCCGGGCCACGACCTCGGCGATCTCCGCCGGGTCCGCGGTCGCCGCCATGTCGCCCAGCAGGGTCTCGACCGTGGCGGGCTCGCCGGGGAACCCGATGCCGAGCAGCTTGCGCACCGTGCTGCGCCCGCCGTCGCACCCGACGACGTAGCGGGCCCGCAGCCGGGTGCCGTCCGCCAGCACGGCGTCCACGGCTTCCCCGTCCCCGTCGTCCTCGCCGCCCCCGAGCGGGGTCAGCCCGACGACGTCGCAGCCGCGGCGGATGTCGGCGCCGAGTTCGACGGCGCGTTCGTGGAGCAGCCGCTCGGTGTCCGGCTGGGCGGTGGCCAGGCCGTAGGGGTGCGCCGTGTCCAGTCCGTCCGGCCAGGGGGCGGTGATGCCGCCGAAGAGGCCGCCGACCTGGAACTTCTCACTGACGGCGAGGAACCGGTCCAGCAGGCCCCGCTGGTCCATCAGCTCGACACTGCGCGTGTGCAGCCCCCGCCCCCGGGACTGACCGGAGGGTCCGGGCAGCCTCTCCAGGACCACCGTGTCCACGCCGTGCAGCCGCAGTTCGCAGGCCAGCATCAGGCCGGTGGGGCCGCCGCCGACCACGATCACGTCCCTCATCGCACAACACCCGTCCGCCGAGTTCGAGAAATGGCTGTTACGCCCACAGAAGCCGCGTAGGTCGCGAAGCGGTATTTCCCGCTGTTCCGGGCGTAGGTCGGCCATTCTGCGCGACACCGGGGGCCTTGCCGCAAGCCCCCCGGTGCGCTATACGTTGAGAGTGGCAAGGAGCGGGCGACTCCTTGCCTTTCGTGTTTTCCGGCCCCGGCGGACCGCCCGGGGCATTCGCGGCCCTCGCCGTGCCGTTCCGTCGCGGCAGCGGCGGCGGCCTACTCGCAGACGATCTCGTCGCGCGGGGTGTAGTGGGTGTGGAAGGGCTGCCGCTTCACTTCCCGGCCGTCGTTGAGGAAGACCCGCTCCACCGTGACGTCGAAGCCCTCCAGCGGGGTCTGCGGCACGCACTCCTTGTCGGTGCTCACCTTCCGCTTCGGCTCCACCACGTTGCGGCGGGGACCGGTCACCGACTTGATCTCGTCGTACTTCTTGGTGCCGAAGAAGGTGATGGTCACGGACGTGTCGGTCGCCCGCGCCTGGATGTACAGGGCGTTGCCGGAGTCGTTCGCGAACTTCAGGTCGAGGCTGCCCCAGGCCACGGTGGCCTCCCGGCCCTCGGGGTAGCGCTCGATGTAGAAGGAGTGGGCGCCGTACTCGACGGGCCGCACGCCGGCGAAGAACATCGCGTTGAACATGGTCGTGGCCACGGAGGAGACGCCGCCGCCCGGCGCCTTGGTGTACTTGTCGTCGAGGATGATGACGCCGTCGCCGAACCCGTTGGCCTCGGTGCGTTCACCGACGGTCCGGTTGAAGCTCCAGGTCTCGCCGGGCATCACGAGGGAGCCGTCGATGAGCTCCGCGGCACGGCCGATGTTCTGGGTGCGGTAGGCGGCCGGCTCGAAGGTGACGGTGTACGAGGACACCTTCTCCTTCAGGCCCAGCCGGGCCACCTTCTCGGGGGTCAGTTCCGGTTCGGTGCGCCGCGTGGCGAGTTCGCCGGTGCGGCCGGCACCCGACTCGGTGAGCAGGGGCAGCACGGCCTTGCCGAGGGCCTTGTCCTCGACCCGCACACCGGTCCGGCCGCGGTCGGCCACGACGACCCGGTCCCCGTCGACCCGCAGCGTGGCGTTGCGGGGCGTGGTGGTCAGCTCCGCCAGCGGGCGTGCCACGGCGGGCGCGGCCCGCAGGCCCTTCTCGTCCAGCCGGGGCGCGAGCCTGCCGCTGTCGTCGGGCCGCATGCTCAGATGCTCGCCCAGCACCTTCGGGGGGATCGGGAACCGCTGGTCGCCGGCGGTGAGGGTGACGGGCGCCGACATGGCCGGCCGGGCGAACTCGCGCACCGCGCGTTCCACCTCCGCCGCCGTGACCTTCGGCCGGGTCTCACGCGCGGGCAGGGCGGTCACCTTGTCGGTGCCCGCCTGGAAGGAGTCGCGCAGGGTGTCCACCGCGGCGTCGACGTCCAGGGCGTGGCCGGCGCGCGGCGCGATCGCGTTGACCTCGCCGTCGGCGAACGTCACGCCCCCGTCGCGCACCTTCCGGTCCAGCTCCTCGGCGAGCGAGCGCAGGGCCGCGCGCGAGGCGTCCTCGTCGGTGGTCACGGCGGGCTCGATCTCACCGCCGGAGCGGAACAGGGCCCCGATGACGCTGACCGGGTCGGAGCCGGTGTGCGCGGCGCGGTCCACGGTGCCGGGGATGTCGAAGGTCAGCCCGGCCTCCCGGGGGACGACCGTCCCTGTGCGGTCGCCGACCGACACGGGGAGCTCGCGCGAGGCGACGGGCGTGAGGTGCCGGTCCAGCTTCCGGGTGGCCTCCTCGGCGCTCAGCCCTCCGATGTCCACCCCGCGCACCGTCGTCCCGGACTCGATCTGCCCGCCCGTGAGGAGGAGCCCCGTGAGATACAGCCCGCCGAATCCGAGGGCGAGCGCCCCGCCGGTCACGGCGAGCGCGGGAACGGCCGCGGGGCGGCGGACGGAGGGTATGCGGGGGCGCATGGGTCTCCTGGACGATCGACACAGTGGTGCACCCCTGGCGCGACGCCACGTACGGGGCAATCACACCAAGGTAGGCGCAACGAGGCATCGGCCGGGTATGCCCCAGGTCACCCCGGACCCTCCCGGAGCGGGCCCGCGGCGCGCTCGCCGCTCTACCCAGGGCCGGGAGGTCCGCGATGTGAGGGTGGTCACAGTCGGCTGTGAGGACATTCACAGCCGCTCGCGGCGGCCGGCGGCGGGAGCGCTCTCGTGCCCGGCGGGCCGGCGTC
>NZ_JAAGMD010000028.1 GCF_010548465.1 Streptomyces sp. SID14436 | reverse complement strand
CGGTCCGGCCGTCCCCGCCGACCGCTCCAGTCCGGCCGCCCGCCGCGGTCGTACCGTCAGCCCCACCCCTGTCGCCCCGCCCCGCGGGCCACCTCGCATACTCCGTCTCCCGGACATCCAGCAGCTGGTCGGTGAGCGCACTCACCGTGTCGTTGCGCAGCACCGCCGGTTCCAGGGGCAGGCCCAGCGCGTCCTCCAGCGCCGCGAGCACCTCCATGGCCTTCAGCGAGGTGCCGCCCAGTTCCGCGAACCGGTCACCGTCCCCGAACGACGACTCCGGCACCGCCAGCACCCGGGCCCAGACCGCCCGCACCGTCCTGCGGACCTCGCGCCGGGAGCGGGGCGGCGCCGCACCGTCCGGGGGGCGCACCGCCGGCTCCCGCGCGGTGCCCGACCAGACCGACGAGGCCGACGGCCGGTAGCCGTCCGCCTCGAACCGGGCGCGCATGCGCTGCCGCCGCACCTTGCCGCTCGTCGTGCGCGGGAAGGACGACGGGGGCAGGGCCAGGACCCGTACGTCGTCGTGACCCAGGGCCGCCCGCACCCGACGCGCCACCCGGTCGAGGACCTCGCCCGCCGAGGCGGGCGGCCGGGCCCAGGCCACGAACACCACCACCCGCTCCCCGCCGGTCACCGGATCGGTCGACCCGACCACCACCGTCGTCCCCGCGGGGACCCCGGGCGTCGCCGCCGCCACGTCCTCCATGTCCGGCGCGTGGAACGTACGGCCGTTGACGAACAGGACGTCCTTGGCCCGGCCGCTGACGCACAGCCGGCCGTCCCGCAGGAAGCCCAGGTCGCCGGTGCGCAGCCAGCCGCCGGCGAAGGACTCGGCCGTGGCCGCCGGCAGCCGGTGGTAGCCGCGCGCGAGCTGCGGTCCGCGGACCTCGATGTGCCCCACCCGCCGGTCGCCCAGCGGCCGGCCGCCGTCATCGGTGACGCGCACCTCGCACCCCGGTACCGGTGCGCCGACGTCCATCAACTCAACGGCACCGACGCCCGCTTCCCGCTCCACAGCCTGTCCCCGGCTGAGCCGTTCACGGTCCAGCACCACCGGTGCGGCCACCTCGCCCGGGGGCGGGAAGGTGACGCCCAGGGTCGCCTCGGCCAGCCCGTACACGGGTGTCGCCGCCCGTGGATCCAGCCCGGCCGCCCGCGCCCGCCGGGTGAACGCCCGCCACACCGTGGCGGAGATCGGCTCCGCGCCCACCAGCAGCAGCCGCACCGCGCTCAGGTCCAGCCGCGCGCAGACCTCCTCCGGCACCCGGCGGACGGTGAGCGCCAGCGCGAAGTTGGCCGCCGACAGCACCGTGGCCCGGTGGGCCGACGCCGTCTCGAACCACAGCCGGGGGTTCTTGGCGAAGGACAGCGGGGCGATCCTGACCTGCCGGGCCCGTGCGGCGAGGGGCGCCAGATGGGTGCCGATGAGCCCCATGTCGTGGAAGTACGGCATCCAGCTGAGGACCACGTCCCGTTCGGTGAGCGCGGACGCCGCGGTCAGCTGCCGCAGGTTCGCCACCACGGCCGCGTGGGTCAGCTCCACGCCCTTCGGCGCGCCGGTGCTGCCGGAGGAGAACTGCAGGAACGCCAGGTCGTCCGGCGCGGGCGACGCCGGGACCGCGAGCGCGGGCCCCTCGCGCAGGTCCTCCACCCGCAGTACGCGCACCCCGTCCGCGAGTTCACCGGCCACCGGGGCGCAGGCCGCGTCCACCGCCACCGGTGGGCCGCCGAGGTGCTCCCACACGGGGCGTGCCCGCCGCGCGTCCGGTGCCAGCGGCACCGGCACCAGACCGGCCGCGAGCGCGCCCCAGAACAGCGGCTGGAAGTCCTCGCCGCGCTCGGCGAGCAGCGGCACGCAGGTGCCCGGCGCGACGCCGGCCTCCCGGAACCCGCCGGCGACACGCAGTGCCTCGTCCAGGAGTTGCCGGTAGGTCACGGTCAACTCGCCGCCGTCGCCCCGGACATGGACGACCACCTGGTCGGGGGACGTGCGGGCGGCGTCCAGCAGGACGTCCAGGAGCGTGGCTGCGTTCATGGATCCGATCGTTCGGGGAGGGCGGCCGGGTCGGGCCGCATGGGGACGGGACGGGGAGGGAAGGGACGGTGGGGCGGGACGGCACCGTGGAGCGGGCGGATAGCGGGGCGGACGCTATGGGGGACGGTTCACGGACGGTGCGGGTTGCTCCCGTGCCCGACCCTCGGGACTCCGGTGCGGACCGGCGGTCGCGTCCGCCGCGCCCGGGCCCACGTCGGGCGCACACGG
This sequence comes from Streptomyces sp. SID14436, assembly GCF_010548465.1. Classification (GTDB taxonomy): domain Bacteria; phylum Actinomycetota; class Actinomycetes; order Streptomycetales; family Streptomycetaceae; genus Streptomyces. Next base: position 6,190 of record NZ_JAAGMD010000028.1, on the reverse strand, counting down.
CCGCGGCGTGAGCCCTGTACGCGCCCCCGCGTCCGTACCGACAATGCAGTGCCTCCCCCCCGGCCGTCCGACGAAGGGCCGCCCCCCCGCTGACCCGCCTCTTTACCGACGTCAAGGAAAGCAGGTCCCGATCGTGCTGCTGCGTCTGCCCACCTCACTGTCCGAAGCACGCACCTGCCTCGCGGAAGGCGCGGTGCCCGTCGGAGGGGCCACGCTCGTGTGGGGCGTCTGGCAGCGGGACGGCTTCCCGGAACAGGCCGTGTCGCTGCGCCACGTTCCCGAGGCCAACGTGCTGGAGCGCGAGGCGCTCGGCGGTGCCGTCCTGCTGCACCGCGTCGACGACCGGGTGCCGGAGGTGCTGCACCGCGCGGCCGGCAGCGTGGGCACGGGTGCCGTGCGCCGGACGGCCACGGTCGGCGGCAACATCGTGGGCAGCACGCTGCGCTGCCTGCTCCCCGCCGCCCTCGTCCTCGACGCGCGCGCGACGGTCCTGGACCGCGACGGGACCTACGAGACGGACCTGTCCGAGGTGGTCGCCAAACGCCACCTGCTGCTCGGCCTGCGCTGGCGCGAGCCCGCGGCGAGCGGCTTCCACAAGGCGCCCGCCGACCCGGGCGGACCTCCGCCCCTGGTCGTCGCCACGGCCGCCCACGCCGAGGACGGCGGGCACCGCCTGCGCGTCGCCGTCCGGGACGGCCACGAGGTGGTCACCGGCTCCGCCGCCCGCCCCGCCGGAACCGCCGGCGACCCGGTGCTCCGGGCCCTGGAACGGACCGACCTCGGTGCCCTGCCGCCCACGGCCCGCGAGGTGGTCCGGCGCGAGGTGACCGCGCTGCTGGACCGCCTGACCTGACCGCGCGCCCGCCGTACGGCCGGCCCCGAAGCGCCGCCCCCGGGACGCGTGAGCGGGTCCCGCGGGGGTACCCCGTCCCACCGGAGGAAGCAGAACGGACCGGTGGTGTGACGGGGTCCGGGGCCCCCGTCGGATGGGATGGCCATGTCACACATTACGGGCGACCTCACGGACGGCTCGGTCGAGATCCAGTTCATCGGCAACGCCACGATCCTCGTGCGCTACGACGAGCTCACCCTGCTCACCGACCCGAACTTCCTGCACCGCGGCCAGTACGCCCACCTCGGATACGGGCTGGTGAGCAGGCGGCTGACGGAACCGGCCGTCGACCTCGTCGACCTGCCCCGCCCCGACGCGGTCGTCCTGTCGCACCTCCACGGCGACCACTGGGACCGGCGCACGAACCGGCACCTCGACCACACGGTGCCGGTGCTCACCACCCGGCACGCCGCCCGGCGCCTGAGGGTCCTGCACGGTTTCGGCCGCACCGCCGGTCTGCGCACCTGGCAGGGGCTCACCGTGCGCCGGGGAGGCGCGCAGGTCACGGTGACCGCGCTGCCCGGACGGCACGCCGGTGCGCGGGCGCTGCGCGCCCTCCTGCCGCCGGTGATGGGGAGCATGCTGGAGTTCGGCCCCGTCGGCGGGCCGGTCCGGATGCGGCTGTACGTGTCGGGTGACACGCTGGTCCACGACGGCCTCGACGAGATCGCCCGGCGTTTTCCCGCCGCCGACCTGGCCGTGCTGCACCTCGGCGGCACACGGCTGCCGGGCGGCTTCGTCGTGACCATGGACGGCGCACAGGGAGCCGAACTGGCCCGCCGGCTGGACCCCCGCCAGATCCTGCCGGTCCATTACCACGACTACACGGTGTTCCGCTCGCCCCTGTCGGCGTTCCTCGCCGAGGCCGAAGGCGTGGGCCTCGGCGACCGGATCGTCCACTGCGGCCGGGGCCAGAGCATCCGCCTGACCCCGGACCGGGGCGTGGTGCCGACCGTGTTCTGATCCCCGGGCGCCGGGCCGCCGCGTCACCCGCCCTCCGGCGGGTACCCGGCCGGCCCGCCGCCCGCCCGCACGACCCGAGGACGGAAGCGCGATGACCGAGTACGAACGTTCACGCACCATGCCCGCGCAGCCGGAACACGTCTACGACCAGGCCGCGAACATCGGGCAGATGGACTCCTGGCTGCCCGAGGCACTGCACGTGCACGCGGAGGAGCCGCCCGCGGTCACCGTGCACGAGGACCGCACCGACCACGACACCGCGGCCCTGCTGCGCAGCCGGCACGACCAGATGCGACTGGAGTGGGGCACCCGCGAGCAGGGCGGCTACAGCGGCTGGCTCCAGGTCGCCGGGATCGGCGGCGGCGCCAGCGAGGTCACGGTGCACCTGTCCTTCTTCGACGACGACCACGACCCGGGCGAGAAGGCCGTGGGCGACGCGCTGGACACCAGCCTGCGGCGGCTGGAGGAACAGGTCCGGCTGCGCGTCGACCACGCGGCCGGCTGAGCCGGAAGGGGTCGTTGCATGCCACGCCCCGTCGTGTACGCCGTCGCCGCCTCCGGGCAGTGGACCGACGAGGAGGAAGGCCGCCGCCGGCTCCCGGCCGGTGAGGTCCACGCCTGGCAGCCCGGGCGCAACGAGACCGTCTGCGGACTGTCCCTGAGCCGCTCCCGGCTGACCCGGTTCCCCCACGTCACCTGGCCGGACACCTTCCCGGAGTCGGGCGGCGCGGCCGACCGGGTACGCCGGCAGTGCCCGCGGTGCGCGTCCGTCGCCGGCCGCCGCGGCACCGACGCCCGCCCCCGATGGCGACGGACCAACCCGCGTCCGTGAAGGGGCGGACCAACCTGCGCCCGTGAAGGGGCGGACCAAGCCACGGTCGTGAAGTGGCGGACCAACCCCGCGTCCGTGAAGGGGCGGACCAACCCGCGTCCGTGAAGTGGCGGACCAACCCACGGTCGTGAAGGGGCGGACCACCCGCCCCCGTGACCGGCGGACCATCCGGCGCGCGTGCCCCGGAGACCGGTCCACGCCCGTGGCCCGGGGGACCGGCGCGGGCCGGCCCGCCCGTCCGGCTCACCCGCCGACCGGCGGGCGGCCGGAAGGTCTCGGGTCCCGGCGCGGTCGGGCGCCGCCGCGGTGTCGCGCACAGGGCCGCCGCGAGGCCCGACAGTGGAGTCCGCGGAGCCACCGGCGCCGGCGGACCCGTCCCCACGGACCCGCCGGCGCCGAACCTCCGCACAGCATCCCCGGTGCCCCGGACCGCCGCCGGTATTCCTCGCTGCTCCCCAACTCCCGTGGCGGAAACCGGGCAGGAACCCGGCCCGCCGGGCGGAACGGTGCCGTGCCGGTCGAAACCGTGAGGATGAACACATTCGTTCGACCATGGTGCCGGTGTGCGGCAAGGTGTCGTTGGGCAGTCAATGCCTCGTCGGGGGAAGGGCGGTGTCGGAGCTGGGGGGAATCAGCGTGCGTGTGTGTGTGATCGGTGCCGGTCTGTCGGGGCTGGCGGTGGCGCGTTCGCTGGCGGAACGCGGCGTCGACTTCGTCTGCGTGGAGAAGGCACCGGACGTGGGCGGCATCTGGCGTCAGCCCGGAGCGGGCGAGCGCGGACCCGGCTACGTGTCGCTGCACCTCAACACGGCCAAGGAACTGACGGGTTACCACGGCTTCCCGATGCCGGACGAGTACCCGCTCTACCCCCGGCACAGCGACGTCGCCGCCTACCTGCGCGCCTTCGCCGACTGGGCCGGTGTCCGGGACCGCATCGAACTGCGCACCGAGGCCGTCTCCGTGCGCCGCGACCCCGGCGGCACCTGGACGGTCGTCACCCGCTCCGAGGGCGCCGACACCGTGCGACGGTTCGACCACGTGATCGTGGCCTCCGGCCACCACTCCCTGCCCGCGCTGCCGGACCCGCTCCCGCCCGGCTCCGAGCACTTCGCCGGAACGATTCTTCACTCCCTGGACTACCGCCACGGCAGCGACTTCGCCGGGCAGCGCGTCGTCGTGATCGGCCTGGGCGCGTCCGCGGTGGACATCGCCGCCGACCTCTCCCGGCACGCCGCCCGCACGGTGCTGTCGGTACGGCGCGGACTGCACATCGTGCCCAAGCAGCTGTTCGGCCTCTCGCTCGACGAGATCGCCGACGCCCCGTGGTGGAACGACATGTCCTTCGAGGAGCAGCGCCGCTTCGTCGAGCAGGCCCTGCTCGTCGCCCGCGGCCGGCTCTCGGACTACGGCCTGCCCGAGCCGGACCACCGCATCTTCTCCTCCGCCGTGACGATCTCGGACGAGATCCTCAGCCGCATCCGCCACGGCGCCGTCGCACCCCGGCCCGCGATCGCCTCCTTCGACCGCGACCGGGTCGTCTTCACCGACGGTTCCGCCGAGCCGGTGGACGCCGTCGTCTACTGCACCGGCTTCCGCCTGGACTTCCCCTTCCTGCCCGGCGGCGGCCCCCTGGCCGCGGACGGCACCGTCCGGCTGTACAAGCGCGTCGTCGACGCCGCGAGCCCCGGCCTGTACTTCGTCGGACTGGTCCGGCCCGTCGGCGCGATCACCCGGCTCGTGGAGGCCCAGGCGCAGTGGGTCACCGGCATCATCGAGGGCGAGGTCGCCCTGCCCTCCCCGCCGGAGATGCGCCGGGAGGTCGCCGCCTACCTCGACAGCGTCGAGCAGCGCTACGGCCGCACCCAGGGCGCCTCCATCCAGGTCGACGTACGCCCCTACCTGGCGGAGCTGCGCCAGGTGCTCACGGTCTAGACGCGCGACCAGACGCGCGACCCGGCCCTCGCGGGCCCCCGCGGTACGGCGAAGGGCCCCGGTGCTCCACCGGGGCCCTTCGCGGCGCTGCCGCCGTCCGGCGCCTCAGCCGACCGTCTGCGGACGCCTCGGGACACCCTCGGCCGGCGGCCGGACCGCGTACGCCTCCGAGGAGAGGTAGGCCGTCACCCGGGGCGGCCGGTCCTGCTGGTGGGCCAGGGCGAGATAGGCGATCAGCCCCACGCCGTCCTCCGGGCGCCGGGCGGTCAGGACACCCGTCGACCGCGTGAGGGCGTCGGTGTCCACGCCGTGCCGGCGCAGCAGGCGCACCGCGCGGGACAGCGCCTCACCGTCGTGCGCGGCGTAGTCCCGCACCGGGATGTGCAGGGTGAACCCGCTGGGCCGGTCGGCGCCGGTGTCGGTGAAGGAGTGGCAGGTCAGCCCCGGCCGCCGGCTGAGCCGCGTGGTGCCGGCGCCCCGGCCCGCCGCGGTGCGGAAGAACTCCTCCAGCGCCGCCGGGCCGGGCCCCCGCTCCATGCGCGACAGTCGGCCCGCGCGCGCCGCGGTCAGACCGTCGTGCCGGAGGTAGACCTTGACCCGGGGCTCCTCCCAGTCCCCGAGGTCCAGGGCGAGGAAGGGGTACCCGTCCGCCTCGGGCAGCACGGCGTACGCCCAGCGGTGCCCCAGCCGGCGCAGCGCCTCGCGCACCGTCCCGGCGGCCCGTTCCGGGCCCGACGCCGCCGGGTTGAGGTACACCTTCACCTTCGGCACACCGCCGGGCCGCAGCTCCAGCGCGCACCACAGGGCCAACGGCCCCTGCGGGGACGGCGGCAGGAACAGGTCCTGCACGGCGTCCAGGGCGTCCGTGGCGAAGTCCCACCGCCTCGCCATCGTCCGGACCGTCTCCAGCCCCACCGCGCCGTTGCGGGCCAGGCTGTCTGCGCCGCAGCCCGGTTCCGTCAGCAGACGCAGCGACGGGGCGGCGCCCGGCTGGAACGACAGGGAGAACTCCACGGGCGTGTGGTCGTCGGACAGGAAGGTCCGGTCGGGCGGCGGCAGGTCCAGCGGCCGGGCGGCCACCGGGCCCAGGCACTCGGCCAGGACCCCGGCATAGGTGTCGGCGTCCGCCCCGGAAAGGCCGGCGACCGCGCACATGCCGCGCAGCTGACGGCCCGTGAAAGAACCGAGCGTCGGTATGCCGGGGTCCTCGCCGTCGCCGTACCGGCCCGCGTTCACCGGCTCTCCCCGAGCCGCGGGGTCCGCACAGGAAGATACCCGCCCAGTAGGGCGGGTATCTGTCGTCCCGGCGGGAAAGCGGTGTCTGAGGATATGTGGTCCATGACACCTCCTTTGCTTCGTGAAACAACGGGTATGCCGCGTTGCTCACTACCCCTGCCGTTGAACCTTCATGCGGGAGAGGCCACTTGGGAGGGTGTTGCGTGGATCACCGGGTGAGCCAGTTGAGGAACTGGCTCCAGCGTCCGGCCCGTTCGGGGCGGGCCGCCGCTCCGCCCGCGGCCTCGGCAGGCTGGGGCGCCGGCGCGGGGTCGGGCCGCCGCACCGGCTGCACC
>NZ_JAAGMD010000007.1 GCF_010548465.1 Streptomyces sp. SID14436 | reverse complement strand
GGCCGGGCCCGCAGCGCGGCCGCTGCCAGCCGGGTGACGGCTCCCGCCGCGACGGCGGTGGGCGCGGTGGCGGCGAGTGCGGCGAAGGTCCCGTGCGGAGGGCGACCGGTCATCCGGTCAGCATAGGCACCCCGCCCGGACGGCCCGTCAGACCTCCGCCCGGGCCGTCTCCAGCAGTTCCTCCGCGTGCGCCCGGGCCGTCTCGGAGTCCTCCTGCCCGGCCAGCATCCGGGACAACTCCCGGATGCGCTCCTCGCCTTCGAGCACCTTCACACCGGAGCGGGTGACCGACCCGTCGTCGGTCTTCTCCACCAGCAGCTGCCGGTCGGCGAACGCCGCCACCTGCGGCAGATGCGTCACCACCACGACCTGCGCGGTCTTCGCCAGCCGCGCCAGGCGCCGGCCGATCTCCACCGCCGCCTTGCCGCCGACACCGGCGTCGACCTCGTCGAACAGGTACGTCGGGACCGGGTCCGTGCCCGCGAACACCACTTCCACGGCCAGCATCACCCGGGACAGCTCACCGCCCGAGGCGCCCTTGGCGATGGGCCGGGCCGGCGCGCCGGGGTGCGGGGCGAGCAGGAGCTCGACCTCGTCGACGCCCGACGGCCCGTAGGCGACCGTGCGGCCGCCGACCTCGACGCCCTCGGGGTCCTCGGTCTGCCGGATGTCGAAGGAGACCCGCGCGTGCGGCATCGCCAGGGAGGCCAGCTCGGCCGTCACGGCCGCCGCGAACCGCTCCGCGGCCTCGGCCCGCGCCTCGGACAGCGTCCGGGCCAGCTCGCCCAGTTCGGCGCGCAGCGCGTCGCGTTCGGCGGTGAGCTCGCCGATCCGCTCGTCGTCGCCGTCCAGCTCGGTCAGCCGCGCCGCCGCCTGCTCGGCCCAGGTCAGCACGGCGCCGACGTCCTCGCCGTACTTGCGGGTCAGTCCGGTCAGCGCGGCCCGCCGTTCCTCGACGGCCGCCAGCCGCAGCGGATCGGCCTCCAGGTCGTCGGCGTAGCCCGCCAGCTCCCCCGCCACGTCGCGCAGCAGGATGCCGATCTCGCCGATCCGGTCGGTGAGCGCGGCCAGCGCCGGGTCGTGCGCCCGCACGGCCTCCAGGGCGCGCTGGGCGCCCGCGACGAGCGTCCCGGCGTCGACGCCCTCGGGATCCTCCGGGTTCCCCGCCAGCGCGGCGTGCGCGGCCGCGGCGGCCGACGCGAGCGCCTCGGCGTGGCCGAGGCGCTCGGCCTCCTCCGCCAGCTCCACGTCCTCGCCGGCCCTCGGCTCCACGGCGGCGATCTCGTCGAGCCCGAACCGCAGCAGGTCCGCCTCCTGGGCCCGCTCCCGCGCGCGGGTGGTGATCTGCTCGAGCTCCGCGGAGACGGCGCGCAGCCGCCGGTACGCCTCGGTGTACTTGCCCAGCGGCACGGCGACCGCGTATCCGGCGTACCGGTCGAGCGCCTGCCGCTGCCGCGACTGCTTCAGCAGCCCCTGCTGGTCGGTCTGGCCGTGCACGGCGACCAGCTCGTCGGCCAGCTCGGCGAGCACGCCCACGGGCACGCTCCGGCCGCCCAGGTGGGCCCGCGAGCGCCCCTCGGCGGAAACGGTACGGCTGATCAGCAGCGTCCCGTCGTCGAGCTCGGCCCCGGCCTCCTCGGCGCGCACGACGGCAGCGGCGTCCGCGGGCACCGCGATCCGGCCCTCGACGACCGCGTTGCGGGCCCCGATCCGCACCAGGGCCGCGTCCGCGCGCCCGCCGAGCAGCAGCCCGAGGCTGGTGACCACCATGGTCTTGCCCGCCCCCGTCTCACCGGTGACGGCCGTGAAGCCTGGCGAGAGCTCGACGACAGCGTCGTCGATCACTCCGAGCGACCGTATCCGCATCTCCTCCAACACGCTGAAGACCTTACGAGGTCCGGGCCCGCCCGTGCGAGCGGCCCACCCCCCTCACCCACAGGAGTGGACGTGTCCCGGGGGCCCGCAGAACAGCGCGAACGGGCACGAACGGGCCGATGTCGGCGGCGGTGCGGAACCACTCCTTCGGGCCGCGGGGCAGTTGCTAGTGCGGGGCGCCGCGCCAGCCGGACACCGGGAGGGCGAACTTCGCGACCAGCCGGTCCGTGAAGGAGGCGTGGTGCAGCCGGGCCAGCCGGACCGGCACCGCACCCCGCCGCACCTCGACCCGGGCGCCGGTCGGCAGCTCCACGGTCCGCCGTCCGTCGCACCACAGCACCCCCGGCGGGACGTGCGGCAGGATCTCCACCGCGAGCACCGAGTCCGGGGAGGTCACCAGCGGCTTGGCGAACAGCGCGTGGGCGCTGATCGGCACCATCAGCAGCGCCTCGACCTCCGGCCACACCACGGGGCCGCCGGCGGAGAACGCGTAGGCGGTGGATCCGGTGGGGGTCGCGCAGACGATGCCGTCGCAGCCGAACCCGGTCACGGGCCGCCCGTCGATCTCCAGCACGACCTCCAGCATCCGCTCGGCGGACACCTTCTGCACGGCCGCCTCGTTGAGCGCCCAGTCGGTGTGCACGATGTCACCGTTGCGGTGCACGACGACGTCGACGGTCATCCGCTCCTCGACCTCGTAGGCCCGGCTCACCACGCGGTCGACGACCTTGTCGAGGTCGTCCCGCTCGGCTTCGGCGAGGAAGCCGACCCGGCCGAGGTTGACGCCCAGCATGGGCACCCCGGAGGCCCGCGCGAACTCGGCGCCGCGCAGCAGGGTGCCGTCACCGCCGAGCACGATCAGCAGCTCGCAGCCGTCCAGGCTCTGCGGGGTGGCCTCCTTGACGGTCTCCACGTCGCCGGGCAGCGGCAGGTCGCGCGCCTCGTCCTCCAGCACCCGCACGCCGAGCCCGGAGTGCAGCAGTCCCTTGACCACCAGTTCCGCACTGCGGATGGCCGCGGGCCGCCCGGTGTGGGCGAGCAGGAAAACAGTACGAGCTCGGTTCTGGGTCAACGCGGCCCCTCCGCCACAGCACGGTCAACGTCGGCCGCGTCGAGCGCACCAGCCCCGGCCCGCAGCCACAGAAAGTATTCGACATTCCCGGACGGTCCGGGCAGCGGACTGGCCGTCACGCCCTTCGCGCCGAGCCCCAGCTCCCACGCCGTGGCCGCGACGCCGCGCACGGCCTCGGCGCGCAGTTCCGGGCTGCGCACGACACCGCCGCTGCCCAGCCGTTCCCGGCCCACCTCGAACTGCGGCTTCACCATCATCACGAGGTCGGCGTCCGGCCGCGCGCACCGTTTCAGGGCGGGCAGCACCAGCCCCAGCGGAATGAAGGACAGATCCCCCACGACAAGATCCACAGGCTCCCCATCGATCGCCTCGAGCGTCAACTCCCGTACGTTCGTACGGTCCTTGACGGTGACGCGTTCATCGTTGCGGAGAGACCAGGCAAGTTGGCCGTATCCGACGTCCACGGCGACCACGTGGGCCGCGCCGGCCCGCAGCAGGACGTCGGTGAAGCCGCCGGTGCTGGCGCCGGCGTCGAGCGCCCGCCGCCCCTCGACGACCAGCCCGCCGGGCACGAACGCCTCGAGGGCGCCGGCCAGCTTGTGGCCGCCGCGCGAGACGTAGTCCGGGTCCCCGGCGTCCTCGGCGACGACGATCGCGGCGGCGGTCTCCACCTGGGTGGCGGACTTGGTCGCAACGGTCTTGCCGACGGTGACCCGCCCGGCGGCGATCAGCTGCCCGGCGTGTTCACGCGAGCGCGCGAGCCTGCGGCGTACCAGCTCCGCGTCGAGACGGCGGCGTGCGACTCCTGCCACGTTCGGTTCAGCTCCTGTGTCCGTGTGCCGACGGGGGTGCGGGGGGTCCCGGGCGGGCGTCGAGCGCGGTCAGCGTGTCGCGCAGCCCCCGGTGTACATCCTCGTACACCTCCAGGTGGCCGTCCGTGGTGAGGTGGTCGGCGTCGGCCAGCCGCCCGAGCAGGGCGTCCACCTCGGGGGCGCCGGTGTCCTCGCGTGGCACACCCAGCGGCGCGGGCCCGGCGGGGTGGTGGTCGGGTGCGGGACGGGGCTCGGCCGGCGGCGCGCCGGTGTCCCGTTCCGGCGACGCCTGGGGCCCGGTCCCCTGCTCGGGTGCCGGGCCGGCGCCGGTCTGCGGCACTGCGTCGTTCATGCCCCGACGCTACCGCGAACGCCTGCGGTACCGTCGTCCGCGATGGCCACGATCGAGGAGTGCCGTGCGGCACTCGACCAGCTCTCGGACTCCATGAGCGGCGCACGGGGCGACGTGCGCGCGGCCGCCGCCCTGGACCGCTCCGTCAGCTGCCACATCACCGACCTGGACGTGACCTTCACCGGCCGGCTCGGCGGCGGGCGCATCCACGTCCACGACACCCACCCCGGCCCGCCGCGCGAGAAGGCGCAGATACGGCTCGCGATGACGGGTGACGACCTGCTGGCCCTGGTCGGCGGCGACCTGCACTTCGCCCGCGCCTGGGGCTCGGGCCGGGTGCGGCTGGAGGCGGGCCTGCGCGACCTGTTCCACCTCCGCAAGCTCCTGTAGCCGGACCGGCCGGACCGGCCGGTCCGCCGGGTCCCGAACCGCTCCGGGGCCCGTTCAGGACGCCTTGGCCGTCTCCTCCTTCGCCTCCGTCTCCGTCTTCGCGGTGCGTGCCGTCCCGGACCGCGCCTCGCGGCCGGTGGCCGCGGCGGAGCGTGACCGGCGCGCGGCCGGGACGATCAGGGGGGTGCCCGTCTCCGGGTCGTCGATGATCTGGCAGCGCAGCCCGAAGACCTCCTCGACGAGTCCGGCGGTGACGATGTCGCGGGGCGCGCCCTCGGCGACGACCTGCCCCTCGCGCAGCGCGATGAGGTGGGTGGCGTAGCGGGCCGCGTGGTTGAGGTCGTGCAGCACGGCGACCAGGGTGCGCCCGTGTTCCTCGTGCAGTTCCGCGCACAGGTCCAGGACGTCGATCTGGTGGTGGATGTCCAGGTAGGTCGTCGGCTCGTCGAGCAGCAGCAGCGGCGTCTGCTGGGCGAGCGCCATCGCGATCCACACCCGCTGCCGCTGGCCGCCGGACAGCTCGTCGACGTGGCGGTCGGCGAGGTCGCCGACACCGGTGCGGGCCATCGACTCCTGGACGACCCGCTCGTCCTCCGCCGACCACTGGCGCAGCAGGCCCTGGTGCGGGTAGCGGCCGCGGCCGACGAGGTCACCGACGGTGATCCCGTCGGGCGCGATGGACGACTGCGGCAGCAGGCCGAGGGTGCGGGCTACCTTCTTGGCGGGCATCGACTGGATGAGCTGCCCGTCGAGCAGCACCCGGCCCTGCTGCGGCCGGAGCATCCGGGACAGCGCCCGCAGCAGGGTCGACTTGCCGCAGGCGTTGGGCCCGACGATCACCGTGAAGGAGTTGTCCGGTATCTCCACCGACAGCTGCTCGGCGATGACGCGTTGGTCGTAGGCGAGGGTGACGTTCTCGGCGGACAGTCGGTTCACGGTGCTCCTTCGGTTGTTCAGTCCGCTGCGGTCGGTGCTCCGCGCGCTCATATCCGGCCCGCCCGGCGTTCGCTCACCAGCAGCCACAGCAGGTAGACACCGCCGAGCACGCCGGTGACCACGCCCACCGGCAGCTGGTCGGCGCCGAACGCCCGCTGGGATATCCAGTCGGCGGTGACCAGCAGGGCCGCGCCCATCCACAGGGAGGCGACCAGGTTGGGCCCCGGCGAGCGGGTGAGACGGCGGGCCAGCTGCGGCGCGGTGAGCGCCACGAAGCCCACCGGCCCGGCGGCGGCGGTCGCCGAGGCGGTCAGCAGCACGGCCGACAGCATCAGCAGCAGCCGCACGCGCTCCACCCGCACCCCGAGGGCGTAGGAGATGTCGTCGCCCATCTCCATCAGCCGCAGGCCCCGCGCCTGGGACAGCACCAGCGGGACGAGCACCGCGCACAGGGCGGCCAGCGGCCACACCTGGGCCCAGTCCCGGCCGTCGAGGGAACCGGTGATCCAGACGATCGCCCGGGCGGCGTCGACGATGTCCGACTTGGTCAGCAGGTAGCCGTTGACCGCGGTGACGATCGCCGACACGCCGATGCCGACCAGGACCAGCCGGTATCCGTGCACGCCCCGCTTCCAGGCGAGGACGTAGATGGCGAACCCGGTCACGAGCCCGCCGACCAGGGCCCCGAGAGCGACCTGGCCGGCCGAGCCGGAGAACAGCACGATCATGACGAGCGCGCCGGCCGTGGCGCCCTGCCCGAGCCCCAGCACGTCCGGGCTGCCCAGCGGGTTGCGGGAGATGGACTGGAACAGCGCACCGCCCAGGCCGAGCGAGGCACCCACCAGCAGTCCGACCAGGACCCGCGGCAGCCGCAGCTCGGTGATGATGAACTCCTGGCCCGCGTCGCCCTCCCCGAACAGGGTCCGCACCACGTCCGCGGCCGGGATCGGGAAGTCGCCGGTGCCGATCAGCACGACGCTCGCGGTGAGCGCCGCGAGCATCAGCAGCGCGACGACGACGGTGGCGCGGACGTCCAGCCGGACCGAGAGCCCGCCGGGGGTGCGCACCGCACGGTTGGTCTTCACAGCTGGGCCGTCCTCCGCCGTCGTACCAGAAAGATGAAGAGCGGGCCGCCGATGACCGCGGTGACGATCCCCACCTGGAGCTCCGCGGGCCGCGCCACGACCCGGCCGAGCACGTCGGCGCCGAGCAGCAGCACCGGCGACAGGATCGCCGCGTAGGGCAGGATCCAGCGCAGGTCGGGTCCGGTGAAGGACCGCACGGCGTGCGGCACCATCAGGCCCACGAACACGATCGGTCCGCAGGCGGCGGTCGCGGCCCCGCACAGGACCGTCGCGGCCAGCATGGACAGCGCCCGCGTGCGGTTCAGGTTGGCGCCCAGCGCCTTCGCGGTGTCGTCCCCCATGGCCATCGCGTTCAGCGGGCGGGCCAGCGCCAGCGCCAGGCCCGTGCCGGCCAGCAGGAACGGCAGCACCTGCCCGATGGTCGCGTCGTTCGCCGCGGCCAGCGACCCGACCGTCCAGAAGCGCATCTTCCCCAGGGCCGCGTCGTCGAGGATCATCACGGCCTGGAGGTAGCCGAACAGCGCCGCGGTGATGGCGGTGCCGGCGAGCACCAGCCGCACCGGCGTCGCGCTCCGGCTGCCGCCGAGGAACCACACCAGCGCCCCGACGGCCGCCGCCCCGCCGAACGCGAACCACACGTAGCCCGACAGCGAGGTGACGCCGAAGAAGGTGATGGCGGTGACGACCGCCGCTGACGCGCCCGCGTTGATGCCGAGCAGTCCCGGGTCGGCCAGCGGGTTGCGGGTGAGGGCCTGGAGCACCGCTCCGGCCAGGCCGAGGGCCGCTCCGGCCAGCACGCCGAGGAGGGTCCGGGACAGCCGGTCGGCGACGACGACGTCCCCGTAGGTGTCCGACGCGTGGAACAGGCCGTGCCACACCTGCTCCAGGGACAGCTCCTTGGCCCCGATCGCGATGCTCGCCGCCGCGACGAGGAGCAGGACCACGACGGACAGCGGCAGCCCGACGGCGCGCATCACCCGACGGTTGCGGGGCGCGGGGGCAGGGGCCGCGCGCTGTTCTGGGGGACTCTCGACCAACACGCGGTTAGGTTAGCCTACCCTGCCATTGGATCACGATCCCCGGAACTCCCTTTCCAGGCAAGCCGGACAGGGCCCGGCGCGACCGGGGCACCGCCAACCGCCGGGCGGCGCCCCGCCGCTCACAGCCCGAGCCGCGCGAGCGCCTTGTCCGCGTCCAGCGCGCACACACCGTCACCGGCCGCGCTCCAGGCCGCCGCGCACAAGGCGCGCAGCCCGTCCAG
>NZ_JAAGMD010000137.1 GCF_010548465.1 Streptomyces sp. SID14436 | reverse complement strand
GGCGGGCACGGCGGCGTGGGTGTGCACCCGGGCCGAGACCTGGCGGGGCGAGGGGGCGCGGGTGCTGGCGCAGTTCCGCACGCCGGGCGGACCGGTCGGCGCCGTCGCGGCGAAGGCCGAGGACGTGCCGGCGTGCGGGGCGCGCGCGCCGCACGTACTGGCCGGGGTGCTGTGGAAGTCGGAGGCGGGCACCTGGTATCTGCTGGCCGCCGGCAGCCGTGACGTCACCTCGCTGGAGGCGACGGGCGGGGTCAGCGGTTCCGCGCAGGGCAACCTGCTGACGGTGGAGGCCGAACAGGGCGCCCGCGCCGACCTGAAGGGCACCCTGAAGGGCGGGAAGCCGGTCGAGGGGCTCGGCTGACCGGCCCCTGAACACCGGCGCTCGGTCCGGACCGTTCGCGGCTGGAATCGATCGGTATGGTGTTCGCATGACAACCGGGGTACGCCGCAGGATGGGAGTCGAGGAGCGACGGCAGCAGTTGATCGGCGTCGCCCTCGAACTGTTCAGCCGCCGCTCGCCCGACGAGGTCTCCATCGACGAGATAGCGTCGGCCGCGGGCATCTCGCGCCCGCTGGTGTACCACTACTTCCCCGGCAAACTCAGCCTGTACGAGGCCGCGTTGCAGCGAGCCGCGGACGATCTCGCGTCCCGGTTCGTGGAGCCGCACGAGGGTCCGCTGGGTGCGCGGCTGCGGCGCGTGATGGGCCGCTACTTCGACTTCGTCGACGAGCACGGCCCGGGTTTCTCCGCCCTGATGCGCGGCGGCCCGGCGGTCGGTTCCTCGACCACCAACGCGCTGATCGACGCCGTCCGGCAGGCCGCCTATGACCAGATGCTGTCGCACCTGGGCGTGGTGGGTCCGGCACCGGCACGGCTGGAGCTGGTGGTCCGGTCCTGGATCTCGCTGGCCGAGTCCACCGCGCTGATCTGGCTGGACGGCCGGAAGATACCCCGCGCCGAGCTGGAGACGCAGCTGGTGCACGACTTCGCGGCGCTGGCCGCGGTGGCCGCCGCCGCTGACGAGGAACTGGCCACGCTGCTGCGGGGCCTGCTGAAGAACGAGCCGGGCGACGGCCCGTTCACCGATCTGGCCACCCGGCTGATCCACCTGGCCTCCGGGTGAGCGGGGCGAGCACGTGGGGCCTGGTCGTGGAGACGACCGTGGGCACCGGGCAGCGCAAGCACACCGAGGCGCAGGTGGTGGCCCATGTCACCGGCTCCCGGGCGGAGGCGCTGGAGGAGCTGGAGCGACGGGCCCGGACCTACCGGCCGTGGCACCCGACGAGCCCGAAGCGCCGTCGGCTGCTGCGGGTGGACGACGGCTTCCTGCTCGTCGTCGACGGGGCGTACCAGTCGTTCGGCACCCGGTTCACGGTGGCGGAGCTGCTGGCGGACTCGGACGCGCCCGCCGCCCCGGACCCCGGCCCCGAGGAGGTCCGGGAACCCGCGCCGGCCGCCCCCGCGCCCGATCCCGCTCCGGCAGCACCGCAGGACCCGCCGCCCCCGGCTGAGCCGGACGCCGTCGGCGAGCTGGACGAGGACGGTGTCCCCGTCCGCCCGTCGTGGCTGGGCCGACCGGACCTCTGAGGGCACGGCCCCGACGGGGACGCCCGGTTACTCGCTCTCGTACTTCCGGTACGACGGATCGAGCTCGCGCACCTCGGCGGAGGCGTGCACGGCCACTCCCCCGGCGGGCTTCACGAACTGCCGCAGCAGGTCCAGCACGGCCTCGGTGAGCCGCGCCTTGGTCTCCTCGGTGCGGCCCGCGAGCAGCCCGAGGCTGACGTGGACGACGGCGTGGCCCTCGGTGTCGGGGCCGACCACGGTGTCCTCGGTCCGGCGGAACTGCGTCTTGCAGGCCGGGGGCCTGGCGGCGGCGATGTCGACCACGGCGGTGTGCAGGGCCCGCGCGAAGCCGGGCCGGTCGAAGCCGTCCGCCAGGCTGTCGGAGTAGTCGACGGTGATCTGCGGCATGAGCCCTCCTGTGATCGTTCCAGGAGGGCTCACCCTACGTCGTGTCCGCCGGCCCGGCGGGGTCAGCCCGCCGCGGTGAACACGGCGACCGTGCGGGCCGGGACGGTGAACGTGCCGGTGCTCCGCTCGTAGGACGCCGCCTTCACCACCGGGTCCCCGCCCTTCGCCTGCACGGGGTGCAGCCGGTGGCCGGTCCCGGCGAGGGCCGTGACGCGCTGGTCCTGCGCCTCGGGCGTGGCGTTGAAGACCACGACCAGGTCACCGAGGCGCATGGTGATCACCCCGGGGGTCTCGTCCTTCCCGGACAGCGGGAAGGAGAGCCGGGACTGCACCCGGTCCGCGGTGCCGAGCGAGAACGCCTTCTCCGACGTGCGGATCCTCAGCAGGTCCCGGTAGGCGGCCGAGGCGCCCTCGATCTGCGGGCAGCCGACCTTCACCGCGCCCAGCAGGGGCTTGGCGTAGGGCCACTTGTCCTCGTTGTCGGCGGCCGGCGGCAGCCCGCGGCCGAAGCCGTTGCCCGCCGCGCAGTTCCAGTGGATGGCGTTGAACCAGTCGCCGCTGTCGTAGGAGTTGCGGTCCAGGGACTTGGAGCGCAGCAGGTCGGTGCCCGCCTGGGAGAGGGCCGGGCCCTGCGAGAGGGTGGCCGTCGCCATGGCGAGGACCTGCATGCGGGCCCGGTCGCCGGCCGGGGTGTCCTTCGGCAGCTTGAAGGCGAGCGCGTCGAACAGGGACTCGTTGTCGTGGGCGTCCGCGTAGGCGAGGGCGTCGCCGGGGACGGCCGCGTATCCGGCGGGTGAGCCGTTGTAGTCGACCTGGGAGCCCTTGACCTCCTTGCCGCTGGTGTCGGTGAACGTGTAGTCGGCGAGGTTGCCGGAGAGGCCGACCTTGATGAGGTCCTGGTAGTGCAGCAGGCGGGCCTTCTGCTCGGCCTCGGTGCCGTTGGCCGTCGAGGTGTTGGGGTCGGTGTAGAGGCCGGAGGCGAAGCCCTGCACGCCGGGGTCCTCATCGAAGGGGCCGCCGCCGCGCACGGCGTCACGGGCCCGGTCGGAGAAGGTGGCGATGCCGGTGCCGGCCATGTTCGCCTGCGTGGCCTGCTCGAAGCGGGCGTCGTCGGCGATCTCGCCGAAGTTCCAGCCCTCGCCGTACAGGATGATCTTCTTGCCGTCGACGCCGTCCTTCTTGAGGGTGAGGGCGTCGAGGGCCTTGCGGACGGCGAGCATGTTCGCCTTCGGGTGGTGGCCCATGAGGTCGAAGCGGAAGCCGTCGACCTTGTACTCCTTGGCCCAGGTGACGACGGAGTCGACGACCAGCTTGCCCATCATGGCGTTCTCGGGCGCGGTGTTGGAGCAGCAGGTGCTGTCGGCGACGGAGCCGTCGGCGAGCAGCCGCTGGTAGTAGCCGGGCACGATCCGGTCCAGGACGGAGGTCTTCGCCTGACCGTGGGCGGCGGTGTGGTTGTAGACCACGTCCAGGACGACGCCGAGGCCCTCCTCGTTGAGCGCCTTGACCATTCGGCGGAACTCGACGGTGCGGGCGGTGCCCTCCGGGTCGGTGGCGTAGGAGCCCTCGGGGACCGTGTAGTGGTACGGGTCGTAGCCCCAGTTGTAGGCGTCCTTGGCGGCGGTCCTCGCCACGCACTCCTGCTGCTTCGGGGAGTCGGCCGGGTAGGCGGCGAGGTCGCAGTCGACGGTCGCCCGGTCGGACTTCTTCTCGGGGATGGTGGCGATGTCGAAGGCGGGCAGCAGGTGCACGTGGGAGGTGCCGGACCGCGCCAGCTTCCGCAGGTGCCGGCTGCCGTCGCTGTCCTTGTCGGTGAACGCGAGGTACGTGCCCGGGTGCTTCGCCGTGCGGTCCTCGACGGAGAAGTCGCGGATGTGCAGTTCCTGGATCTGGGCGTCCTTCAGCGGCACCGGCTTCGGCTTGGTCAGACCCGACCAGCCCTCGGGGGCGAGGCTCCGGTCGCCGAGGTCGACGACGAGGCTGCGCTCGGAGTCGGTGGTGAGGGCGACCGAGTAGGGGTCGGTGACCTTGTTGGTGACGATCTTCCGGGTGCTGGGCGCCCACACCGTGACGGCGTACCGGTACGGCTTGCCCTTCCAGGAGGCGGGGCCGGTGGCGGACCAGACGCCGGTGGCGTCGTCGCGGTGCATGCGGACGGTGCGGCCGTCGATCTCCAGGGCGACGTCGCGCGCGGTGGGCGCCCAGACGGACAGCGTCGGCCGGCCGTGGCGGAACACCGGCCCGAGGTCCGCCTTGGTGGCGCGGGCGGCGTAGAGGTCGTCGAGCACGCCGGCGAGCTGCACGCCGGTGGCGGCGAGCACGGCTCCGGTGGCGGCGCGCTGGGTGGCGACGACCTGGCCGCGCAGGGCCGCGCGCACCCGGTCCCGGTCGCGCGGGTCGACGGACCAGGCGGTGCCGTCCTTCAGGTGCGGGAAGCGGGCCTTCTGGGCGTCGGTGAGGGACGTCCTCGCCAGGCGCAGCCAGCGGGCGTCGCCGGTGCCGAGCGTGCCGTCCTCGACCGTGACGGCGCCGGTGGGCGAGGCGAGGAGCTGGGTGGAGGCGGCGGCGTCGGAGCCGTTCCAGACGAGGGTGTTCCGGTCGATCCAGACCGCCTTGGAGGTGGTGAGGTCGAGGGCGGCCGCGGAGCCCGCGGGCTGCGGCAGCAGGTACTTCTCCTGCCCGCTCACCAGCCACACCTCGTGCCCGTGGGCCTTGAGGTCGAGCGACTGGTCGGACGGCAGGTCCTTCTCGTCGCCCTTGTGGACGATGTAGCTGAGGCTGGTGGCACCCTCGGCGAGCGGCACCTCGAAGACCGCGCCATAGGGGTCAGTCTTCACCGGCTTCAGGGGTTTCGACCAGTCGGTGGGATCGGCGGCACCGGTCCAGGTGTGCAGGCCCCAGCCGTCGTAGTCGCTGTCGGCGCGGTGGTAGTGCAGGACGGCCTTGGTGGTGTCCTGGGCCGGGTACTCGGGCCGTTCGGTGGTGACGGTCTCCTCGCCCTGCTCGATCCAGACCTCGCCGGTGCGGGTGAGGTCGATCGTGCGGTCGGTGTCGACGTCCTTGGTGCCGTCCTTGTCGACGACGACGAAGCCCAGGTCGGAGGCGCCCGGCTTCAGCTTGACGTACGCGAAGGCGCCGTAGGCGTCGCGGCCGGTGAAGGGGTGGCTGTCGGGCCACTCGGTGGCCTCGCCCTCGGCGAGGTCGCCCCAGGCGTACAGGCCCCAGTCGTCGTAGTCGCCGTCGGCCCGCTTGTAGTGGACGATCGCGTAGTCGCGGGAGGCGGCGGAGGGCGGCGTCTCCACCGGCGCGGTGCCGGTGGTGGAGGCGGCGAGGGCGCTCGCGGTACGGCCGGCGGAGTCGGTCACGACGGCCTTGTAGCGCAGGGCGGTACCGGCGGGGACGTCCTTGCCGATGGTGTGGGTGACCTTGTGCGGGGCGTGGTCGGAGGAGCCGAGGACGCGCCACTTCCCGTTGCCGGTCTGGGCGGCGAAGACGACCCGGTTGAGCTGTCCGCCCTCGACGTCGGCGGTCAGCTCGACGGTGCCGGTGGCGCCCGCCTCGGGGGCCTTCAGGGTGAGGCTGGGCTTCGCGGCCGGCGTGCCGAGGCGTCCGGACGCCTTGAGGACGATCGCCGAGCCCGCGGGGACGGTGACGGTGATCTTCCTGTCGGCGTCGCTGCGCACGGTGGCGTCGGTGCCGTAGAGGCCCTTGAACGTCGTCCGGGCGGAGTTGGTCGCGAAGGTGGCCTTCTTCGCCTCGTCGGCGTTGTTGAAGGCGACGACGTACTCGGTGGTGTCCTTGCCGGTGGCCGTGCGGGAGACGGCGTAGACGCCGGGGCCGTCGGCGGCGTGGCGTTCCTGCTGGATGCCGTCGGTCAGGGCGGGGTGCGCCTTGCGGAGCTTCGCGAGGGCGCTGATCTGCCGGTAGAACGGCGAGCGGGTGTCGTAGGTGTCCTCGGCGTGGGTGCGGTCGGTGCCGATCAGGTCGTCGTCGAGGTAGTCGGCGGTGCGGGAGGCGAAGAGGGTCTGGCGGGCGTCCTTGTCGCCGCCCGCGCCGGTGAAGCCCTGCTCGTCGCCGTAGTAGACGACCGGGTTGCCCCGGTTGAGGAACATCAGCTCGTTGGCGAGCCGGCCCTTCTTCAGCAGTTCCGCGTCGGTCGCCTCCGGGTTGTCCTGCTTCAGGAAGGTGCCGATGCGGCCCATGTCGTGGTTGCCGAGGAAGGTGACCTGCTCGTAGGCGTTGGCCTTGTCGGTCGTGTACTTGTGGTCGTCGCCGAAGACGGCGGCCAGCTTCTTCGCGCTGCCGCCCTGGGAGGCGTACTGGCGGGCCGCCTCCTGGAAGGGGAAGTCGAGGGTGGCGTCGAGGCGGCCCTCGGTGACGTAGGGGGCGGTGACGTCGGTGTCGGCGGAGTAGACCTCGCCGAACATGAAGAAGTCCTTGCGGCCCTGCTTCGCCGCGTAGGCGTCCAGGGCGGTGGCCCACTGGGTCCAGAACTCCATGTTGACGTGCTTCACGGTGTCGATCCGGAAGCCGTCGATGTCGAAGTCCCTGACCCACCGCTGGTAGATCTTCTCCATGCCGCGGACGACCTCGGGACGCTCGGTCCACAGGTCGTCGAGCCCGGAGAAGTCGCCGTACTCGCTGGACTCGCCGGCGAAGGTGGAGTCGCCCCGGTTGTGGTACATCGCCGGGTCGTTGAGCCAGGACGGGACCTTCAGCCGCTTCTTCGCGGCGGGGACGACGGGGGTGCGGGGGAAGGTCCCCGCGTCCACGTGCGGGAACTTCTCGGAGCCGTCGGCGTGGTCGGCGTCGTCGAAGGGCTTTCCGTCCTTGGTCAGGTACGGGAAGGCGCCCTTGGAGAGGTAGTCGTAGGACTTCTCCTCGTAGTCGATGACGTCGGCGGTGTGGTTGGTGATGACGTCGAAGAAGACCTTCATGCCCTTGCCGTGGGCCTTGTCGATGAGGGTCTCGAGGTCCTTGTTGGTGCCGAAGTGCGGGTCGACCTGCGTGAAGTCGGTGATCCAGTAGCCGTGGTAGCCGGCCGAGGCGTCCTTGCCCGTGCCCTGCACGGGCTGGTTCTTGAAGATCGGCGCCAGCCAGATGGCGGTGGTGCCGAGCCCCTTGATGTAGTCCAGCTTCCGCGTCAGGCCCTTGAGGTCGCCGCCCTGGTAGAACCCCTTGTCGGTGGGGTCGTACCCGTGGGTGAGGCGGGACCCGGTCAGGCCGCCGCGGTCGTTCGTGCGGTCGCCGTTGGCGAAGCGGTCCGGCAGGACGAAGTAGAACTGCTCGCGGGTCAGGTCGTGCCGGGCCGGGGACTTGGCGAGGGCCGCGTCCGAGGGCGGCGGAGGCGGGGTGTCCGCGCGGGCGGCGAGCGGCTGCACGAGGGCCGCGGCGAGCGCGGCCACGGTGACGGCGGCGACGCGCCGGCCCCGTACGGTGCGGCGCCCCCGGGGCGCGGGCCATCTGGGTATCAAGGCGTGAACTCCTTGCGGTTACGGCTCATTGGGTCCGACCCCACGCCGCGGCGACGGCCTGTTTCGGCCACATCGCCGGGGCACCGGCCGTGACCGTATCGCCGTTGAAAGGTTTACAGCAAGGGTTCTGAAAGGACCGGTAAGGAATTGCATGCCGGACGCCGGGCGCCCCACCGTCCGTGAACGGCGGTGCGCCCGGCGCGGGTTCAGCAGTTCGGCTTGCCCGCGTGGACCGCGAGCGCCGTGTGGGCGCCCAGGGTGGCGGTGAGCTGTCCCGAACCGTTCACCGTCACCGGGGTGTTGTTCTGCACGTCGCAGTACGTGCCCGCGGGCAGTGACGTCTGGTAGGTGCGGGTCAGGGGGCCGGACTCGTGGTTGACGGCCACGAAGCCCTTGCTGCCCCGGCCGAAGGCGATGGCGTCGCCGCCGTTGTCCCACCAGTCGGTGACCGCCTGGCCGCGGGTGGCGTTGCGGAAGCCCACCATGGCCTTGATCTCCGGCCAGTTGTGCTGGCACTTCCAGCCGTTCTGCCAGCAGGCGTTCACCTGGCCGCCGCCCGGCGGTCCGGCGTCGTGGTCGGAGAACTCGTAGCCGGAGTTGATGTCCGGGGCGCCGTAGGGCCAGGCCAGCATGAAGACGTTGGCCAGGGTGTAGGTGGCGTTGTCCTTGTAGGAGAGGGTGCTGCCGTTGCGCTCGGTGTCGTGGTTGTCGACGAAGACGCCCGCGGAGGAGCTCTTGAGGTAGCCCCAGCCCTCGCCGTAGTTCTTCAGGTAGGCGAGGTTCTCGTTGTTGAAGACCCGCTTGAGGTCGTAGGCGTACCGGAATTCCTGGACGTCGCCGGTGCCGGTGTACTCGGTGGGCTGGACGGCCTCGCCCGCGCCGAAGATGACCTCCTGCTTCCAGTACACGCCGGGGTCGGTGAGCCGGGACTTGATGTTCGCCAGGTCGGCGGCCGGCATGTGCTTGGCGGCGTCGATGCGGAAGCCGTCGACCCCGAGGGAGAGCAGGTCGTTCATGTACCCGGCGATGGTCCTGCGGACGTACTCCTCGCCGGTGTCGAGGTCGGCGAGGCCGACCAGTTCGCAGTTCTGGACGTTGTGGCGGTCGCGGTAGTCCGTGATCTCCGCTCTGCAGGTGTCGAAGTCGTACGAGGAGTACAGGCCGGGGTAGTCGTACTTGGTGTACGGCGAGCCGCCCGTGCCGGTGCCGTTGCCCGCGGACATGTGGTTGATGACGGTGTCCACGACGACCTTCACACCGGCCGCGTGGCAGGTGTTCACCATGTTCCGGAAGGCGGTGCGGTCGCCGAGCCGCCCGGCGATCTTGTAGCTGACCGGCTGGTAGGACGTCCACCACTGCGAGCCCTGTATGTGCTCGGCGGGCGGGGAGACCTGGACGTATCCGTACCCGGCCGGGCCCAGGGTGGTGGTGCACTCGCGGGCGACCGAGGCGAAGTTCCACTCGAAGAGGACGGCCGTGACGTCCTTCGAGCCGGGCGGGGAGGCCGACGCGGGCGTCGGGGTCATGACAAGGGCGGCCGCGGCGAAGGCGGCCACCCCGGAGAGGGTTCTGCGTGCCATGTGGGGTTCCTTCATCGTCGAAGGCATGTGGGGAACCGCCCGGTTTCCGGGTGAAGGCGCTTGCAGAAACCTTCAGAAACCTTGCGGCAACGCAGATGTTAAGGGCCCGCCACCCGAAAGGGCAGCGGGCCGTACGAAGTTGAAGCGAAAAAGTTGCCGGATGAACCTCGGGGCGGGGCCGGGCGTCAGGCCCGGGTCCACCACACGGTCGTGTCCGCGGGCACCTTGGCCTCGGACGCCGTCTCGGCGACCTCGGCGTTGCTGATGAGCACCCGGCCGTAGGAGGGCACGGTCACCGACTCCCCGGTGGTGTTCGCGACACACACGAAGTCACCGCGCCGGAAGGCCAGGACCCCCTCGGGAGCCCGCAGCCACTCCACCGAGTCGCCCGCGCCCAGGTCGGCCTGCTCCCGGCGGACGGCCAGCGCGGACCGGTACATCTCCAGGGTCGAGCCGGGCACCCCGGTCTGCGCCTCCACGCTGAGCTCGCCCCAGCTCGCCGGCTGGGGCAGCCAGCTGCCGCCGTCGCCGAAGCCGTACGACGAGCCCTCGCGGGTCCACGGGATCGGCACCCGGCAGCCGTCGCGGTAGCCGTCCTGGCCGGCGCCGCGGAAGTACGCCGGGTCCTGGCGCACCTCGTCCGGCAGGTCGACGACGTCCGGCAGGCCGAGCTCCTCGCCCTGGTAGATGTACGCCGACCCGGGCAGGGCCAGCATCAGCAGGGTGGCCGCGCGGGCCCGGCGCAGGCCCAGCTCCCGGTCGCCGGGCAGGCGGATCTGGGTGCCGAGGCCGGGCGGGTTGCCGAAGCGGGTGGCGTGCCGGGTGACGTCGTGGTTGGACAGCACCCAGGTGGCGGGGGCGCCGACCGGGCGCATGGAGTCCAGCGTGCGGTCGATGACCTCGCGCAGTTCCGCGGCGTCCCAGTGGGTGGTGAGGTACTGGAAGTTGAACGCCTGGTGCAGCTCGTCGGGGCGCACGTAGTTCGCGGTGCGCTCCACGGTCGGGGTCCACGCCTCGGCGACGAAGATGCGGTCACCCGCGTACTCGTCGAGCACCACGCGCCACTCGCGGTAGATGTCGTGCACGCCGTCCTGGTCGAAGAACGGCATGACGTCGTTGCCCAGCAGCTTCAGCTGCTCGTGGGATCCCAGGTCCGGCAGGCCCTCCGCCTTCACCATGCCGTGGGCGACGTCGATGCGGAAGCCGTCCACGCCCATGTCGAGCCAGAACCGCAGGATGGAGCGGAACTCGTCGCCGACCGCCGGGTGCTCCCAGTTGAAGTCGGGCTGCTCCGGCGCGAACAGGTGCAGGTACCACTCGCCGGGCGTGCCGTCGGGTTCGGTGACGCGCGTCCAGGCCGGGCCGCCGAAGATCGACTCCCAGTCGTTGGGCGGCAGCTCCCCGTTCTCGCCCTTGCCCGGGCGGAAGTAGTACCGCTCCCGCAGCGGCGAGCCGGGGCCCTCGGCGATCGCGCGCTTGAACCATTCGTGCTGGTCGGAGGAGTGGTTGGGCACGAGGTCGACGATGATCCTCAGGCCCAGGGCGTGGGCGTCGCGGATCAGGGCGTCGGCGTCGAGCAGGTTGCCGAACATGGGGTCGACGGCACGGTAGTCGGCGACGTCGTAGCCCGCGTCGGCCTGCGGGGAGGCGTAGAACGGGCTCAGCCACACCGCGTCCACACCGAGGTCGCGCAGGTACGGCAGGCGGGAGCGGATGCCTTCCAGGTCCCCCATGCCGTCGCCGTTGCTGTCGGCGAAGCTGCGCGGGTACACCTGGTAGATCACCGCGTCCCGCCACCAGTCACGGTGCCCGTCGACGGTGGCGACGGCCGAGTCGGTCGAGGGGTCCGGGGTGGAGTGCTGCTGGCTCATGTCGTCCTTGTACTCAAGAGGCTTGTGGGGAAGGCGGTGGGGACGTGACGGCCGCGGTGCCTGCGGGGTCGGAATCGACACCGCGGCCGCCACCCCGCGCGTCGGGCGCGCGGGAGTCGTCCTCGAAGGAGGTCAGCCCTTCGTTCCGCCGGCCGTGAGGCCGGTCACCAGGTTCTTCTGCACGAGGTAGAAGAACGCGGAGACGGGTATCGCGATCAGGACCGCGGTGGCGGCCATCAGGTTGCGCTGGGCGTCGTGCTCGCTGATGAAGCTCTGCAGACCGACGGCGAGCGTGTACTTCTCGTCGTCCAGCATGAACGTCGTGGCGAACGCCACCTCTCCGAACGCCGTGATGAAGCTGTAGAAGGCGGCGACCGCCAGACCCGGCTTGGCGAGCGGCAGGATCAACCGCAGGAACGTGCCGAAGGGGTTCAGCCCGTCGACGCGTCCGGCCTCGTCGATCTCGAACGGGATGGTGTCGAAGTAGCCCTTCATCAGCCAGGCGCAGTACGGCACCGCCGTCGAGCAGTAGACGAGGATGAGTCCAAGGTAGCTGTCGATGAGCTGGAACTCCGACAGGATCTGGTACATCGGGACCATCAGGACCGCTACCGGGAACATCTGGGTCAAAAGGAGTACCCACATGAACTTCTTGTATCCCGGGAAGCGCATCCGGGACACCGCGTAGCCGGTGGTGGCGGCCACCAGGACACCGAGCACGGTGGTGCCCAGGGAGACGATCAGCGAGCTCTTCAGCCAGTGGAAGAAGTTCGTCTCCTGGAGCACGAAGACGTAGTTGTCGAGCGTCATCTTCCCCCAGATGCCGCCGGGGCGCAGATAGTCGTCCTTGTCCGGGCCGAGGGACAGGTAGACCAGCCAGACGACCGGGAACAGCGCGATGAGGCTCGCCACGATCAGGATGCCGTGCGAGGTGAGCCTGCCGAGCGGGCCTGTCTCCCCCCGCCGGCGCGCCTTCCCGGTGGGGGCCGGCGCTCCGGCGGGCCGGTCCGCCGGAGCGGCCTTGGTGACGGTAGTGGTGCTCATGGGGGCTCCTGCCTCAGATCGCGAGCTGCTGGTCATTGCGGTTCAGCCAGCGGCGGTAGAAGGAGGTGAAGACGACGAGGACGGCCAGCAGCAGCATGCCGTAGGCGGCGGACTCGGCGAACTCGCGCGGCTGCTGCCCGAAGCCCAGCTGGTAGGCCCAGGTCACGAGGATCTGGGCGTCCGGGGCGGTGTTGCCGAACAGCAGGAAGATGATCGCGAACTGGTTGAAGGTCCAGATGATGCCGAGCAGCACCACGGTGGAGCTGACCGAGCGCAGGCCGGGCAGGGTGACGTGGCGGAAGCGCTGCCAGGCGTTCGCGCCGTCCATCTCGGCCGCCTCGTACAGGCTGGCGTCGATGGACTGCAGGCCGCCGAGCAGGGAGACCATCATGAACGGCACTCCGCACCAGGTGTTGACCATGATGGCGGCGAACCGCTGCCAGAAGGTGTCCTCCAGCCACAGCGGGGTCGGCAGGCCGAGGAAGTCGAGGCCCGAGTTGATGATGCCGGCGTCGGCGAGCATGAAGCGCCAGCCGAAGACGGTGACGAAGGTCGGCACGGCCCACGGCAGGATGAGGATCAGCCGGTAGAGGGTGCGGCCCCGCAGCTTCTGGTTCAGCAGCAGGGCGAGGCCCAGGCCGATGCCGTAGTGCAGCGCCACACAGGCCGCGGTCCAGAAGATCGTCCAGCCGAACTTGGACCAGAAGCGCTCGTAGGCGGTGTCGCCCCACAGGATCTCGGCGTAGTTGTCGAGGCCGATGAACTTGTAGGTGGCCTCGATCTTGTTGACGCCGATGGTGCGGGCCGAGTTCAGGCTGTCCGCGTCGGTGAGGGTGAGGTAGAGGCCGTACGCCAGGGGATACAGCACGATGACGCCGAGCACGACGACCACCGGCAGGATCATGGCGTAGGCGTACCAGTGCTTCTGGTAGGCGTGCTTCAGCCTGCGGACCGGTCCGGGGCGGGGCGCGCGGT
This sequence comes from Streptomyces sp. SID14436, assembly GCF_010548465.1. Classification (GTDB taxonomy): domain Bacteria; phylum Actinomycetota; class Actinomycetes; order Streptomycetales; family Streptomycetaceae; genus Streptomyces. The sequence goes on along the minus strand of NZ_JAAGMD010000137.1, from coordinate 8,962 downwards.
CACCGCGGCGCTTGCCGGTCGCGCGGTCGATGGCGACTGTCATGGTTCGGCACCTTCTGGGTGGTCAAGGGGTAGGCACACAGGCCGGTGGCCGCCGGACCCGTCGTGCGGGGAGGGGGTCCGGCGGCCACGCGGGCATTACTTGCTGAAGTCCGGCACCAGCTTCGCGATCGCGGTCTCCGCGTCGGTCAGCCCCTTGTCCAGGGACTTCTTGCCGCCGGCGATCTGCGGCAGTTCGTCGTCCAGCGGGCCCCACAGGGAGCTGTACTCGGGCAGCGCCGGGCGCGGCTGGGCGGCCTCGAGGACCGTCTGGTAGCCGGCGATGCCCGGGTCGGCCTTGACCTCGTCGGTGTAGGCGTCGTCCCGCGTGGGCAGCGTGGAGTTCTTCAGCGCGATGGTCTCCTGCGCCTTGGCCGAGGTCATGAAGTTGACGAACTTCAGCGCGGCCTTCTGCTTGGCCTCGGTGGACCCGGCGTACACGGACAGGTTGTGGCCGCCGGTCGGGGCGCCCGCCGTGCCGGCGGAACCGGCCGGGACCGTGGCGATGCCGAGGTTGTTCTTGTCCTTGAACGCGGTGCCCTTGTAGAAGTTGGTGATCTCCCACGGGCCCTGGATGATCGAGGCGACCTTGCCGTTGACGAACGCGTCCTGGATGTGGGCGTAGGCGTCGGCGGTGGTGTCGGCCTTGTGCAGGCCCTTGCCCTTGAACAGGCTCAGCCAGGTGCCGTAGGCCTTCACGGCCTCGGGCGACTTGACGGTGATCTTCTTGGCGTCGGCGTCGACCGTGTCGGTGCCCTCGCCGTAGAGGAACGACTGGGCGTAGTAGGACTGGGTGGAGCCCCAGTAGCCGTCGACGCCGGTCTTGTCCTTGATGGTGGCGGCGGCCTTCTTCAGGTCATCCCAGGTCTTGGGAGCCTCGACGCCGGCCTTCTCGAAGAGTTCCTTGTTGTAGACGAGGGCCAGGGTGTCCGTGGTGAAGGGGACGCCGTAGGTCTTGCCCTCGTACTTGGCCTGCTCGATCAGGTTCGGCTTGAACTTGTCCTGGTCGGCGAGGGCCTCGGTGCCGTCCAGCGGCAGGAAGAAGCCCTTCTTGGCGAAGGCGGGGGTCCAGCCGACCTCGGAGCGCAGCACGTCGGGGGCGCCCTTGGAACCGGCGGCGGTGTCGAACTTGTTCTGCGCCTGGTCGAAGGGGACGTTGACGAAGTTGACCTTGATGTCCTTGTTGGCGGCCTCGAACTCCTTGACCAGGGCCTTGTACGTCGGCGCCTCGTTGGTCGCGTTGGAGGTGTCCCACCAGGTGATGGTGACCGGGCCGTCGGCCTTGTCGCCGCTGTCGCTGTCTCCGCCGCAGGCCGTCGCCGCGAGGGCGAGGGACGCCACCAGCGCGGTGGCCGCTATGCCACGCCGCATGAGTTCTCCTTGAGGGTGAAAGCCGTGCACAGGGTGCGGCCCCGTCTGCCGCCCTGCCGGCTTGCCGGCTTGCCACCGCGGCTCCGCGTCCATCGGATCTGGCCGGGAATCGCGGTTCCGCCGGGCGACTGGAAAGTAACAGCGATGCAAGCGTTGCAAAAGCCCTTGCTGAAAAATTTTGCAAGAAGCGCCGAAGGTTACGCCGCCGTGACCTCTCCTAGACCCCCGCGCAACCCCCGTTCCCGCCCGTACGGCAGGGGATCGGACAGTTGTGCAAGACTCTGCAAGCACTTGCCATCCGTTGCCGCCGCGGGAATCATCCGTTGCGAGGACGCCGACCACGAGGTGAGGGACCGCGATGACCCAGCAGCCCACAGCGGGCCGTTCCACGGCACGCGCCAGGCGTCCGATCGGTGGGCAGGGGGACGTACGGCCGATACAGTCCGGTGCTGTGACCACACGTCTTGCCGACATCGCTGCCCAGGCGGGGGTGAGCGAGGCGACCGTCAGCCGCGTACTCAACGGCAAGCCGGGGGTCGCCGCCACCACGCGCCAGTCCGTGCTCGCCGCCCTCGACGTGCTCGGCTACGAGCGGCCGGTGCGGCTGCGGCAGCGCAGCGAGGGCCTGGTCGGCCTGATCACCCCGGAGCTGGAGAACCCCATATTCCCGGCCCTGGCGCAGGTCATCGGCCAGGCGCTGACCCGGCAGGGCTACACCCCGGTGCTCGCCACCCAGACCCCCGGCGGGTCGACGGAGGACGAGCTGACCGAGATGCTCGTGGACCGCGGCGTGGCCGGCATCATCTACGTCTCCGGCCTCCACGCGGACACCACCGCCGACACCCAGCGCTACGACCGACTGCGCGCCCAGGGCGTGCCGTTCGTGCTGGTCGACGGTTTCTCGCCGAAAGTGCAGGCGCCGTTCATCTCCCCCGACGACCGCGCCGCGATGGCGCTCGCCGTCACCCACCTCGTCTCCCTCGGCCACACCCGGATCGGCCTGGCGCTCGGACCGAAGCGGTTCGTGCCGGTGCAGCGCAAGATCGAGGGGTTCGTGCACATCGTGCAGGAGCAGCTCGGCCTCGACGCCGAGACCGTGCGGACGGAACTGATCCAGCACTCGCTGTACACGCTGGAGGGCGGGCAGGCCGCCGCCGCGGCGCTCATGGACCGGGACTGCACGGCCGTCGTGTGCGCCAGCGACATGATGGCGCTGGGCGCCATACGGGCGGCCCGGCAGCGCGGTCTGGACGTGCCGAAGGACATCTCGGTGGTCGGCTTCGACGACTCCCCGCTGATCGCCTTCACCGACCCGCCGCTGACCACCGTCCGCAAGCCGGTCCCGGCCATGGGCCAGGCCGCGGTGCGCACACTGCTGGAGGAGGTCGGCGGAACCCCGGCCCCGCACAGCGAGTTCGTGTTCATGCCGGAACTGGTGGTGCGCGGCTCGACCGCGTCGGCCCCCGGGGACCGCAACCGGCCGCACGAGAGGCCCTGACCGGCCCGATCCACGCTGCGCCGGTGCCCGCGCGGGCGCCGGTACCCGGGCATAGCCTGGGGAGGTACCTCAGCGTGCGTCGACCGGAAGAGGGTGGCTGCGATGCGCGTGATGCTCAAGGCGACGCTGGACACGGAGAAGGCGAACGAGGTCGTCCGCAGCGGGAGGATGCCCGAGCTGGTGAAGGAGACCCTGCAGCGGCTGCAGCCCGAGGCCGCGTACTTCGGGCCTCTCGGTGGCCGGCGGACCTGTCTGCTCGTGCTCGACCTGGCGGACAGCTCGCAGATCCCGGCCGCCGGTGACCCGTTCTTCACCGAGTTCGGCGCCGAGGTCGAGATGACCCCGGTGATGAACGCGGAGGACCTGCAGAAGGGGCTCTCCCAGCTGTAGCACTGTACTGACGACGATCATCAACCTCTGAGGCGTGCAGGGAAACTGCGCCCGGCGCCGCCGACCGGACGGGCCGTCAGGAGAAGTTGACGCTCCCGGGACCGCGGCAGAACATGCGGGCCCTGCCGGACCGGGGGATGATCTGTGGGCGAGGCCTTTTCTGGCAGACTCTGTGCCTATGGGTGACACGACCGTGACTGTGCCGAACGGCCGGACATCGGCCGCTCCCCGTCCCGCCGGTGACCGGACGGGGCGGGCGCTCCTGCGCCGCGTTCGTGCTCCCCGCCGGCCCCGGCTCTGGTTCGAGATCCTGCTCATCGCGGTGAGTTACTGGACGTACTCCCTCGTGCGCAACGCCGTCCCCGAGCAGAAGGCGCAGGCCCTGCGCAACGCCGACTGGATCTGGGAGGTCCAGCAGCAACTGGGCATCGCCGTCGAGGAATCCGTCAACCACGCCGTGAACTCGGTGACATGGCTGGTCGTCGGCATGAACTACTACTACGCCACCCTGCACTTCGTGGTGACGCTGGGTGTCCTGGTGTGGCTCTACCGCAGTCACCCGGGACGCTACGCGGCCACCAGACTGGTGCTGTTCGCGACCACGGGAGTCGCCCTCGTCGGTTACTACCTGTTCCCGCTCGCCCCGCCCCGCCTGATGAACGGCGGCAACTTCATCGACACCGTGATGGTGCACCAGACCTGGGGCTCGATGGCCTCCGGGAACCTGAAGAACATGTCCAACCAGTACGCCGCCATGCCGTCGATGCACATCGGCTGGTCCGTGTGGTGCGGCCTGACCGTCTTCGCCCTGGCGTCCGTGCCGTGGGTGCGGATCCTGGGGCTGCTGTACCCGGCGCTCACCCTGGTGGTCATCGTCGCCACGGCCAACCACTTCTGGCTGGACGCGGTCGGCGGCGTGCTCTGCCTGGCCTTCGGCTACGCGGTCGCCCGCCTCTGGTACGGCAGCGGCCCGTACGCGCTGCCCCGGCGGGTGGCGGCACGCGGCAAGGGCGAGCGGAGGGTCGCCGGGGGTGAGGGCGTGGTGACGGCGGCCAGGGGCGAGGGCACTGCGGGTGTCGGTGCCGCTTCCGGTTCTCCCGGGGAAACGGAAGGAGATGCGGACGTGGACGACGGTGCCAGGACCGGGGCCGCTGACGGCGGCGCCGGGGCCGACGCCCTGTCCGGCACGGGACGGCCCGCGCCGTAGCCCGGGGTACCGCGTGCCGCGCCTGTCCGGGCGGGACCTCCGTCAGGCGTCCGGGCGTGGCCCCCGGTGACAGTGACCGCCGTCCGAGCAGGACTCACGGTGACAGTGACCGCCGTCCGGGCGGAACCCTCAGTCACCGTCGTAGAACAGCTGCTCCATGACGCTCCGTGCCCGGCGGGCCGTGCGCCGGTACGCGTCGAGCATGTCGCCCGCGTGTCCGGGGCCGTGGCCGAGGTAGCGGCCGACGGCCGCCAGTTCCCGGGGAACGGTCGGGAAGGTGTCCCCGGCCCGCCCCCGGACCAGCATGACCGCGTTGCGCACCCGGGTCGCCAGCACCCACGCCTCGTCCAGGGTGGCGGCGTCGTCGGCGGAGATCAGCCCGGCGTCCCGGGCCGCCGCCAGCGCCTGCCGGGTCCGTGTGGTGCGCAGGCCGGGTTCGCGCGCCGCGTGCCGCAGCTGCATCAGCTGCACGGTCCACTCCACGTCGGAGAGCCCGCCCGGCCCCAGCTTGGCGTGCAGCTTGGGGTCGGCGCCGCGCGGCAGCCGTTCGGACTCCATCCGGGCCTTCAGCCGGCGGATCTCACGGACCGCGTCCTCGTCCAGCCCGCCGGACGGGTAGCGCAGCGGGTCGATCAGTTCGATGAAGCGGCGGCCCAGGTCCTCGTCCCCGGCGACCGGCTCGGCGCGCAGCAGCGCGTGCCGCTCCCACACCAGTGACCAGCGGCGGTAGTACGCCCCGTACGAGGTGAGGGTGCGCACCAGCGGCCCGGACTTGCCCTCCGGGCGGAGATCGGCGTCGACCAGCAGGGGCGGGTCGGAGCTGGGCAGCTGGAGCAGGCGGCGCATCTCCGCGACGACCTTGGCGGCGGCCTTGGCGGCCTCGTGCTCGTCCACGCCCTCGCGCGGCTCGTGCACGAACAGCACGTCGGCGTCGGACCCGTAGCCCAGCTCGTGGCCGCCGAAGCGGCCCATGCCGATGATCGCGAACCGGGTGGGCAGCGCGTCGCCCCAGCCCTCCCGGACGACGGCGCGGAGGGTGCCCGCCAGGGTGGCGGCCGTCAGGTCGGACACGGCGGCGCCGACCAGGTCGACGAGCGCCCCCTGGTCGGCCTCGGCGGGCTGCGACTCGGTGCCGTAGGAGCCGACGATGTCGGCGGCGGCCGTGCGGAACAGCTCCCTGCGGCGGACGCCGCGGGCGGCGGTTACGCCCTGGGCGGCGTTGTCGGCGCGGCGGACGGCGGCGAAGATCTCCTGCTCCAGGTGGGCGCGGGAACGCGGCCGGAGCCCCGCCCCGTCGCCGAGCAGCGCCACCGCCTCGGGGGCGCGCATCAGCAGGTCGGGGGCGAGCCGCCCGGCGGACAGCACCCGGGCCAGGTTCTCGGCGGCCGCGCCCTCGTCGCGCAGCAGCCGCAGGTACCAGGGCGTCTTGCCGAGCGCGTCGGAGACGTTGCGGAAGTTGAGCAGTCCGGCGTCCGGGTCGGCGGAGTCGGCGAACCAGCCGAGAAGGACGGGCAGCAGCGTGCGCTGGATGGCCGCCTTGCGGGTGACACCGCTGGCGAGCGCCTCCAGGTGCCGCAGGGCGGCGGCCGGGTCGGCGTAGCCGAGGGCGACCAGGCGTTCGCGGGCCGCCTCCGCGCTGAGCCGGGCCTCACCGGGCGCGAGCTGGGCGACCGCGTCGAGCAGCGGCCGGTAGAACAGCTTCTCGTGCAGCCGCCGCACCACCGCGGCGTGCCGCTTCCACTCCCGGGTCAGGCTCGCGACCGGGTCGGTGCGCAGGCCGAGGGAGCGGCCGAGGCGGCGCAGGTCGGTCTCGTCGTCGGGGACCAGGTGGGTGCGGCGCAGCCGGTGCAGCTGGATGCGGTGTTCCATGGAGCGCAGGAAGCGGTACGCGTCGTCGAGCTGGGAGGCGTCCGCGCGGCCCACGTACCCGCCGGCGGCGAGCGCCTTGAGCGCGTCGAGGGTGGTGCCGCTGCGCAGGGAGGCGTCGGTGCGGCCGTGCACCAGCTGGAGCAGCTGCACGGCGAACTCGACGTCCCGCAGACCGCCGGGCCCCAGTTTGAGCTGGCGGTCGACCTCGGCGACGGGGATGTTCTCCACCACCCGGCGGCGCATCTTCTGCACGTCGGCGACGAAGTTCTCCCGCTCCGCCGCCTGCCACACCAGGGGCTGGAGCGCGGTCACGTACTCGTCGCCCAGGCCGAGGTCGCCGGCCACCGGGCGGGCCTTGAGGAGCGCCTGGAACTCCCAGGTCTTGGCCCAGCGCTGGTAGTAGGCGAGGTGGGAGGCGAGGGTGCGCACGAGGGGGCCGTTGCGGCCCTCGGGCCGCAGGTTGGCGTCGACGGGCCAGATGGTGCCCTCGACGGTGCTCTCCGAGCAGATCCGCATCATGTGCGAGGCGAGCCGGGTCGCGGCCCGCAGCGCCTTGTCCTCGTCGGCGCCCTCCACGGCCTCGCCGACGAAGACGACGTCGACGTCCGAGACGTAGTTCAGCTCGTGTCCCCCGCACTTGCCGAGCGCGATCACCGCGAGCCGGCACAGGGCGGCGTCCTCGGGTGCGGCGTCCCGGGCCAGCCGGAGGGCGGCGCGCAGGGTGGCGGTGGCGAGGTCGGCGAGCTCGGCGGCGGTCTCGGCGACGTCGATGGTCCCGCAGACGTCGCGGGCGGCGATGGAGAGCAGGCAGCGCCGGTAGGCGACCCGCAGGGACACCGTGTCGGTGACGTCGGCGAGACCGCTCTCGAACTCCTCGACGCCGGGGTGCAGGTCCCGGGGTTCGTAGGTGACCAGGGCCTGCCAGTCGCTGGGGTGCCGGGCCAGGTGGTCGGCGAGGGCGCCGGAGGCACCGAGCACGCCGAGCAGCCGGTCCCGCAGCGGCTTGGCCGCGATCACCGTGTCGAGGAGTTCCTGGCGCGCGGTGGGGTCCGGCTGCGCCTCCAGCAGCCGCACCAGCCCGAGCAGCGCGAGGTCGGGGTCGGCGGTGGCGCCGAGCGCGTCGAGCAGGACCGGGTCGTCGCGCAGGGCGGTCAGTTCGGGGCCGTCCAGCAGGCGCTCGGCGGCGGAGGGGTCCGTGAAGCCGTGCCGCAGCAGCCGCGTGAAGATACTGCTCCTGCGCCCCGGCGCCGACGTCATCCCCGGCCTCCCTCGTGCCTCGGAAACGTGTCGTACGGCCACGAGCCTATCCGCAGGAGGGGCACGCGGCCCGGGGCGCCGTCCGGTTCCCGCGGACTGCGGACGCGGTGCGGCGTTTCGGTGGCGGCGGGCCCCGATTTCCGATTCGGTGAGGAGGAAACGTCCGTCCCACGCCGTTCTCCACGAAGGAGCCACGTTTCCATGGACTTCACCCTCGAAGTGATCCCGCTGCCCGTGAGCGACATCGACCGGGCCAGGGACTTCTACCGGGACAAGGTCGGCTTCCACGTCGACATCGACCAGGAGGTCATGCCCGGCATGCGCATCGTCCAGCTGACACCACCCGGCTCCGGGTGCTCGATCGCCCTGGGTGACACGCTCTGGGAGTCGACGCCCGGCCCCACCCCGGCCCCCGGTTCCTACCAGGGGCTGCAGCTCTGCGTCGCCGACATCAAGGCGGCCCACGCCGAACTGACCGCGCGGGGGCTGGAGGTCAGCGAGCCCCAGGAGTACGCCCCGGACGACGGCGCGACGTTCATGTACTTCAAGGACCCGGACGGCAACGGCTGGGCGGTCCAGGAGTACCGGCGCCGGGCGACGGAGCCGCTGCACAAGCTGCTGACACAGCAGGCGGAGGGCTAGGCCGGGCCGGTCGGGCCCCCCGGGGGCCCGACACCCCCACCCACGGCCCGTCACGGTCTGCGACGGTGCGCCAAGGCTGCTACGGGCCGCCACGGCGGGCCGCGTCGGCCGGGCCGCCGGTGACCGCCGACAGGCCGAACGGCGGGCGTCGGGCGTCCGGTGTCCGGCGGCCGGCGGGCCGTGACGCGCCGCTGGAGAGGACGGCGACATCACCTGCGGGCATCACCCGGCGACATCACTGGCAGCACCCCCTCCCGACCCTGCCCTCCCATCCCTCCCATCCCTCCCCGCATTTCCCTCTCGGCATTTCCTCACAAAGGGTGTCAAACCACCCCAACCGGCCACCCGTGCGGGGACGGACGGTCACGTGGGATGCCCGGGGCACGCTTCCGGCACGGTGCCGGGGCGTCCGGGACACGGGACCTCACGCAGGACATCCGATGAGGGGAATGCGCCGATGAGTGAGTCCGTAGACACCGGGACCGGGACCGGGACCAGGGACACCCGGGAGAAGGTCAGGGCGGAGGCCTCCGCGACGGCCGGTCAGGCCAAACAGGCCGCCGGCCAGGTCGCGGGCACCGCGGCGGAACAGGCGCGGACCGTGGCCGGTGAGGCGCGCCGGCAAGCCGGTTCCGCCGTGCGCGACCTGCGCGGCCGGGCCGTGGAGGAGGCGGACGGGCAGGCCCGGC
>NZ_JAAGMD010000894.1 GCF_010548465.1 Streptomyces sp. SID14436 | reverse complement strand
CCCGGTGCAGCCGGTCCCCGCCCGCCAGGATCGCCGCCGCCAGCGCCTGCGCCGCACCCTCCGCGGACGGCCGCCGGTCCCCGCGGACCACCACGAAGTCCACCCGCCCCGGCTCCGGCAGCCCGGCCCGGTCCGGCAGCCGCACCAGCCCCGGCGGGACCAGTCCCCGCGAGTGCACCATCACACCCAGCCCGGCCCGGGCGGCGGCGACCAGTCCGTTGAGGCTGCCGCTCTGGCACACGATCCGCCACTCCCGGCCCTGCCGCTCCAGCGCCCGCAGGGCGAGCGCCCGCGTGATGCCCGGCGGCGGGTACACGATCAACGGCACCGGCCGGTCCGGATCCACCCGCACCCCCGGCGCCCCGACCCACACCAGCTCGTCGCGCCACACCAGTTCACCGCTCGGATCCTGCGGCCGGCGCTTGGCCAGCACCAGGTCCAGCCGGCCGGCGGCCAGCTGCGCGTGCAGCGTGCCCGACAGCTCGACCGTCAGCTCCAGGTCCACCTCGGGGTGCTCGTGCCGGAACCGCTCCAGGATCTCCGGCAGCCTGGTCAGCACGAAGTCCTCCGACGCCCCGAACCGCAGCCGCCCCCGCACCCGGGTGCCCGCGAAGTGCCGCGCCGCCTGCTCCTGCACGTCGAGGATGCGCCGGGCGAAGCCGAGCATCGCCTCGCCGTCCTCCGTCAGCTCCACCGCGTGGGTGTCCCGGGTGAACAGCGGCCGGCCGGTGGCCTCCTCCAGCCGCCGCACGTGCTGGCTGACCGTCGACTGACGCAGCCCCAGCCGGCGCGCGGCCTGCGTGAAGCTCAGCGTCTGCGCCACCGACAGGAACGTCCTGAGGTGCCCCGGCTCGTACACGGGAGCAGGTTATCGCGAATCGCGATGACAGTCAGAGCGGTGTGCGGCGTTCCCGATCACCGGCCGCTGACGCACGATGGGACGAGGGGCCCTGCGGGACGGAACCCCCCCTCCCCGAGCCCGCCCGACCGCACCGGGCACCGACCGCACGAGCACGGGAGCACCGTTGACACGCCTGCGCCGGCCGAGCCGGATGCAGCTCGACCCGTACCTCCTGCTCCTGCTCGCCACCGTGGGGCTCGCCCTGCTCCTCCCGGCGCGGGGCACCGCCGCGGACCTCGCCTCCGGCGCCTCCACGGCAGCCATCGCGGCCCTCTTCTTCCTCTACGGCGCCCGCCTGCCCACCCGCGAGGCACTGGACGGACTCCGCCACTGGCGGCTCCATCTCACCGTGCTGGCCTGTACCTTCGTCCTCTTCCCCCTGCTCGGCCTGGCCGCCGGCGCACTCGTCCCCACGGTCCTCACCGACCCCCTGTACCAGGGGCTGCTCTTCCTCACCCTGGTCCCGTCCACCATCCAGTCCTCCATCGCCTTCACCTCCATGGCCCGCGGCAACGTGCCCGCCGCGATCTGCGCCGGCTCCTTCTCCTCCCTCGCCGGCATCGTCCTCACCCCGCTGCTCGCGGCGGCCCTCCTCGGCGGCACCGGCGCCTTCTCCGGCGACTCCGTCCTGCGGATCGTGCTGCAACTGCTCGCGCCGTTCCTCGCCGGGCAGCTGCTGCGCCGCTGGATCGGCGCGTTCGTCGTCCGCCGCCGCCGGGTCCTCGGCCTGGTGGACCGCGGTTCGATCCTCCTCGTCGTGTACACCGCGTTCGGCGCGGGCACGGTGCAGGGCACCTGGCAGCAGGTGAGCCCCGCCCGGCTCGGCGCCCTGCTCGCCGTCGAGGCCGTGCTGCTCGCCGTCATGCTCCTGACGACCTGGTACGGCGCCCGGGCGCTGGGCTTCGGCCGCGCGGACCGGATCGCCGTTCAGTTCGCCGGGTCCAAGAAGTCGCTGGCCGCCGGACTGCCCATGGCCGGCGTCCTGTTCGGCGCGCAGGCGTCTCTGGCGCTGCTGCCGCTGATGCTGTTCCACCAGCTGCAGCTGATGGTCTGTGCGGTGATCGCCGGGCGACGCTCCCGCGACCCGGCCGAAGCGCCCGACGCCGACGCCGACGACGGTGTCACGTCACCGGGCCGAGCCGGACCGTCACGAACCGGGGCCGGTACAGGGACACGTTCCGGCTGAGCATCACCGCGGCACCGGCCGTCTCCATCCAGTTGACGTCGTAGCTGAGCACCAGACGCCCGTCCCGGCTCAGCTCGGGATGCGTCTGCGGGTTGTATGCGGCGGTGCCCTGCTGCGGCAGCCCGGGGGTGAACTCCTCCGCCGGCCCGTGCCACGGCCCGGCCGGCGAGCACGCCCAGTACGACGCGATCGTGGTGAGCCCCTTGGCGCCCGCCGCCATCGTGAACAGCACGTACGTGCCGTCCTCGCGCACCACCGAGAAGGCGCTGCCCACCCCGGCGCGCCGTCCGTCTCCGAGGACCGGGCGCGGCTCGGCCCGGGTCAGCCACTCGGAGCCGTTCCAGAACTCCCAGGCCGCCGGATCGCCCAGGCCGCCCTCCGGCACCCGCGCCACGTACGCCCGCGAGACCGGCCGGGACACCGCACGGCCGTCGTCCCCGCCGAAGACGTAGGTCCAGCCGTCCTCCTCGGTCAGGGTGGTGCCGAACAGCACCCGGCGCGACGGGTCGGCGACCTGCTGCTGGTCGTGGACCGTGGTGACCGACTCCAGGCGCAGGCCGGGCAGGGAGAGCGTGGCCACCTCGGTGGCGGCGGGCACCCCGTAGATCCACGGGGACGGCCCCGTCCGGCGCACCCACAGCAGCACCCGCACGACCTTCTCGGCGGAGCCGGGGGAGCGCGGCTCCACCCGGGCGGCGACCGGCCAGCGCCACCGGCCGGGGTCTGGATCCGCGAACAGCGGGGCGGGCAGGGTGCGTTCCAGGCGGCCGTCGCGCATCAGCACGGCGGAGTTGCGGACCATCGGCGCGGTGGGCTCCCGCCAGGCGGAGGACTCGCCGACCGGGTTGGGCGGGCCGTTCACCCGGCCGAGGAAGGTGTCGGAGAACAGCCACAGCAGCCGGCCGTCCGGCAGCCGCACCGAGTGGGTGCCGTCACCGCCCGTCCAGTCGTCGGTGCGGGCGGCGTCGTCGCCGTAGCGGGCGAACTCGGCGGTCAGGGCGTCGTCGGCCGCCCACGAGGCGACCGTCCGCGGCGCGCAGCCGCCGTCGTCCGGCGGACCGCCGTCCGGGTCCCCGGAGAGCAGCACGGCGCCGAGCACCAGGGCCAGCACCACGCCGATCCCGGTCCCCGTCCGCCGTCGTGCTCGTGCAGAGTCGTCGGGCACGCCTCGCGACGTTAGTGGCCCGTGGTGCCCGGGTCCATGGCGCCCCGGCGGTTCCGCCGCCCCCGGGGAGGCGGGGCGCCGTCAGCCGCGGGCGGCCGTTTCCCGCAGGACGACCCGGTCCTCGCCCGCGTACACGTTCATGGAACCACCGCGCAGGAAGCCCACCAGCGTCAGCCCCGTCTCCGCGGCCAGGTCCACCGCGAGGGACGACGGCGCGGACACCGCCGCCAGCATCGGGATGCCCGCCATCACCGCCTTCTGCGCCAGCTCGAAGGAGGCGCGTCCGGACACCAGCAGCACGGCCCGGGACAGGGGGAGTCCGCCCTGCTGGAGGGCGCGGCCGATCACCTTGTCGACCGCGTTGTGCCGGCCGACGTCCTCCCGCACGTCCAGCAGCTCACCGCTCTCCTCGAACAGGGCCGCCGCGTGCAGGCCGCCCGTCCGGTCGAAGACGCGCTGGGCGGCGCGCAGCCGCTCGGGCAGCTCCGCCAGCAGGCCGGGCGTCATCCGCAGCGGGGGAGTGTCGGCTATGGGCCAGCGGGTCGTGGTGCGCACGGCGTCCAGGCTCGCCTTGCCGCACAGCCCGCAGGACGAGGTGGTGTACACGTTGCGTTCGAGGGTGATCTCCGGGACCGGAAGTCCGGGGGCGGTCTGCACGTCCACCACGTTGTAGGTGTTGACGCCGTCCGCGGTGGCGCCCGCGCAGTAGACGATGTTGCGCAGGTCGGAGGCCGCGGCGAGGACGCCCTCGCTCACCAGGAATCCGGCCGCGAGCGCGAAGTCGTCGCCGGGGGTGCGCATGGTGATCGCCAGCGGCCGCCCGTTCAGCCGGATCTCCAGGGGTTCCTCGGCGACGAGCGTGTCCGGCCGGCTGGACACCGCCCCGTCCCGGATGCGGAGCACCTTGCGTCGTTCCGTGACTCGTCCCATGTCCCCAGTCCCGATCGGTCCCCGTCCCGTCGTGGGCGCCGGGGTCCGCGACGTCGTTCGACGCTCGGGCCGCGCACCACGGCGGGCGGGAGAACTGCCGAGGTCACCCGGCCGCCGTGCGGCGGACGACCTCCGGACGTCCATTGTCCCGCACGCGACGGGCGGACGGTCCGGCGGCCGCAGGGGCGGGCGGCCGGGCGGAACGAGGGGCCGGGCGGGACGAGGGCCGGGCGGGGCTCGGCGGAGGGGGTGCCACCCGACGCGGCG
>NZ_JAAGMD010000877.1 GCF_010548465.1 Streptomyces sp. SID14436 | reverse complement strand
GCCGGTGGGGCGGCCGGGCCGGTCATCGCGCCCGCTCCGGGTGGGAGTGGGCGGAGGCCCGGGTGAGGCGGCGGGTGGCGTGGACCAGCAGGACCAGGGCCGCGACGCCGCAGCTGAGGGTGGGCACGGCGGCCGGGTGCCAGGCCGTGACCAGGGTTTCCACCGGGGTGGACAGCGGGGTGAGGCCGGGGAGGCGGGCGGCGAAGACGGTCGTCAGGGCGAGTGCCTGGGCGGTCGCCGCGCACGCGAGCAGCATCCTCGGGCCGTGGGTGAAGCCGTGGACGGTGAGGAGCCGGGCCAGGTGGAGCAGGGCCCCCGTGGCGAGGGCGCCGGAGACGGCGAGGGGCTCGTCGAGGGCCGTGGCACACAGGGTGAGGAGGCCCGCCAGGGCGCAGAGGAACAGGGTGACGGTGGCGAGCAGCAGGGGGCGCACGGAGGCGGCGAAGTCCTCCAGTCCGCGGCTCGCGGTGAGTTTGCGGCGGGCCCCGCGGGTGAAGAGGTGGGTGGTCCAGGCGGCGGGGGCACAGGCCAGCGCGAGGGCGAGCACGGGGGCCGCGGCGAGCGGCCAGTCCCCGTCGGGGGCGGGCGGGCCGTCGGGGCCGCCGGTGATGGCGACCTGGAGGAGCCCGTCGCCCAGCAGGGCGTAGCCGACGAGCCACCAGGTCCAGCCGGTCATGCCGGGGGCCGGGGTGCGGTCGGCCCTGCTCAGCGGGCCGCGGCGCAGGGCGGCCCGGACGGCCGAGGCGAGGGCGATGATGCCGACGGCGGCCGTGAGGAGCCGGGTCTGGCCGTGGGTGTGGCGCAGGGCGAGCACCGAGGCGAGGCACAGGGCGCCGGGGAGCAGCGTGAGGACGATCCAGTCGGCCCGCGCCTTCAGGGGTGCGGTGGTGGCGGGGCGGGCGGTGTCGCCGTCGCGGGGCACGCGGGCGAAGAGTTCCTCGGCGAGGGAGAAGACGTCGCGGTGCCGGAAGCGGGCGGCGGTCCGGTCGGTGATGCCGTGGGCCTCCAGGCCGGCGGCGATCTCCAGCGGGTCCACGGCGCGTTCGCAGAGCTCGCGGTGGCGGTGCAGGAGGGCCTTCACGGGGTCGGCGGCGCCGCGCGGCCCGGCGGTGGCCCGCGGGGACACCCGCTGCCCGCTGCCCGCGCCGGGACCACCTGTGCCACCGGGCCCGCCGGTACGGCCGGAGCCACCTGCATCGCCGGGCCCGCCGGCGCCGTCGTCGGCGGTGCGGGAGGCGTAGGCGCCGCCGAGGCCGTCGGCCTCCTGCGGCTCTCCCGGGTCACCGGGTTTCCTGAGGTCTCGCAGGCCGCTCATCGGACGGCCTCCGTCGCGGTCGCGCGGGCGGCGGCGGGACGGGCCCACGTCGGCGTGGCGCGGCCTGCCGTCCAGTTCCCGGGGACGTGCGCCTCGGCCGGGACGGCGAACGGCAGGAGGCCGCCGGTGTCGTCGAGGCTGGGCCGGCGGAGGGGCGTGCGGGCGACGGTCTCCAGGTACAGGCCGTTGAAGGCGGCGATGTTCTGCTCGACCGTGAACAGCTCCAGCGCCCGGGCGCGTGCGGCGGCCCCGAGGCGTTCACGGCGCGCGGGGTCGCGCAGCAGGGAGACGCACGCCTCCGCGAGCGCCCGCGGATTGCGCGGCGGTACGACGAGTCCGGTGCCGCCGATGACCTCCACGACGGCGCCGACGTCCGTGGAGACCGTCGCCCGTCCGCTGAACATCGCCTCGACGAGACCGACGGGGAAGCCCTCGACGACGCTGGACAGCACGGTGACGGCGCCGGCGGCGTAGGCGTCGGCCGGGGTGGGCAGGTCGGGCCCGCCGATCTCCTCGAAGGAGACGGGGTTGTCGCCCACGGCGTGCGGCCCGTCGGCCTCGTCGGGGAACAGGTGGGCGGCCAGGGCCCGGCAGTGCGCCAGGTAGGCCGTGCCCTCCGCGTCCGCCGGGGCGCCGACGACGCGCAGGCGGGTCCGGGGCTCCGCCTTGCGGACGTCGGCGAAGGCGTGCAGCAGGGAGACGAGGTCCTTGGCCGGTTCGATACGGCCGGCCCACACCAGGGTGTGCGGGTCGGCGCACTCCGGCGACTCGCCCACCTCGGCGAAGGGCGCCGCGTCCATGCCGGGGTACACCGTGCGCAGCTTGGCGCGGTCGGCCCCGCAGCGCTCCTGCCAGCGGCGGGCGTGGGTGTTGCCCGGGGTGACGAAGGTGGCGCGGCGGTAGGTCTCGCCGGCGAGCCGCCCGTGGAGGGCGGCGAGCAGCGACCGCACGGCCGGGGAGGCGTCCGGGCGGGTCAGGTAGTGCGTCCGCAGCCGCACGCCGTACTCGGTGACCAGCAGCGGGACTCCGAAGAAGTGGTGGGCGAGGAGTCCGGGCAGCGCGGCCGGGCCGCCGGACGCCGCGTGGCACAGGTCGACGGCGCCGAGCCCGTCCCGGCCGTACCAGTCGAGCGAGAGGGGGCGCAGGGCGCGTTCCAGGTGTGCGGCGACGGCGAGCAGATCCGGTACGCGGGCCTCGCGCGCGGCCCGTCCGGCGCCGGGCGCACGACAGGCGCGTTCCAGGGCGCGCACGGCCGGCTCGGAGCGGAGGGCGGACACCAGCCCGCCCTCGTCGCGGGCGAGTTCGGCGAGGCCGTACAGAGCGTTGGCGAAACGGTCCGCCTCCGGTGCGGCACGGCCTGCCCCCGGCAGCGGCCCCGGGGTTCCGCCCGGGTGCGTGCCGCCACGGCCGCCACGGTGGTCCTCGTCGGCGTCCCCGGCGGCGTGCGCGTCGGGGAGTGCGACGGCGTGCGCGTCGAACGAGCCGTGGTCCGGGGCGCACAGGACGGCGGCCAGTTCGCCGTAGTGCTCCATGAAGCGCCGGCGTGCACGGCGACCGTGCACCACCCCGTCGTCCTCGGCCGCCCACAGCGGTGCCGTCCGTACCCGCGCGACCTGCGGCGGCAGCGGGGCCCAGCCCGCGTCCTCCTGGGCCTCACTGCGGCTGAACGCGTAGACGTCGAACTCGTGTTGGCCGAGTCCGCGCACCAGGCGGTCGCACCAGAGCCCGGCGTCACCGCCCAGATACGGAAAGCCACCTTCCGTAAGCAGTCCAATGCGCACGAGTGCACCCCCGATCTCCCGTATGAGGAGCCGCCGTTGACCCGACGGCTCGCAGCGGGACGAACGTATGCGGACCAGGCGGTGGTGCGATGGACGGTTGTCCGTCGCACCATCAGAAGGGGTGAACGGTCGTAACTTTCGGGTGCGGAGCGCGTTTGGTCGCGCTAAGAGATCAGCCGGACACGATTCGTCACATGATCGGGTGGTGCCGGGGCGGGCGGCGTGTCAGGCGTTCGGGTAGGGCCAGGGGTTCGGCCGGCAGTCGATTCCGTCGTGGTCGACGAACTTGGTCTGCTGCTGCATGACCGGGGCGAGATCGCCGTCCTTGTCGCAGGTGACGTGCCCGTAGCCGAGGCGGTGGCCGATCTCGTGGTTGATCAGCATCTGCCGGTAGGCGTGGATCTTGTCCCCGTAGGGCTCGGCGCCCTGGGCCCACCGGTAGGCGTTGATCATGACGCGTTCGGTGGCCGCGGAGTCGCAGGAGACGTTGTCGACGGTAGTGTCCAGACCGGACTTGGCGCACCATTCCGCGGTCGTGCCGGGGCTGGCGAGGGTGATGACGAAGTCGGGGCGGCCCGAATGGATGCGCTCGAAGGTGCGGGCACCCTTGTGGGCCCAGCTGCGCTCGTCGTTGAGGGTCTTCTGCACCGCCTCGGCGAACAGCTCGCCGTCGAGATCGAGCCCCTGCTCCACGTCCACCCGGTAGGTGATCTTCCGGCCCTTGCCCGGTGCCTCGGCGATGCCGCGGATCGCGTCGAACTTCCCCGGCCCCGCGAGGTCGGGCTTGAGCGCGTAGGTGGCGCCCATCTTCTCCTCGTAGGTCAGCGGCCGGGCCTCGGGAGCTCCGGCGGGCGTCTCCCGGTCGTCCCCGCGCGAGGCCGGTTCGCGGATGTCGCGCTGCCCGTCGGCCGCGGACTGCGACCGCGCGCCGGAGGCGTCGCCGTCGTCGGTGACCTGCCCGGCCACGACGACGGCGAGCACGGTGGTGATGGCCGCCGCCGCGATCCCGGTGAACGCGCGCCCCTTGGCACCCTTGGCCGGCGCGGGCTCACCCGTGGGCGGTGCGTCGTCCCGGCCTGCCGGGGTGCCGGCGGGGGTGTCGGCCCACTCCGTGACCGAGGCGTACGGGTCGGCGTAGGCGTCGGAGGCGTGCAAATCCGTGGCCCGCGGGCCCGGCCGTGGCGCCGTGGACGTGCGGTTGCCGGCGGGAGGCGTGCGCGGTGTGAAGACGTCGTCGTGAGCGTCGAAGGCGGCCAGGTAGTCCTGCCGCGGACCCGCGCCGGAGGGCGCCTGCCGCTGCCGCGGGACCGGTGCGGCGGTGCCGGTGTGAGCGCCGTAGCCGGTCGTGGTCGGCCCCGACCCCGCCGGGCTGCCCCACTGACCCCAGCCGCCCCCGGCGTCCCGCTGCTCGGGGTGCCCGCCCCGAACCTGGGGTACGCCGTGCGCAGGCGTCCCGTCGGGAAGGCGCGGGGTCCCGTGCGCGGGCGTCCCGTCCGGCAGACGCGGGGTCCCGTGCGCGGGCGTCCCATCCGGCAGCCGGGGCACGCCCCGTGCGGGCGTCCCGTCCGCGTAACGCGGTACGCCATCCGCAGGCGTCCCATCCGGCAGACGCGGCACACCCTGCGCAGGCGTCCCGTCCGGATACCTCCGCACGCCGTGCGGCGGCGTCCCGTAGGCAGGAGGGCCGTGCTGCGTGGGCGCCCCGTGTCCGTGGTGGGCCGTATGTCCCTGGTGCGTACCGGGACCGTGGGCCGGGTTCGCCCCGAATCCCTCGTGCGCCCCGAATCCCTCAGGGCCGCCGTGCCCCTGGGGTGCCCCGTAGCCCTGGTGCTGCCGGTACCCCTGCTGCTGGCCGTGCTGTCCGTGCTGTCCGTACCCCTGCTCGGGCCCCGTGGTCCGGGCCGCGTACGCGGGGGCGTCGTGGGCCGGGGAACCGTACGGGGCGCTCGGTCCGGGAACGGCGCCCGAGGGCTGCCCCTGCTGCCCGGGCCGCCCCGGCCACTGCTGCTGCGGCGGCAGCGGCGGCTGCGCTCGGCCGTCCTGCCCGGCACCGGCGGCGCCGCCCGGCAGGGGACGTCCGTCCCGGCCGGTGGGAGCGTCGCCCTTCGGTGCGGGTCCACGACGGCTGTGGCGTCCCACGTCGCGCCTCAGCCCCTCAGGTTCTCGGCGGTCGCCCCGCCGTCGGCGGTCTCGTCCGCGCGGGTGCCGGCGGCCGAGCCCGGGGCGCGCTTCGCGCCCGGCTGCACAGTATCCCCCTCCACTGCCGAATCCGTTGCATCCGCGAGGAGTTCACGGAAAGCGGCAGCCACCGTCCCGGGGTATTCCATCATCGCCACGTGCCCCGCGTCCGGGAGCGTCACCAGCCGGGAGTCGCGGAACGCGCGGGTCGCCCGCCGGGCCATGCGGAAGCCGACGAGCTGGTCCCGGCCGCCATAGATGAGGAGCGTCGGCGCGAGCACCCGCTCGGCCTGGCGCCACAGTCCGTGCTGGCCGCCGAGGGTGTACGCGTTGACCAGGCCCCGCGCGGAGCGCGCCATGGCGTCCCAGAAGTACGGCAGCTGCTGCCGCCGCTCCATCTCCTGCACCGCGTGCCGGAAGCCCTCGGGCGAAACGCGTCCGGGGTCGCCGTAACAGAGGGCCATCACGCCCCGCACCCGCTGCTCCGCGGTCCACTCGCGGGTGAGGCGGGTGAACAGCTGCGCGACCCCGGGCACGGCGAGCAGTCCGGTGGGCACGGCGGTGCGCTGCACGCGGAGCTCGGGCAGGGCCGGGGACACGAGGGTGAGGGTGCGCACCAGGTCGGGACGGGCGGCGGCGACCCGGGTGGTGACCGCCCCGCCGAGCGAGTTGCCGAAGAGGTGCACCGGGCCGCGGCCGGAGCTGTCCAGGTATCGGATCACCGCGCGTGCGTGCGCGGTGATGGAGTAGTTGCCGTCGTCCGGGGGCGGGGAGTCGCCGAAGCCGGGCAGGTCGACGGCCTCGCTGCCGACCACGTCGTCCAGCAGCGGCATCAGGGCCGACCAGTTCTGCGAGGAGCCGCCGAGGCCGTGCACGTACAGGGCGGGAGGCAGGCCCTCGCGCGCGGGCCGGCGCGAGCGCACGGTGAGCGTGACACCGGGCAGTTCCACGGACCTGACGTGCTCGCCCTCGGCGACCCTGACGGCGGCCGCCTCGGACAGCACGTCGGTGGGCGGCACGAACGGCAGCTCGGGCGAAGACATGCGGGCAATGTTACGAGACGATCACACGGCAGATCATGTGTTCGCCCTCACAGAGCCCGCCCCCGGCCGTTGAGCCGGGGCATCCGCGCGCGGGGCGGGTGCGCGCTGCGTCACGTTCCGGTCGCAGATCGCATGGCATCCGGATCGGGTGTCTCCTAGGCTCGTACAGAGGGCACCCGCACGTGGCCCCCTGTATTCCTCAGGGACGTTCGCAGGAGTAGCAGGAGTAGCAGGAGTAGGAAGGGAGCCCAGCCATGGCCGTAGACCCCACCGATCCCGAGACCTTCGTGACCGAAGAGGACCTCCCGGACGACGAGCCGCTGGACGTCGAGACCCCGCGGGCCGACGCGGCGGACCAGCAGGCGGACGTCCACGAGGACCGGGACGACCCCCTCACCGAGGTCGACCGCACCCGGGCCAACGAGGCGGACCTCGTGGAGCAGGCCAGGGTCGTATCCCTGGACGAGGACGACTACCGGTGACAAGGTCTCCCAGGAGGCTGCCGTCGAACGGTCACCACGAGCGGTGCGGCGGGTACGGAGAAAAGGGCGTATCCTGCCCGGTCCGGCCTGCTCCGAAACCGTCCGCGGCACTTTCACCGCCGTCCGGTCCGTGAAATTCTGCACGCTCACCGCGCACACCACGGTTACCGAAAAGTACGATGGCGGCGCGGCTCACACCGCATGTGGACGACAATGGGAGGCGGCGTGACAGCCATCGAGCAGACAGAGGCGGTACGCCCGAGGGGCACCCGCCTGCCGCGCCGGGCCCGACGGAACCAGTTGCTGGGCGCTGCCCAGGAGGTCTTCGTCGCACAGGGCTATCACGCGGCCGCGATGGACGACATCGCCGAGCGGGCCGGGGTCAGCAAGCCGGTGCTCTACCAGCACTTCCCGGGCAAGCTGGACCTGTATCTGGCCCTGCTGGACCAGCACTGCGAGGCGCTGATCCAGTCCGTACGGGGCGCTCTCGCCTCGACGACCGACAACAAGCAGCGCGTGCGGGCGACCATGGACGCCTATTTCGCGTACGTGGAGGACGACGGCGGCGCGTTCCGTCTCGTCTTCGAGTCGGACCTGACCAATGAGCCCGCCGTGCGCGAGCGGGTCGACAAGGTCACCAACGAGTGCGCCGAGGCGATCTGCGAGGTCATCGCCGAGGACACCGGGCTGTCGCGGGACGAGTCGATGCTGCTCGCCTCGGGGCTCGGCGGTCTGGCCCAGGTGGTGGCACGCTCCTGGCTGCACAGCGACCGCAGTGTGCCGCGCGACCAGGCGGTGCAGCTGCTGACCTCGCTGGCCTGGCGGGGCATCGCGGGATTCCCCCTGCACGGCAGCGAGCAGCAGCACTGAGGGGGCGACGGCGGTCGTTTGTTCCCGTCGGATGTTCGCTCCTGGCGTGGCCGGGCGCAGCGTGTACGTCCCCTCACCGGGCTAATGTGTGCTGGTACGGCGCGGATAGGTCGCGCATTTCACTGACCGTCGGAGGGACATAGCCGTGGAGGTCAAGATCGGCGTGCAGCACGCGCCCCGCGAGATCGTTCTGGAGAGCGGTCAGAGCGCCGAGGAGGTCGAGCGCGTGGTGGGCGAGGCCCTGGCAGGGAAGGCCCAGCTGCTGAGCCTGACGGACGAGCACGGTCGCAAGGTGCTGGTTCCGGCGGACCGCCTCGCGTATGTCGAGATCGGTGAGCCGACCCCGCGCAAGGTGGGCTTCGGCGCGCTGTAGCCCGAGGTCCCGGCGGGACGCCCGGCAGGGCGCCCGAGGGCGGACGGACGAACGGAAGGGCCCGGTGGTCTCCTGACCACCGGGCCCTTCCGTCTGCCGCGGGTGACGGCCATGACGGCCATGCGGAGGCGAGGATTGGATTCCGCAGGTCAGGGGTAAGACGGGCTTGACCGATTTGCGCAGGCCGGCCATGTGGGAGGGACCCCCGACATGCTCTTGGAAGCGATCAGCTCCGCGATCCTCGGCCTCGCACTCGCCTGGGCGGCCACGCGCCGTCTGCCGCACCGTCTCCCCTCCCCCGCGATGGTCGTCCCCACGGGTGTGGCCGGGGCCCTGTTCGGTGCCTTCGTGACACACAGCGCGCTGGACGCGGGGGGCCTGCCGGCCGTCCTCATCGGGGCGGTGATCGTCTCCGTGGCCTCCGTGTCGCTGCTGCTGCGCCCCGCGGGAAGACTCGGTCGCCGCTCGGCGACCGCCTGACCCGCAGGCGCCCCCGGCCGGGACGCTGACCGCGACCACAGCGGCACCGCCGCGGCCGCCGCGGCCGCCGCGGCCACCAAGGCCAG
>NZ_JAAGMD010000852.1 GCF_010548465.1 Streptomyces sp. SID14436 | reverse complement strand
GGGGCGCTCTGCCTCACCGTGCTCGGCGGCCTGACGGCGGCTCAGCTGACCGGCGACGACACGCAGCCGGCCCGCCGGACCACCGCAGCGCAGAGCACGCCGGCCGGCTTCGGGGCGTGGGAGACGGCGCCCGTCCGGCGCGGCGGCATGCCGCAGTGCTCGTACCGGCAGGAGCGGCTGCTGTGCGCGCTGCGCGGACGGGTCGTGGCCCTGGACCCGGCCGACGGCCGCACCCTGTGGCGGCACGACCTGCCCCGGACGCCCCGCAGTGAACCCCCGGCAGTGGCGGGCGGGCTCGTCCACCCCTCCCTCGACCGCATCGGTGACCTGGAGGCGCTGGACCCGGCCACCGGCCGGCGGGCGTGGCACCGGGACGCTCCCGCGTACGAGGGGGTGCGGGCGGCCGGGGACATGCTCCTGCTGACCCGCGCCGACGGGACGGTGACGGGCGTGGACGGTGCCACGGGCCGCACCGCGTGGTCACGCCGTGTGCCGGGACAGGCCGTCCCGTACTTCTCGTCGTTCGCGGGAGAGGCCGACGAGCCGTCGGCGTACGCGACGAGCCCGTCCGCGGACGGGCGCGGGACCCGGATCACCGCGGTGGATCCGGCGACGGGTGACGTGCGGTGGGACGCGGAGCTCGCCGGCTCGCTGACGCCCGTGGGCGCCGCGGACGGGTCGGTGTACCTGCTCGTCGGGGGCGCGGTCGACGGCGACGCGACGGGCGTGGTCCGCTACACGCCCGGCAGCGCGGACAAGAACAGCCGCCGGGTGACGCTGACCGTGCCGGTCGGGCAGGCGGAGGCCGGGGTGCACGGGGACACCGTGTACCTGATGGGCGGGGGCGGTTCCCTGGTGGCCGTCGACATGGCGGCGGGGAAGGAGCTGTGGCGGCTGGAGACGGGGGTGAGCCGGGGCTCCCGGCCCGTCGCCGACGGACGCCATGTGTACGTGACGGCGCCCGACGGGCGGCTGCTGGGCGTCGACGCCCGCACCGGGAAGCTGCTCGGGCAGACCCGGCCGCGGCTCGGCGACGACTCCGACCGGGTCCCCGCCGCACTGCCCGAGCCGGTGCTCGCGGGCGGTCACGTCTACGCCGGCGCACCCGACGGGACTGTGTTCGGTGTACCGGGGAGCGACCCGGCCGCCTGGTGACCTGACCGAAGGGCCGCTCCCGCGGTGTGCGGAAGCGGCCCTGTGGCGGTCGGCTCGCTCGCCGGGCCCCTGGCGGGCCCGGTGACGGTCAGCCCAGCTTGCTCACGTCGCGGACGGCGCCCTTGTCGGCGCTGGTGGCCATCGCCGCGTACGCCTTCAGCGCCGCCGAGACCTTGCGGTCGCGGTTCTTCGGGGCGTACGTGCCGTTCAGCGCCTGCTCGCGGCGGGCCAGCTCGGCGTCGTCCACGAGCAGCTCGATCGAGCGGGCGGGGATGTCGATGCGGATCCGGTCGCCGTCCTCGACCAGGGCGATCGTGCCGCCCGAGGCGGCCTCCGGGGAGGCGTGGCCGATGGACAGGCCGGAGGTGCCGCCCGAGAAGCGGCCGTCGGTGATCAGCGCGCAGGTCTTCCCGAGGCCGCGGCCCTTGAGGTACGAGGTCGGGTAGAGCATCTCCTGCATGCCGGGGCCGCCCTTGGGGCCCTCGTAGCGGATGACGACGACGTCGCCCTCCTCGACCTGCTGGGTGAGGATCTTCTGGACGGCCTCCTCCTGCGACTCGCAGACGACCGCCGGGCCCTCGAAGGTCCAGATGGACTCGTCGACGCCGGCCGTCTTGACGACGCAGCCGTCCACGGCGAGGTTGCCGCGCAGGACGGCGAGGCCGCCGTCCTTGGAGTAGGCGTGCTCGACGGAGCGGATGCAGCCGCCCTCGGCGTCCACGTCCAGGGAGTCCCAGCGCTCGGACTGGGAGAAGGCCTCGGCGGAGCGCTTGCAGCCGGGGGCCGCGTGCCAGAGTTCCACGGCCTCGGCGGACGGGGAACCGGCACGGACGTCCCAGGTCTTCAGCCAGTCGGCCAGGGACGGGCTGTGGACGGAGTGGACGTCCTCGTTGAGCAGGCCCGCGCGGTGCAGTTCGCCGAGGAGGGCCGGGATGCCACCCGCCCGGTGCACGTCCTCCATGTAGTACGTGCGGTCCCCCGCGACGTTGGGCGCGACCTTCGCCAGGCAGGGGACGCGGCGCGAGAGGGCGTCCATCTCGGTGAGGCCGTAGGCGACCTCCGCCTCCTGGGCGGCGGCCAGCAGGTGCAGGATCGTGTTGGTGGAGCCGCCCATCGCGATGTCGAGCGCCATGGCGTTCTCGAAGGCCGCGGGGGTGGCGATGCTGCGGGGCAGGACCGAGTCGTCGTCCTGCTCGTAGTAGCGGCGGGTGAGGTCCAGGACCGTCTCGGCCGCGCGGACGTACAGGTCCTTGCGGGCGGTGTGGGTGGCGAGGACCGAGCCGTTGCCCGGCAGGGACAGGCCGATGGCCTCGGTCAGGCAGTTCATCGAGTTGGCGGTGAACATGCCCGAACAGGAACCGCAGGTGGGGCAGGCGTTCTCCTCGATGCGGAGGATGTCCTCGTCGGAGATCTTGTCGTTGACCGCTTCCGACATCGCGTCGACCAGGTCGAGCGTGCGGACCGTGCCGTCGACGAGCGTGGCCCGGCCGGACTCCATCGGGCCGCCGGAGACGAAGACCGTGGGGATGTTCAGGCGCAGGGCCGCGTTGAGCATGCCCGGGGTGATCTTGTCGCAGTTGGAGATGCAGATCAGGGCGTCGGCGCAGTGGGCCTCGACCATGTACTCGACGCTGTCCGCGATCAGGTCCCGGGAGGGCAGGGAGTACAGCATGCCGCCGTGGCCCATGGCGATGCCGTCGTCGACGGCGATGGTGTTGAACTCGCGCGGGATGCCGCCCGCCGCGACGACCGCCTCGCTGACGATCCGGCCGACCGGGGCGAGGTGGGTGTGGCCGGGGACGAACTCCGTGAAGCTGTTGGCGACGGCGATGATCGGCTTGCGGCCGATGTCCGCGCCCGGTACACCGGAGGCCCGCATGAGGGCGCGGGCGCCCGCCATGTTGCGGCCGTGGGTGACTGTGCGGGACCTCAGCTCGGGCATCGTCGCTCGCTCCTTCAGGACCTTCTCGGGTGCCGGGGGGTTCCGGAGTCAGAGAATGCTGACTTCCGTCGAGCGTACGCCGGTCATCCAGGGTTCGGGACGAGGTGTCCGATATGCGAGACCGGTGTCTCAGTGCGCCGGCACCGGTCCGCGGCGGTGCCCCGGGGCCGGTCCGGCCGTCAGGGGCCGGTGAGGTGCCCCTGGACGACGGGGGCGACCCGGCGGACGATCTGCTCGGGGTCCGCCGACGCCAGCGGCTCCACCTTGATCACGTAGCGGATCATCGCGATGCCCACCAGCTGCGCGGCGGCCAGCTCGGCGCGCAGTTCGGCGTCCGGCAGGTCCAGCTGGCCCGCGATCCGGCGCAGGAGCTGGGTGGAGACCAGGCGGCGGAAGACGGCGGCGGCGGTCTCGTTGTTCACGGCGGAGCGGACGATCGCGAGCAGCGGGGTCCGGGTCACCGGGTTCTCCCACAGGCCGAGGATCATGCGGGTCATCTTCTCGCCGACCTCGTCGAGCGGACCGTCGAGCACGCTGTCCCGGGCCATGAGGGCGGGCGCGAAGGCGACCTCGACGGCCGCCTCGAACACCTGCTCCTTGGTGCCGAAGTAGTGGTGGACGAGCGCGGAGTCCACACCGGCCGCCTTGGCGATCCCGCGGACGGAGGTCTTCTCGTACCCGCGTTCGGAGAACTCCTCGCGGGCGGCGCGGAGGATCCGGTCACGGGTGCCCACGGACTCCGTGCGCGGCGGCCGGCCGCGACGCCGTACGGTGCCGTCGCGCGACTCGGACGCCCCTCGGCCGCCGGGGGCGGCGAGACCGTTCACGGCCGCGGCACCCGGAGCGCGGGCGAGGCGGGGGACGACGCGGCGAGGTGGCGGCGGGTGAACTCCAGCGCCTCCGCCAGGTCGGCCTCCCGCTCGGCGCCGGACATCGCGCGCCGGGTGTTGACCTCGATGACGACATGGCCGTCGAAGCCGGTCAGCGCGAGGCGCTCCAGCACCTCGGCGCACGGCTGGTTGCCGCGGCCGGGCACCAGGTGCTCGTCCTTGGCCGAGCCCCGGCCGTCGGCCAGGTGGACGTGGCCCAGGCGGTCGCCCATGCGGTCGAGCATGCCGAGCGCGTCGGCGCGGGCGGTCGAGGCGTGACTGAGGTCGATGGTGAAGTGCCGGTAGTCGTCGCGGGTGACGTCCCAGTCGGGCGCGTAGGCGAGCATCTCGCGGTCGCGGTAGCGCCAGGGGTACATGTTCTCCACGGCGAACCGCACGTCCGTCTCGTCGGCCATGCGCCAGATCCCCTCGACGAAGTCGCGGGCGTACTGCCGCTGCCAGCGGAACGGGGGATGGACGACGACGGTGTCGGCACCGAGCCGCTCTGCGGCGGACCGGGCCCGCTGGAGCTTGGTCCACGGGTCGGTCGACCAGACCCGCTGCGTGATGAGCAGGCACGGGGCGTGCACGGCCAGGACGGGCACGCGGTGATAGTCGCTGAGCCTGCGCAGGGCCTCGATGTCCTGGCTGACGGGGTCGGTCCACACCATGACCTCGACACCGTCGTAACCGAGCCGCGCGGCGATCTCGAAGGCCGTCGCCGTCGACTCCGGGTACACGGAGGCCGTCGACAGTGCGACCTTCGCAGCCGGGACGCGCACCGTTGGATCTGCCACGAGGGACAGGGTACGGGGTGCGGTTGGGCAGGCGGGGGGCCTGCCTTCGCCGTTGTGGTGTTTGCCATAGGCACGTGCGGCCGCGACGGCGCCCGGCGCTCGGCCCCGCTCCCCGCCGCTCCGCCCTGCCCGGCCCCTCGCGCCCGCCGGCCCCCTCAGGCCCGCCGGACGCCGCCGTCCATGTGGTCCAGGCGGCGCAGGATCACGCCCTCGCGCAGGGCCCACGGGCAGACCTCCAGCCGTTCCACGCCGAACAGGTCCATCGACGCCTCCGCGACCAGCGCCCCGGCCAGCAGCTGGCCCGCGCGCCCCTCGGAGACGCCGGGGAGTTCGGCGCGTTCCTCCTCCGTCATGGCGGCGAGCCGGGGCACCCAGCTCTCCAGGGACTGCCGCTTCAGCTCCCGCTGCACGTAGAGGCCCTCGGCGGAGGCGGGGGCGCCCCCGATGCGGGCGAGCTGCTTGAACGTCTTGGAGGTGGCCACGACGTGGTCGGGGCGGCCGAACCGGCTGAACTCGCCGACGGTACGCGCGATCTCGGTGCGCACGTGGCGGCGCAGCGCGCGCACCTCGTCCGCGTCGGGCGGGTCCCCGGGGAGCCAGGCGGCCGTGAGGCGGCCGGCGCCCAGCGGCAGCGACACCGCGGCATCCGGCTCCTCGTCCATGCCGTAGGCGATCTCCAGGGATCCCCCGCCGATGTCGATGACCAGGAGCTTCCCGGCGGACCAGCCGAACCAGCGGCGCGCGGCGAGGAAGGTGAGCCGCGCCTCCTCCTCGCCGCTGAGCACCTGGAGTTCCACGTCCGTCTCGGCACGCACCCGGGCGAGCACGTCGTCGGCGTTGCCCGCGTCGCGCACCGCGGAGGTAGCGAAGGGGAGCAGTTCCTCGACGCCTTTGTCCTCGGCCGCGTCCAGCGCCTCCCGGATCACCGAGACCAGTCTGTCCATCCCCTGGGGGCCGATCGCCCCGTCGCCGTCGAGGAGCTGGGCCAGTCGGAGTTCGGCCTTGTGGGAGTGGGCGGGCAGCGGGCAGGCGCCGGGGTGCGCGTCCACCACCAGCAGGTGCACCGTGTTCGACCCCACGTCGAGGACACCAAGTCTCATGTACGGAACGCTACTGCCCGCGGCGCGCCGTGTTGCCCGGTCCGCCGGATACGGGCCGGTCCCGGTCGACTCCGCGGGCGGCATACCCTGGACCCGTGCCAAAGACGAAAAAGGCGAAGGACAAGAAGTCGGACAAGAAGGCCAGGAAGGTCGAACCGGTCGAGACGTCCGCGCGGGCGGACGCGGCGGAGGAATCTCCGGCGGATCACCGGGCGGCCGACGAGCAGGGTCTGGACTTCGCGCGCGCGTGGGTGGAGTTCCCTGATCCGGCGGACGACGAGCAGGTCTTCCGCTGCGACCTGACATGGCTGACTTCTCGCTGGAACTGCATCTTCGGCAGCGGCTGCCAGGGCATCCAGGCCGGCCGCGCGGACGACGGGTGCTGCTCCCTGGGTGCCCATTTCTCGGACGAGGACGACGAGAAGCGCGTCGCCGAGCATGTGGCGAGGCTCACTCCGGACATCTGGCAGCACCACGAGGAGGGCACCCGGCGCGGGTGGGTCTCCCAGGACGAGGACGGCGAGCGCCAGACCCGCCCGTTCCAGGGGTCGTGCATCTTCCAGAACCGGCCGGGCTTCTCCGGCGGCATGGGCTGCTCGCTGCACATCCTCGCCGTCAAGGAGGGCCGCGAACCGCTGGAGACCAAGCCGGACGTGTGCTGGCAGCTGCCGATCCGGCGCACCTACGACTGGATCGACCGGCCCGACGACACGCGCGTGCTCCAGGTGTCGATCGGGGAGTACGACCGCCGCGGCTGGGGTCCTGGCGGCCACGACCTGCACTGGTGGTGCACGTCGGCGACGTCGGCGCACGGCGCGGGCGAGCCGGTCTACGTCTCCTACCGGGCGGAGCTGACCGAGCTGATGGGCAAGGCCGGTTACGACCGGCTGGCCGAGCTGTGCGAGGCACGGCTGGCGTCGCAGCTGCCGCTGCTGGCGCCGCACCCGGCGGACCCCGCCTGACGCGGCCGTGACCGCCTCCGGGGAGGCGGCCTACGACGTGGACGGGCTCGGGTCCCCGCTGCCGCCCGGGCCCGGGGGCGAGGAGTCCGCCGGTGCGGTGGGCGCGGGGTCGTCCGGCGACGGCTCCGGATCGGTGGTCGGCGGCGGGCCGCTCGGCGTGGGCTCGGTGGGTGTCGTCGGCGTGGGGTCCGGCTCGGTG
>NZ_JAAGMD010000836.1 GCF_010548465.1 Streptomyces sp. SID14436 | reverse complement strand
CCGCTCCCGCGTGCCCCGCTCCCGCGTGCCCCGCTCCCGCGTGCCCCGCTCCCGCGTGCCCCGCTCCCGCGTGCCCCGCTCCCGCGTGCCCCGCTCCCGCGTGCCCCGCTCCCGCGTGCCCCGCTCCCGCGTGCCCCGCTCCCGCGTGCCCCGCTCCCGCGTGCCCCGCTCCCGCGTGCCCCGCTCCCGCGTGCCCCGCTCCCGCGTGCCCCGCTCCCGCGTGCCCCGCTCCCGCGTGCCCCGCTCCCGCGTGCCCCGCTCCCGCGTGCCCCGCTCCCGCGTGACCCGCTCCCGCGTGACCCCGCGCGACCCGCTCCCGCGCGAGCCCGCGTCACGCCGCGTGTCCGCCGTCCACCGCGAACTCCGCGCCCGTCACGTAGCCGGCGCCCGCCAGGTGGGCGACCGTGTCCGCCACCTCCTCCGCCGTGCCGAACCGGCCCAGCGCGGTCATCGCCGCCTGGCCGTCCGCGTGGGGGCCGTCCGCCGGGTTCATCCCGGTGTCGATCGGCCCCGGGTGGACGATGTTGGCCGTGATCCCCCGGCCGCCCAGCTCGCGCGCCAGCGCCTTGGTGAGGCCGACCAGCGCCGACTTGCTCATGGCGTAGAGCGTCCCGCCGGGCCCGGGCACCCGCTGGGTCATGCACGTGCCGATCGTGATGATCCGGCCCCCGCGCGGCAGGTGGGCGACGGCCGCGCGGGAGGTCAGGTAGACACCGCGCACGTTGACCGCGAGCACCCGGTCCACGTCGGCGTCCGTGAGGGACTCCACCGGACCGAGCACCCCGACGCCCGCGTTGTTCACCAGCACGTCGAGCCGGCCCAGCTCCCGCACGGCCGCCGCCACCGCGCCGGCCGCCTCCCCGGCGTCACCGGCGTCGGCGCGCAGCGCCACCGCACGGCGCCCCAGCGCCTCGACGGCCCGGACCACCTCCGCGGCGGCCTCCTTGTCCCGCACGTACGTCACCGCGACGTCCGCGCCCTCCCGTGCGAGCCGCAGCGCGGTCGCCGCGCCGATTCCGCGGCTGCCGCCGGTCACCAGGGCCGCCCGGCCGGCCAGGGACCTCCCGTCGGCCTTCTCACTCGTCTTCCCGGGGGACTGCACATGGGTGTATTCCGTCATGGGTCCATCCCAGCGTCCGCGCCCCGGGAGTGCCGGCGGGCAACGGACGTCGTCCACGAGGACGCCCGCGACCGATGAGTGGCGGACCCGGCGGCGGTCTGCACCATGGCGTCCCACCCGGGACGAAACGGTATGCATCCCCCGGGACCCCTGACGTCCCACCCGTGAACGACCGGAAAGGCAGGTCCCGCCATGGGCCGGCTCGTAGTCACCAGCTTCGTCACCCTCGACGGCGTCCACCAGGCTCCCGGCGCGCCGGACGAGGACACCTCCGACGGCTTCCGCCAGGGCGGCTGGACCGTCCCCTTCGTCGAGGAGGAGTTCGGCGGGTTCGCCGCCGACAGCTTCTCGCGCGCGGGCGCCTTCCTCCTGGGCCGCCGCACCTACGACATCTTCGCCGCCTACTGGCCCAAGGTCACCGACCCCGCCCACCCGATCGCGGGGCCGCTCAACACGCTGCCGAAGTACGTCGTCTCCAGCACCCTCACGGACCCGGACTGGTCCCCGACGACCGTGCTCACCGGTGAGCTCGTCGAGGAGGTGGCGGCGGTCAAGGAACGCACCGAGGGGGAGCTCCAGGTGCACGGCAGCGCGGCCCTCGCCCGGTCGCTGTTCGCCCTCGACCTGGTCGACGCCCTGCACCTGGTGACCTTCCCCGTCGTGCTGGGCGCCGGGCGCCGCCTGTTCGGGGAGGGCTTCCTGCCGACCGCCTTCCGCCGCACCGGCGGCAGCGTCACCGGCACCGGCGTCTCCATCCAGACCTACGCCCCGGCCGGGCGCCCCGAGTACGGCGCGTTCGAGTTGCCGGAGGACGCCTGACGGACGGGACCGGTCCGCACACCGGCTCCGGACGGCCCGCCCGGACGGCCCGCCCGGACGGTGCCGCCCGAACGCGGTCAGCCGGAAGCGGTGAAGCCGGTCGCGGTCAGCGGTCGCGGTCAGCCGGACGCCCGGCTCTCCGCGGCGGCGAACAGGGCGCCGCCCAGCACCAGCAGGGCGAGACTCGCGTAGAGCTCGTAGCCGTCGAGGAAGCCGACGCGCTGCACCACCCCCCAGTGCCAGTCCGTGAACTCGCTCACGAGACCGGCAAGCCCCTGCACCACGGCGAGAAAACCCAGAACCTCCAGCGTCTGCTTCATGCCGTCGACTCTCGCGCGGCCGCGCCCCCGCCCGGATCGGCCGGGGGACGGCCCCGGGGCGACGGAGGACCATGGTCCGAGGCGGCCGGTGCGCCGAAAGTCTGCGCCGCCGCGACTTCGGTATCCGATCCCGCCCGGGACGCGGCGCGCCGCCCGGCCCCCTGCGTAGATTTGTCGACCGTGACTGGTGACAAGGCGGCGCAGACCGCCCCGGTGCTCACGGGGCCGCGATGGTTCTTCCCGTCCGCCCTCCTGCACGAGCTCGACCCCGGCACGGACCGCTCCGGGCGCCGCCCCCGGCGGACCCTGCGGGACTGGGTCGTCGACTTCGGATGCTTCCTGCTGGCCGTGGTGGTGGGCCTGCTGGGCGCCGAGACGCTCAGTCACAGCGATGTGCCGCCCGCCCTGATCGCCGTCGACCAGCTGCTCGGCGCGCTCTCCTGTGCCGCGCTCTGGCTGCGCCGCCGCCGGCCGCTCGGGCTCGCCGTCGCCATGGTCCCGGTCAGCTTCGTCTCGGAGACCTCCGGCGGCGTGGCCATGATCGCCCTGTTCACGCTCGCCGTGCACCGGCCCTTCCGCTACGTGGCCTGGGTGAGCGCGGCACAACTCGCCCTGGTTCCGCTCTACTTCTGGTGGCGTCCGGACCCCGACCTGCCGTACACCGCCGCGGTCGTCCTGCTCGCCGTGCTGACGGGTGCCGTCGTCGGCTGGGGCATGTTCGTCCGGTCCAAGCGGCAGCTCCTGCTGAGCCTGCGGGACCGGGCCCGGCGGGCGGAGACCGAGGCCCGGCTGCGTGCCGAACAGGCGCAGCGGCTCGCCCGGGAGGCCATCGCCCGCGAGATGCACGACGTCCTCGCGCACCGGCTGACCCTGCTGAGCGTGCACGCGGGCGCGCTGGAGTTCCGCCCCGACGCGCCGCGCGAGGAGATCGCGCGGGCGGCCGGCGTGATCCGGGAGAGCTCCCACGAGGCGCTCCAGGACCTGCGGGAGATCATCGGCGTGCTGCGGGCCGGGGACTCCGACGACGGGGGCCGGCCGCAGCCCACGCTGGCCGCCCTGGAGACCCTGGTCGCCGAGTCCCGCGACGCGGGCATGAAGGTCGTCCTCGCCCTGCGCGTCACCGACGCCGACGCCGTGCCCGCCGCCGTCGGCCGCACCGCCTACCGGATCGCCCAGGAGTGCCTGACCAACGCCCGCAAGCACGCCCCCGGCGCCGAGGTCACCGTGACCGTCACCGGCGCACCGGGGGAGGGGCTCGACGTGACGGTGGCCAACCCGCCGCCCGGCGACGCCGTACCGCCCGTCCCCGGTGCCGGGCAGGGGCTGATCGGGCTCACCGAACGGGCGACCCTGGCGGGCGGCACCCTGGAGCACGGGCCCACCCCGGACGGCGGGTTCGAGGTGCGGGCCCGGCTGCCGTGGCCGTGACCCGGCCCCGGCACCGCGCGCCGTCCCCCGCCGCCGGACCGGCCGGCCCGCACCCCGTGTCGCCGCACCGCCCCGCCGTGATTACGTACCGCCCATGACTGCGATCAGAGTGCTCCTCGTCGACGACGACCCGCTGGTGCGGGCCGGGTTGTCCTTCATGCTGGGCGGCGCCGACGACATCGACATCGTCGGTGAGGCCGCCGACGGCGGCGAGGTCGGCGCCCTCGTCGACCGCACCCGCCCCGACGTCGTCCTGATGGACATCCGGATGCCGACGGTGGACGGGCTGGCCGCGACCGAGGCGCTGCGCGGCCGCGAGAAGGCCCCGCAGGTCATCGTGCTCACCACGTTCCACGCCGACGAGCAGGTGCTGCGGGCGTTGCGCGCGGGCGCCGCCGGGTTCGTCCTGAAGGACACCCCGCCCGCCGAGATCGTCGCCGCGGTGCGCCGGGTCGCGGCCGGGGATCCCGTGCTGTCGCCCGCGGTCACCCGGCAGCTGATGGCGCACGCGGCCGGCACCGCCGCCGACACCCGGCGCGCCCGCGCGCGGGCACGGATGCAGACCCTCAACGAGCGGGAGCGCGAGGTCGCCGTCGCCGTCGGGCGGGGCCTGGCCAACGCGGAGATCGCGGCGGAGCTCTATCTGAGCGTCGCCACCGTCAAGAGCCACGTCTCCCGCATCCTGGCCAAGCTGGACCTCGACAACCGGGTGCAGATCGCCCTGCTCGCCTACGACGCCGGACTCCCCGAGGACCCGCCCGGGACGCCGTAGCACCCGGCGCCCCCGGACCCCCTTCCCTCGTCTTCCTGCACCTTCCGACGCCTCCCGAGGAGCCCCGCCGCCATGACCCCGCCGCCCGCTCTCGACCTGACCGCCGCCCGGCACGTCCTGGACAGCCAGCCCTTCAGCCGGCTCGTGGGCGCGCGGGTGACCGCCTTCGGGGACGGCGGCGCCACCCTGGAGATCGACGTCCGGGAGGAACTGCACCAGCAGAACGGTTTCCTGCACGGCGGTGTGGTGTCCTACGCCGCCGACAACGCGCTCACCTTCGCGGGCGGCACCGTGCTCGGGCCGCACGTGCTCACCGGAGGCTTCTCCATCCAGTACCTGCGCCCGGCCACCGGACGGACCCTGCGGGCCCGCGCCGAGGTGGTGCACGCGGGCCGCCGCCGGGCCGTCGTCCGCTGCGACCTGTTCACGGTGGACGGCGACGGCGCCGAGACCCTGTGCGCCGTCGCCGAGGGCACCGTCCTGCCGGTCGCGACACCCTGAGCCGGGACGGACGCGGCGCGCGTGCCGTGGGGGCCGCCACGGCACCGGTGAAGGGGCGCGCCCGTCCCGGCTCAGCCGAAGGCCGCCTCCTGCCCGCCCGGGATCTCCGCCGGACGCACCGCCCGGCGCTCCCGCCGGGACAGCTCGCACGCCTCCGCGATGCGCAGCGCCTGGAGCGCCTCCCGCCCGTCGCAGGGGTTGGGCCGCTCGCCGCGCACCACCTCGACGAAGGCGACGAGTTCCGCCTCGTAGGCCGGCGCGAAGCGCTCCAGGAAACCGGTCCACGGCTTGTCCGCGGCCGGCGGGCCGGTCGGCTCCGTGGACGCGATCGGTGTCCGGTCGTCGAGCCCCACGACGATCTGGTCGCGCTCCCCGGCGAGTTCCATCCGCACGTCGTATCCGGCGCCGTTCATGCGGGTCGCCGTGACCGCGGCGAGCGTGCCGTCGTCCAGGGTGAGCAGGACGGCGCCCGTGCCCACGTCGCCGGCCTCCCGGAACACCGCCGGCCCGGCGTCCGACCCGGCCGCGCAGACGTCGGTGATCTCCCGGCCGGTCACCCAGCGCAGGATGTCGAAGTCGTGGATCAGGGTGTCCCGGAACAGGCCGCCGGACTGGGCGAGATACCCGGCGGGCGGCGGTTCCGCGTCGCTGGTCATCGCCCGGACCGTGTGCAGGCGGCCGAGCCGCCCGGAGCGCACCGCCTCACGCGCGCCGGTGTAGCCCGCGTCGAACCGGCGCTGGAATCCCATCTGGAGGACCGTCCCGGCCGTCTCCACCTCCGCGATGGCCTGTAACGTCCCCGCCAGGTCCAGGGCGATGGGCTTCTCGCAGAACACCGGAAGCCCCGCGCGTGCTGCCCGACCGATCAGTTCGGCGTGCGCCGGTGTGGCCGTGGTGATCACCACGGCGTCCACGCCCCAGGTGTAGATCTCGTCCACCCCGGGCGCCGCCGTCTCCCCGAGCCGGTGGGCGAGCGCCTGGGCGCGCGCCGGATCGGCGTCCGTGAGGATCAGCGAGCCGACGTCGCGATGCCTGCTGAGCGTGTGGGCGTGAATGGTGCCGATGCGGCCTGTACCGATGACCCCGATGCGCATGGAATCAAAGTGCGGCCCCCGCCCCCTCCTGTCAATCCGTATGTCCGGACAATCGAACTTCACTACTTCCCGTCAACAACGCGCGGGGCTACGCTCGGGCCGTGCCGAAACCAGGAGTGGACCCGACCGGCCGGCTGGAGCTGCGCGTGGACCGCAGTTCCCCCGTCCCGCTGTACTTCCAGCTGTCCCAGCAGCTCGAAGCGGCCATCGAGCACGGCGCACTGACCCCCGGCAGCCTCCTGGGCAACGAGATAGAGCTCGCCGCCCGGCTCGGACTGTCCCGGCCGACCGTCCGCCAGGCCATCCAGTCCCTGGTCGACAAGGGACTCCTGGTGCGGCGCCGCGGCGTCGGCACCCAGGTGGTGCACAGCCAGGTCAAACGCCCGCTGGAACTGAGCAGCCTCTACGACGACCTGGAGTCCGCCGGACAGCGGCCGGCCACCAGGGTCCTGGTCAACACCGTCGTCGCCGCCTCCGCCGAGATCGCCGCCGCGCTCGGCGTGCCCGAGGCGAGCGAGGTGCACCGGATCGAACGGCTGCGGCTCGCGCACGGCGAACCGATGGCGTTCCTGTGCAACTACCTGCCCTGCGGCCTGCTCGAACTGGACACCGGGCAGATGGAGGCCACCGGCCTGTACCGGCTCATGCGGGCCGCCGGGATCACCCTGCACAGCGCCCGCCAGACCATCGGCGCCCGCGCCGCCTCCGCCGCCGAGGCCGAGCGCCTCGGCGAGGAGACCGGCCATCCGCTGCTCACCATGCGGCGCATCACCTTCGACGACCACGGCCGCGCGGTCGAGTACGGCACCCACACCTACCGGCCCGACCGCTACTCCTTCGAGTTCCAGCTGCTCGTCCGGTCCTGAGACCCCCGCGTCGCCCGCACGCGCGGGCGACGCCCACGGTCCACGGCGGCACGCGCGGGCGACGCCTACGACCCACGGCGTACTTTGTCCGGACAATGTGACGGGTTGCTGTCCGCGGGTCCGCAGCGGGCCGCGCGGACGGCGGCCGACGCGGCTCGTGACGCTGCGTACCGCAGTGCGCAACCGACGGTCCGCGACGGAAAATGATCCACACCACCCTGACCTTCGGCGTACCGCAATCGGGCCACGCGTGCGGCAGAATCGCACCCGATGAGCACCTACCGCGACCTCACCGCCCCCATCGGCTCCCGCCGTGCCCCGGTCCTGAGAACCGTCGGCACCCGGGAGCGACGCTCACACCTGTCGGCGCCCCGGGTGCCGACGGTGGGCATCGACATCGGCGGGACCAAAGTCATGGCGGGTGTCGTCGACGCGGACGGCAACATCCTGGAGAAGCTGCGCACGGAGACGCCGGACAAGTCCAAGAGTCCCAAAGTGGTCGAGGACACCATCGTCGAACTGGTGCTGGACCTGTCCGACCGGCACGACGTGCACGCCGTCGGGATCGGCGCGGCCGGCTGGGTCGACGCCGACCGCAACCGGGTGCTCTTCGCCCCCCACCTGTCCTGGCGCAACGAGCCCCTGCGGGACCGCCTCGCCGGCCGTCTCGCCGTCCCCGTCCTGGTCGACAACGACGCCAACTCCGCCGCCTGGGCCGAGTGGCGCTTCGGCGCCGGGCGCGGCGAGGACCACCTCGTGATGATCACGCTGGGCACCGGCATCGGCGGCGCGATCCTGGAGGACGGCCAGGTCAAACGCGGCAAGTACGGCGTCGCCGGCGAGTTCGGGCACATGCAGGTCGTGCCCGGCGGCCACCGCTGCCCGTGCGGCAACCGCGGCTGCTGGGAGCAGTACAGCTCCGGCAACGCCCTGGTCCGCGAGGCACGCGAACTGGCCGCCGCCGACTCGCCCGTCGCCTACGGGATCATCGAGCACGTCAAAGGGAACATCGCCGAGATCAGCGGCCCGATGATCACCGAACTCGCGCGGGACGGCGACGCCATGTGCGTCGAACTGCTCCAGGACATCGGCCAGTGGCTCGGCGTCGGCATCGCCAACCTGGCCGCCGCCCTCGACCCGTCCTGCTTCGTCGTCGGCGGCGGCGTCTCGGCCGCCGACGACCTGCTCATCGGTCCCGCCCGCGACGCCTTCAAGCGCCACCTGACCGGCCGCGGCTACCGCCCCGAGGCCCACATCGTCCGCGCCCAGCTCGGCCCCGAGGCCGGCATGGTCGGCGCCGCCGACCTCGCCCGCCTGGTCGCCCGCCGCTTCCGCCGCGCCAAGCGCCGCCGCGTCGAGCGGTACGAGCGCTACGAGCGGTACGTGGAGGCCCGCCGTACCGCCAGGGAGGCGATGTGAGCGCCGACCTCGCCCACCGCAACGGGCTGCCCGGCAGGCCCCGCCCGCCCGAGGACCGGCGGCACATGATCCGCCGCCGGGCCCTCACCCTGCTCATCATCGTGCTGCTGATCGGCATCCCCGCCGGATACCTGGTGGTCTCCGGCGCCCAGAGCCGCGCCAGCGGCAAGGACAAGGCGGCCAAGTACGCGGCCACCGGCCTGACCGAGGGCTGGCCGTCGAAGGTGCAGCGCCGCATCTACCAGGTGCCCATCCCGCACCCGGCGTCGTGGGTGGCCTACTACGAGACCAACAACTGGAAGACCAGCCGCCTCTACGTCGAGTTCGAGACCACCGACGCGGGGCTGAACACCTTCCTGACCAGCCTCGGCGCCACCGTGGACGACCTCGGCGAGGGCAAGATCCCGATCAACGAGCGGGACCGCGGGATCACCGGCTGGCGGTTCGACGGCCCCGGCGCCTGGTCGGGCCTCACCCGCGAGCGGAAGGACCCGGAGCCCTCGCACGACATCGTGGTCAACCGGTCCAAGCCGGGCCTGCCCAGGGTGTACGTCGTCGCCGAGACGGTGCCCTGATCCGCTGACGGACGGTCGAGCGGTCCCTGGGCCCCCACCTCCGACCCGTGACCGGGGCCCCGGTCCGGCGTCGCCCCGGCGGCCGGGCGGCCTTGTGCGGCCCGGGCGGCCCGAACGACTCGAGCGGCCTGTGCGGCCGTCGCCGCAGCGGGCGGGCCGGGCC
>NZ_JAAGMD010000812.1 GCF_010548465.1 Streptomyces sp. SID14436 | reverse complement strand
GCGGGTGTGCCGGTGGTGCAGGTGTGCCGGTGGTGCAGGTGTGCCGGTGGCGCGGGTGTGCCGGTGGTGCGGGTGTGCCGTGGTGCGGGGTGCCTAGGCGGGTGAGAACAGGTGGTCGCTGATGAGGCGGGCCGCGCCGATGACTCCTGCGGTGGGGCCCAACTCGCCCAGGACGATGGGGAGGTTGCCGGTCGCCAGGGGCAGCGACTGGCGGTAGACCTGGGTGCGGATCGCGGCGAGCAGGGTGTGGCCGAGGCCGGTCACCCCGCCGCCGATCACCACCAGGCCGGGGTTGAAGAAGCTGACGAGTCCGGCGATGACCTGGCCGGTGCGGTTGCCGCCCTCGCGGATCAGGTCCAGGGCGGTGGCGTCGCCCGCGGCGGCAGCGGCGGCGACATCGGCCGCGCTGAGCGTGCCGTTCGCCTCCAGCCGGGCCGCGAGTTCGGGGGACCGCTGCTGCTGGGCGGCCTCGGTGGCGTCCCGGGCGAGGGCCGCGCCGGAGAAGTGGGCCTCCAGGCAGCCCCGGTTGCCGCAGGCGCACGGGTGTCCGTCGGGCACGGCCTGGATGTGCCCGATGTCGCCCGCGCTGCCGGTCGTCCCGCGGTAGACCTCGCCGCCGACGACGATGCCGCAGCCGATGCCGGTGCCGATCTTGACCCAGAGGAAGTCGGCGACGGTGCGGGCGACGCCCGCGTGCTGCTCGCCCATCGCCATCAGGTTCACGTCGTTGTCGACCATGACGGGGCAGCCGAGTTCCTGGCTGAGGGCCTCCCGCACGGGGAAGCCGTCCCAGCCCGGCATGATCGGCGGGGCCACCGGGACACCCTCGGGGAAGCGGACCGGGCCGGGGACGCCGATGCCGGCGCCGTCGAACCCCTCCGCGAGTCCCGAGGCGCGCAGCTTGGCGGCCATGGCGAGGACCTGCTCGAAGACCGCGACCGGTCCCTCGCGCACGTCCAGGGGCTGGGTGATGTGTCCGAGGATCTCCAGCTCGGCGTTGGTGACGGCGACGTCGACCGAGGTCGCGCCGATGTCGACACCGAGCATGCGCAGACGGGGGTTGAGCCGGATGTTGTGGGAGCGCCGTCCGCCGCGCGAGGCAGCGAGGCCGTCGGCCACGACCAGCTCGGTCTCCAGCAGCCGGTCCACCTCCACGGCCAGTTTGGACCGGGAGAGGTCGACCTGGTCGCCGAGCTGGGCGCGGGAGTTGGGGCCGCCGTCGCGCAACAGCCGCAGCAGCCGGGCCTGATGGGCGTTCGCGGGTCGGGCTGTCATGCGTCTCACGAGCCCCTCCCCGCCTCGATCGGCATCGCGCACCGGATTCCGGCCACGTGTGCGGCCTGCTTTCGGAAGGGAACGTAGCAGCGGCTGCCCGGGCTGGGAAGAAGTCGTGCAGGAATTGCCCCCCACTTTTTCCACTCACAGGACAAAGACGGGGCGGGGAGCCCTCGGAACCGGACGCGCGCAGGGTGCCCGCGGCTCTGCCGCCCGTCGCCGCGGACGCCGGGGCTCCGGTGGCCCGGACCGCCGGTCGGCCCGGGACCGCAACCGCGGTGGCCTGAATCGTGTCTGTGTTCGCGAGGGCCGGATGCCCCGGGGTGCGCCATACTCCGGGGGACGGACTGCGGTCCGGGGGGATCGATGAGCACATGGGCGGTACCGGGGTACACCGAGTCGCTGGAACTGGGGGCCGGGGCGAGCGGCCGGGTCGTTCTCGCCGTGCACGAGGACACCGGTGTGCCCGTGGCGGTGAAGTACCTCAGCGCGTCACTGCACACCCGCCCCGGCTTCGTGCACGACTTCCGCGCGGAGGCACGGCTGCTGGGCGGCCTGGACAGCCCGTACGTCGCCGGCCTGTACGAGTACGTGGAGAGCCCGGACGGCGCGGCCATCGTGATGGAACTGGTGGACGGCGTCCCCCTGCGCGCCCTGCTGACCCGGCAGGGCCCGCTGGAGCCGGAGGCGGCGCTGGCGGTTCTCAAGGGTTCGCTGCTGGGGCTGGCCGACGCCCACCGGGCGGGGGTGGTCCACCGCGACTACAAGCCGGAGAACGTCCTGGTCACCCCCGACGGGGCCTCGAAACTGGTCGACTTCGGCATCGCGGCGGACGCGGGAACGCGCGCCGGGGTGGCCGGAACCCCCGCCTACATGGCGCCCGAGCAGTGGCGGGGCGAGCCCGCCTCGCCGGCCACCGACGTGTACGCGGCGACGGCCACCTTCTTCGAGTGCCTGACCGGCCGGAAGCCCTACCCGGGCGAGAACGTCG
The DNA here is from genome assembly GCF_010548465.1 of Streptomyces sp. SID14436. GTDB lineage: Bacteria > Actinomycetota > Actinomycetes > Streptomycetales > Streptomycetaceae > Streptomyces. The sequence continues at coordinate 220 of NZ_JAAGMD010000812.1, read as the reverse complement.
CGGAACTCGCGCTGCGCCACGTCGACGCGCCCGTCCCCGACGTCGAGGTGGCCGAGGCCCTGCGGCCGCTGGTGCGTCGCGGGCTGGCCAAGGACCCGGGGCAACGGCCGGGCGACGCGCAGGCGTTCGTGGCGGAGCTGGAAGCGGTCGCGGGCGCCGCGTACGGGCCCGGCTGGGAGGAGCGCGGCCGGGGCCGGCTGGCCGCGCTGGCCGCCCTGCT
>NZ_JAAGMD010000794.1 GCF_010548465.1 Streptomyces sp. SID14436 | reverse complement strand
GCGGCGGCCCGCCCCCGCCGGTGCCCGCGGGCGGCCGGTTCCCGGGGGCGCGGCCCATCGCGGGCTCCCTCGCCGCCCTCACGCCCTACCTCGCCGCGGCCGTGTGCACCCTGGGCATCCTCTACAACGTGCTCAACGGCCGCAGCGTCGACCGCGTGGTGCTCTTCACCGGCGGCACGGTGGTGCTGGCGCTCGTCGTGCGCCAGGGCATCATGCTGCTCGACAACATCACCCTCACCCAGGAACTCGCCCAGCAGGAGAACCACTTCCGCTCCCTGGTGCAGGGCTCCAGCGATGTGATCATGATTGCCGCCCCCAGCGGCATCCTCCGCTACGTCTCCCCGGCCGCCGCGGGCGTCTACGGCCGCCCCGCCGAGGATTTGGTGGGCACGGAACTCGCCCACCTCATCCACCCCGAGGACCTGGGCTGCGTGGTCCACGAGATCCGCCGGTTCCTCGCCGCCGACCCCGCCGAGGAACCCACCACGCGCATCGAGTGCCGGTTCCGCTCCGGCGGCCAGGGCGGCTCCCGCCCCGGAGAGGCCGGGGGCGGGGGCGGCTGGCTCAACGTGGAGTCGACCGTCAACCGGCACCACGGCGGCCTCATCTTCAACAGCCGTGACGTGACCGAGCGGGTCCGCCTGCAGGCCCAGCTCCAGCACAACGCCGAGCACGACCCGCTCACCGACCTGCCCAACCGCGCGCTGTTCACCCGGCGCGTCCAGCAGGCGCTGTCCGGCCGCCGGGTCTCGGACCGGGACGCCGCCCTGCGCGGCACCGCCGTCCTCTTCATCGACCTCGACGGCTTCAAGGGCGTCAACGACACGATCGGCCACCAGGCCGGCGACGAGCTGCTGGTGCAGGCCGCCCGCAGACTCCACGACGCCGTCCGCAAGGGCGACACCGCGGCCCGGCTCGGCGGCGACGAGTTCGCGGCCCTGATCGTCGGCGACGGCGCCCGCGACCACCAGGCCCGCGAGCGCCACCTCATGGAGCTCGCCGACCGCCTCAGAACCACCCTCTCCCAGCCCTACCTCATCGACGGCAACGATGTCCGGGTCAACGCCTCCATCGGCGTCGCCTTCGCCGAACCCGGCCTCGGGGCGGGCGAGTTGCTGCGCAACGCCGACCTGGCCATGTACCGGGCCAAGGCGGGCGGCAAGGGCCGCGTGGAGCTGTACCGGCCCCAGATGCAGCAGGACGTGGTCCGCCGCGCCGAACTGGCCGGCCGGCTGCGCGCCGCGCTGCACGACGGCGAGTTCGCGCTGCTCCACCAGCCGGTGGTGCGCCTGGCGGACGGCCGGATCACCTCCGTCTGCGCGCAGGCGCGCTGGCGCTCCTCGCAGGGCGTGCTCTTCACGCCCGCCGAGTTCCTGCGCGTCGCCGAGGACGGCGAGAAGACCGCCGAGCTGGGCCGCTGGGTGCTGGAGGAGGCCATCGAACGGGCCGCCGAGCGGCAGGCGACCGGCCTCGCGGTCCCCGTGGCCGTCCGGCTGGGCGCCCACCGCCTGGTGGACCGCTCGATGGCGCTCGGCCGCATCGAGACCCTCCTGACCCGGCACGGCCTGCCCTCCGGGTCCCTCGTCGTCGAACTGGCCGACACCGACCCCCGGGTCTGCCTCGACGAGCTGGAGCGCCGGCTGACCGCCCTGAAGCGGGCCGGCGTCCGCATCGCCCTGGACGGGTTCGGCAGCGGCCAGGCGGCGATCGCGGCCCTGAGGAGACTCCCGGTCGACATACTCAAGCTGGACCGCACGCTGGTCGAGGGCATCGTGGAGTCGGCGCGGCTGCACAAGATCACCGGCGGGCTGCTGCAGATCGCCCGGGACCTCGGCATCGAGTCCGTGGCCGACGGGGTGGATCTGCCGGAGCAGGTGACCGCCCTGCGCGCGATGGGCTGCACCCACGGACAGGGCATGGCCTTCGCCGGGCCGCTGGACGAGTACCGGCTGCGCCGGGCGCTCACCACCGGCCGCTGCCCGGTGCCGGACGGACCGGCCGAACCCGCGTTCGCGGGCGGTCCCGGCGGCGCGTTCGCGACGGGTGTGGGTGCCGTCCTCCGTGGTGGGACGGCTCTCCGTTCACATAATGAGACCCCAGTCCCACCCACTTGACAGTATGTGCGTGCCGGGGGGAGGGTCAGTTCCATGCGCACCCGAATTCTCGTACTTGGACAGCGCGTCGGCTGACGCTGAGCCCTGAAGGCTCGGCTACCCGCACCGGCGCGCTCCCCTCGCTTGCCTTTTGGCACGAGGGGTTTTTTGTTGCACCAGTGTCGTCGCACAACCCGCGTACACCGCGCAAACCACGCAAAAACCCTCAGCATCGAGAAGAGAATGCCGATGACCGAGCAGGCCACCGGGGCCCACCCGCAGCCGCGGCCCCGTTCCGGACAGCCGTCCGCCCCCGAGCAGGTGACGGGCGCGCAGTCCCTCATCCGTTCTCTCGAGGAGGTCGGCGCCGACACGGTATTCGGCATTCCCGGCGGTGCGATCCTTCCGGCCTACGACCCGCTGATGGACTCGACCCGGGTGCGCCACGTCCTGGTCCGGCACGAGCAGGGCGCCGGCCACGCGGCCACCGGCTACGCGCAGGCCACCGGCAAGGTCGGCGTCTGCATGGCCACGTCCGGGCCCGGCGCCACCAACCTGGTCACCCCGATCGCCGACGCGCACATGGACTCGGTGCCCATGGTCGCGATCACCGGTCAGGTCGCCTCCAAGGCCATCGGCACGGACGCCTTCCAGGAGGCGGACATCGTCGGCATCACCATGCCGATCACCAAGCACAACTTCCTGGTCACCAAGGCCGAGGACATCCCGCGCGTCATCGCGCAGGCGTTCCACATCGCCTCCACCGGCCGCCCCGGCCCGGTGCTGGTCGACATCGCCAAGGACGCCCTCCAGGCGAGGACGACCTTCTCCTGGCCGCCCACCATGGACCTGCCCGGCTACCGGCCCGTCACGAAGCCGCACGCCAAGCAGATCCGCGAGGCCGCCAGGCTGATCACCTCCGCGAAGCGGCCGGTGCTCTACGTCGGCGGCGGGGTCCTGAAGGCCCGTGCCACCGCCGAGCTGAAGGTCCTCGCCGAACTCACCGGAGCTCCCGTCACCACCACCCTGATGGGACTCGGCGCGTTCCCCGACAGTCACGAGCTGCACGTGGGGATGCCGGGCATGCACGGTGCGGTCACCGCCGTCACCGCGCTGCAGAAGGCCGACCTGATCGTCGCCCTCGGAGCCCGCTTCGACGACCGTGTCACCGGCAAGCTGGACAGCTTCGCCCCGTACGCGAAGATCGTCCACGCCGACATCGACCCGGCCGAGATCGGCAAGAACCGCGCCGCCGACGTGCCGATCGTCGGTGACGCCCGCGAGGTCATCGCCGACCTCGTGCAGGCCGTCCAGAAGGAGCACGCAGACGGCCACCGGGGCGACTACACCGCCTGGTGGAACGACCTGAACCGCTGGCGCGACACCTACCCCCTCGGCTACGACCTGCCCGAGGACGGCTCGCTGTCCCCGCAGCAGGTCATCCAGCGCATCGGGCAGCTGGCCCCGGAGGGCACGGTGTTCGCGGCGGGCGTCGGCCAGCACCAGATGTGGGCCGCGCACTTCATCGAGTACGAGAAGCCCGCCACCTGGCTGAACTCCGGCGGCGCCGGGACCATGGGCTACGCCGTCCCGGCCGCCATGGGAGCCAAGGCCGGCGTCCCCGACCGCACGGTCTGGGCGATCGACGGCGACGGCTGCTTCCAGATGACCAACCAGGAGCTCACCACCTGCGCCCTGAACAACATCCCGATCAAGGTCGCCGTCATCAACAACGGCGCCCTCGGGATGGTCCGCCAGTGGCAGACCCTGTTCTACAACCAGCGGTACTCCAACACGGTGCTGCACTCCGGGCCCGACGACGTCAACCCCGAGGCCCGCGGGACCCGCGTCCCCGACTTCGTGAAGCTGTCGGAGGCCATGGGCTGCTACGCCATCCGCTGTGAGGACCCGGCCGACCTGGACAAGGTCATCGAGGAGGCCAACTCGATCAACGACCGCCCGGTCGTCGTGGACTTCGTGGTCCACGAGGACGCGATGGTGTGGCCGATGGTCGCCGCCGGCACCTCCAACGACGAGATCATGGCCGCCCGGGACGTCCGCCCCGACTTCGGCGACAACGAGGACGACTGAGAGCCGTCGGGACTCACAAGCAGAGGAAGCAGATCATGTCCAAGCACACGCTCTCCGTCCTGGTGGAGAACACCCCCGGCGTCCTGGCGCGGATCACCGCCCTGTTCTCCCGCCGCGGCTTCAACATCGACTCGCTCGCCGTCGGTGTCACCGAGCACCCCGACATCTCCCGCATCACCATCGTGGTGAGCGTCGAGGACTTCCCGCTGGAGCAGGTGACCAAGCAGCTCAACAAGCTGGTCAACGTGCTGAAGATCGTCGAGCTGGAGCCCGGCCAGGCCGTCCAGCGCGAACTCGTCCTGGTGAAGGTGCGCGCCGACAACGAGACGCGCTCCCAGATCGTCGAGATCGTCCAGCTCTTCCGCGCCAAGACGGTGGACGTCTCCCCGGAGGCCGTCACCATCGAGGCCACCGGCAGCAGCGACAAGCTGTCCGCGATGCTGAAGATGCTGGAGCCCTTCGGCATCAAGGAACTCGTGCAGTCCGGCACGATCGCGATCGGGCGTGGTGCCCGTTCGATCACGGACCGGTCGCTGCGCGCTCTCGACCGGTCGGCCTGAGACCGGAAACGGGCGGCCGGCCGTGACACGGCCGCCCGTATCCCGAGACTCCGAACCGTCCCCTTCCCCCGCCGTCATACGGTGGGAGCAACACCTGCACTCAAGGAGAGAACCCAAAGTGGCCGAGCTGTTCTACGACGCCGACGCCGACCTGTCCATCATCCAGGGCCGCAAGGTCGCGGTCATCGGTTACGGCAGCCAGGGCCACGCCCACGCCCTGTCGCTGCGCGACTCCGGCGTCGACGTGCGCGTCGGTCTGCACGAGGGCTCCAAGTCCAAGGCCAAGGCCGAGGAGCAGGGCCTGCGCGTGGTGACCCCGTCCGAGGCCGCCGCCGAGGCCGACGTCATCATGATCCTCGTCCCGGACCCCATCCAGGCCAAGGTCTACGAGGAGACCATCGCCCCGAACCTGAAGGACGGCGACGCGCTGTTCTTCGGCCACGGCTTCAACATCCGCTTCGGCTTCATCAAGCCCCCGGCCGGCGTCGACGTCTGCATGGTCGCCCCCAAGGGCCCGGGCCACCTGGTGCGCCGCCAGTACGAGGAGGGCCGCGGCGTTCCCTGCATCGCCGCCGTCGAGCAGGACGCCTCCGGCAACGCCTTCGCGCTGGCCCTTTCGTACGCCAAGGGCATCGGCGGCACCCGCGCCGGCGTCATCAAGACGACCTTCACCGAGGAGACCGAGACCGACCTGTTCGGTGAGCAGGCGGTGCTGTGCGGTGGCACGGCGGCGCTGGTCAAGGCGGGCTTCGAGACCCTGACCGAGGCCGGCTACCAGCCGGAGATCGCCTACTTCGAGTGCCTCCACGAGCTGAAGCTGATCGTGGACCTCATGTACGAGGGCGGCCTGGAGAAGATGCGCTGGTCGATCTCCGAGACCGCCGAGTGGGGCGACTACGTCACCGGCCCGCGGATCATCACCGACGCCACCAAGGCCGAGATGAAGAAGGTCCTCGCCGAGATCCAGGACGGCACCTTCGCACAGCAGTGGATGGACGAGTACCACGGCGGTCTGAAGAAGTACGGCGAGTACAAGCAGCAGGACTCCGAGCACCTCCTGGAGACCACCGGCAAGGAGCTGCGCAAGCTCATGAGCTGGGTCGACGAGGAGGCGTAGGGCGCCCTGCCGGGACCGGGGCGCACCGCTCCGGTCCCGGCGGCCGAACCCGGGGTAACGTCGGTGTACGACGTTGACCGTCCCGTCCGCCACGGACGGGTGATCCTTCCGAAGCGGCGTAAGACGCGCCCTCGGCGCCACTACACTGCTGCACTAATACGCGTCAGGCCCACAGCGTCGTGCGTCTTCCACGCGGCTAGCACTTCTTCACCGCCTGCGGCCGTCGGGACGGCCGTCCGCACTGGGACTTGTGAGGACTCACGTGAGCTCGAAACCCGTCGTACTCATCGCTGAAGAGCTGTCGCCCGCCACCGTCGACGCCCTCGGCCCGGACTTCGAGATCCGGCACTGCAACGGCGCCGACCGTGCCGAGCTGCTCCCCGCCATCGCCGAGGTCGACGCGATCCTGATCCGCTCCGCCACCAAGGTGGACGCCGAGGCGATCGCCGCCGCGAACCGCCTCAAGGTCGTCGCCCGCGCCGGCGTGGGCCTGGACAACGTCGACGTCTCCGCCGCCACCAAGGCCGGTGTGATGGTCGTCAACGCCCCCACCTCGAACATCGTGACCGCCGCGGAACTCGCCTGCGGTCTGATCGTCGCCACGGCGCGCAACATCCCGCAGGCCAACGCCGCCCTGAAGAACGGCGAGTGGAAGCGCAGCAAGTACACGGGTGTCGAACTCGCCGAGAAGACCCTCGGCGTCGTCGGCCTCGGCCGCATCGGCGCCCTCGTCGCGCAGCGCATGTCCGCCTTCGGCATGAAGGTCGTCGCCTACGACCCCTACGTGCAGCCCGCGCGGGCCGCGCAGATGGGCGTCAAGGTGCTGTCGCTGGACGAGCTGCTCGAGGTCTCCGACTTCATCACCGTGCACCTGCCCAAGACTCCCGAGACCCTCGGTCTCATCGGCGACGAGGCGCTGCGCAAGGTCAAGCCGAGCGTGCGCGTCATCAACGCCGCGCGCGGCGGCATCGTCGACGAGGAGGCGCTGTACTCGGCGCTCAAGGAGGGCCGGGTCGCCGGCGCGGGCCTGGACGTGTACGCGAAGGAGCCCTGCACGGACTCCCCGCTGTTCGAGTTCGACCAGGTCGTCTGCACCCCGCACCTCGGTGCCTCCACCGACGAGGCCCAGGAGAAGGCCGGTATCGCCGTCGCCCGCTCGGTGCGGCTCGCCCTCGCCGGTGAGCTGGTCCCGGACGCGGTGAACGTGCAGGGCGGGGTCATCGCCGAGGACGTCAAGCCGGGCCTGCCGCTCGCCGAGCGCCTCGGCCGCATCTTCACCGCGCTGGCCGGCGAGGTCGCCGTCCGCCTCGACGTCGAGGTCTACGGCGAGATCACCCAGCACGACGTGAAGGTGCTCGAACTCTCCGCCCTCAAGGGCGTCTTCGAGGACGTCGTCGACGAGACGGTGTCCTACGTCAACGCGCCGCTGTTCGCCCAGGAGCGCGGGGTCGAGGTCCGCCTGACCACCAGCTCCGAGTCGGCCGACCACCGCAACGTGGTGACCGTGCGCGGCACCCTCGCCGACGGCGAGGAGGTGTCGGTCTCCGGCACGCTGGCCGGTCCCAAGCACGTGCAGAAGATCGTCGCGGTCGGCGAGTACGACGTCGACCTGGCGCTCGCCGACCACATGCTGGTGCTGCGCTACGAGGACCGCCCGGGTGTCGTCGGCACCGTCGGCCGCATCCTCGGCGAGGCCGGTCTCAACATCGCCGGCATGCAGGTCGCGCGGGCCACGGTCGGCGGCGAGGCCCTCGCGGTGCTGACGGTGGACGACACGGTCCCGGCCGGGGTGCTCGCGGAGGCCGCGGCCGAGATCGGCGCGACCTCGGCCCGCTCGGTCAACCTGGTCTGACCCGGCGTCGGCACCGGCAGGCGAAAAGCGGTCGCGGGTCCCGGCCCGCGACGGTTCCACCGAACGCCGGAGGGGCTGACCCGGTCAGCCCCTCCGGCGTTCGCCGTACCCGGCCGCGCCGGTCACAGCCGGTGTGCCTTCAGCGCCATGTGCAGCAGCAGCCGGTCCTCGCCGTCGTCCAGGTCCAGCCCGGTGAGCTGTTCGACCCGGGACAGGCGGTAGTACAGGGTCTGCCGGTGGATGCCCAGCTCGGCGGCGGTGCGCCCGGCCTGGCCCGCGAGGTCGAGGTAGGTCTCCGCGGTACGGGCGAGCTCCCGGTGGGCGGGCGCCAGCAATGGGCCGGCCACCGGGTCGTGGGCGGCCCGCGGGGGCAGCGCGGTCAGCAGCCGGTACGGGCCGATCGAGTCCCACCGGGCGACCGGGCCGA
>NZ_JAAGMD010000769.1 GCF_010548465.1 Streptomyces sp. SID14436 | reverse complement strand
GCCCTGGACCGTCACCCCGGTGGGCGCCGACCGCTTCACCCTCGCCGCCCCGGGCACCGGCCACCGCCTCGCCGTCGCCCCCAAGCCCGCCGGCGCCGTCCACCCGGCCCCGCTCACCGTCGGCGCCGGGCCGGACGACCTCGCCACCTGGTACCTCACCCCGGCCGGGCCCGTCACCGCCCCGATGCCGCCCCCGGACCGCCGCACCCTGGACCAGGTCACCTTCCTCACCGCCCACAACGCCTACGCCAACGGCGTCGACGGCGGCTTCGCCCCGCCCTTCGTCAACCTCTTCCCCAACCAGACCCGGGGCATCGAACGCCAACTCTCCGACGGCGTCCGCGGTTTCATGCTGGACATCCATCAGACCCCGGACGGTGCGATCCTCTGCCACAACAGCTGCACCCTGGTCAGCCGGCCCGTCGCCCTGTGGGTCGACCTCCAGCGGATCGTGGACTTCCTGCGCTCCCACCCCGACCAGTTCGTCACCGTGTTCCTGGAGGACTACGTCGACCAGGAGGTGCTCCGCGCCGAACTCGCCCGCGTCGACGGCCTCGCCGACGTGCTGTACCGGCCCGACCGGACCGGCGTCCGGGAGAACGGCTGGCCCACCATGGCGGAGCTGACGGCCACCGGGAAGCGGCTGCTGATCTTCACCGACCGCACCCGCGCGTCCGACGCGGCCGGCGGCGTCACCCGGGACACCTTCGGCGTGATGTACCAGCGCGAGTGGACCGTGGAGAACTACTGGTCCATGGGCTCGGGAGCCGGCGCCTCCGACTGGTCCTGCTACAGCCGGTGGTACGACGCCGGGACCACCCTCCCGCTCACCCGCACCGAGCCCGGGTTCCGCCCGCTGTTCGTCATGAACCACTTCCGCGACGTCCCGCTCACCTCCACGGCCGGCACGGACAACGGCAAACTCGCCGACCGCGCCCGCCGGTTCTGCGAGCCGGCCGCCCGCAAGAAGCCCACCTACCTCGCCGTGGACCACTACGACCGCGGCAACCCGGCGGCCGCCGTGGCCGAGCTGAACACCTACACGTACCCGTAGCCGCACCCCGGCCGGTCACCGCCGGCAGGGGGCCGGGTCCACGGCCCCCTGCCGGCGCCGGTGCGGCACCCGCCACCGCGCACGCACGGACTGGCGCATCCATGGGTTTTACGTATAACCTCTCCGGTCGACCGGCAGCCGCTGGGACCTGCTCCAGCCCGCCGCACGCCCCACCCGCACGCCACCGACCGCCGAGGAACGACCCCGCTCATGACCGCGTCCCGCATCACCCCCGACACCGTCCGCCGTCTGCCCAAGGCGGTGCTGCACGACCACCTCGACGGCGGTCTGCGCCCCGCCACCCTGGTGGAGCTGGCGGACGGTGTCGGCCACACCCTGCCCACCACCGACCCGGACGAGCTGGCCGCCTGGTACGTCGAGGCCGCGAACTCCGGCGACCTGGTGCGCTACATAGCCACCTTCGAGCACACCCTCGCCGTCATGCAGCACCGCGAGGGCCTGCTGCGCACCGCCGAGGAGTACGTCCTCGACCTGGCTGCCGACGGGGTCGTCTACGGCGAGGTCCGCTACGCCCCCGAGCTCATGACCCGGGGCGGGCTCACCCTGCCCGAGGTCGTGGAGGCCGTGCAGGAGGGGCTCGCCGCGGGCATGGCCAAGGCGGCGGCCGCCGGGACCCCGGTGCGCGTGGGGACGCTGCTGTGCGGGATGCGGATGTTCGACCGGACGCGGGAGATCGCCGGCCTGGTGGTGGCGTACCGGGACGCCGGTGTCGTCGGCTTCGACATCGCCGGCGCCGAGGACGGGTTCCCGCCCGCCGACCACCTCGCCGCCTTCGAGCACCTGCGCCGCGAGAACGTGCCCTTCACCATCCACGCCGGGGAGGCCCACGGGCTGCCCAGCATCCACCAGGCCCTCCAGGTGTGCGGCGCGCAGCGCATCGGGCACGGCGTGCGCATCACCGACGACATCCCCGACCTGGCGGAGGGCAAGCTGGGCCGCCTCGCGGCCTGGGTCCGGGACCGGCGGATCGCGCTGGAGATGTGCCCCACCTCCAACCTCCAGACCGGCGCGGCCACCTCGATCGCCGGGCACCCCGTCACCGCGCTGAAGGACCTCGGCTTCCGCGTCACCGTCAACACCGACAACCGGCTGGTGTCGGGCACGACGATGACCCGGGAGATGTCCCTGCTGGTCGAGGAGGCCGGCTGGACCGCCGAGGACCTGCGCACGGTGACGGTGAACGCCGTCAAGAGCGCCTTCCTGCCCTTCGACGAGCGCAACGCGCTCCTGCGCGACGTGGTGCTCCCGGGCTACGCCTCCGTCGTCTGAGGCAGCCCGCGGACGTAGGCGGCCTGTCCGACGTGCTGGAGGTCGTCGGACAGGACGCTGACCAGCCGGACGCCCAGGCTCACCGGCGGGTCCCACCGCTCGTCGACGATCCGCTCCAGGTCCTTGGCGGTCAGGGACCGCAGGGCCGAGAGGGTCTGCGCGTGCACGGCGTCGTGGTAGCCGGTCAGCAGGTCCGCGGAATCGACCCGCACCTTCGCGACCTTCGCCGGGGTGTGGCCGTAGCCGGTGTCGTGGCGGGGCAGGCCGAGCCCGAACCGGTCCGCCCACCCCTCGGACAGCCACACCTGGTCCAGTCCGAACGCGTCGGCGACGTGGTCGTCCTGGACCCGGGTGAGGTGCCAGACCAGCCAGGCGGGGGAGTTGGCGCCGGGGGCGGGCCGGGCGTTGAGCCCCTCGGGGCCGAGGCCCCCGACGGCGGCGTGGACTTCTTCCCGGACCCGGCCGAAGCCGTCGATGAGGATGTCCTTGGCATGCATGGGTCCAGCCTCGCGCATCCGCGCGCGGGGCGCGGCCCGGACCGCGTCATCCGGTGCCGTCGCCGGAGTCCCCGCCGCTCCCGTCGCCCAGCAGGGCCATCAGGGCCCGGGCCGCCGGGCTGGTGGCCCGCGGGGACGGCGCCAGGGCGACGGTCTCGTAGACCGCCTCGCCGGTGCCCTTCAGCGGCAGCGCGGCCAGGCTCTCGCGCTTGTGCCGGAAGTGCCGCGGCACGACGGCCACCCCCAGGTCCTGGTCGACGAGGTCCAGCAGGCTGTGCACGTCGTTCACCTCCAGCGCGACCGTGCGCAGCACCCCGGCCGCGGCGAACGCGGCGTCGGTGGCCCGGCGCGGCCCCCAGTCGGGGTGGAAGTCGACGAAGACCTGTCCGGCCAGGTCGTGCGGGGTCACCGGCGCCCCGGACCGGGCGAGCCCGTGTTCCGGATGGCAGAGCACGGTCATCGGCTCGCTGGTCAGCGGGACCGACCGCAGGTGGTCGCCGTCCCCCTCGGTCCGGTACGCGAAGGCGAGGTCCAGCCGCCCCGTCGCGACCTCCTCCGCGAGTGCGGCCGAACCCCACTGGCGCAGCCGGATCTCCACGTCCGGGTGGCGCCGCCGGAAGGCGGCGAGCAGCTCCGCCACGTGCACCCCGGCGATGCACTGCTCGGTGCCCACCGCGAGCGTCCCGCGCAGCACGCCCTGCACCGCGGCCACCGCCTCGTGCGCCGCCCGCACCTGTGCCAGGATCCCCTGGGCCTCGGACAGCAGCGCCCGCCCGGCCTCGGTGAGCGTCACCCTGCGGGTCGTCCGGACGAACAGCGGGGTCTGCAGCTCCCGCTCCAGCGCGCGGATGGAGGCCGAAAGGCCCGACTGGGAGACCATGAGCCGTTCCGCCGCCCGGGTGAAGTGCCGGTCCTCGGCGACGGCGACGAAGTGCTGGAGGTGGCGCAGTTCCATGATTGAGAAGCCTAACCGCTGAATCCCATCGGATTCTTCTGTTGGACTGCTGCCGCCGGGCCGGGACAGAGTGGACGCACGGTTCCACCGAACCGTCCGAACCTGCCCGATCCGTGTGCCAACCCCTCTGGAGTCGCGTTGTACACCCCGCACCCCGACCGTTACGCGGACCTGCCCTACCGGCGCACCGGACGCAGCGGTCTGAAGCTGCCGGCGCTCTCGCTCGGCCTGTGGCACAACTTCGGCCCCGACCGTCCGGCCGAGACCCAGCGCGCCATCCTGCGCCGCGCCTTCGACCTCGGCGTCACCCACTTCGACCTCGCCAACAACTACGGCCCGCCGCCCGGCGCCGCCGAGTCGGCCCTCGGTGAGGCGCTGAGGGAGGATTTCGCGCCGTACCGCGACGAACTGGTGATCTCCACCAAGGCCGGCTACCTCATGTGGCCCGGCCCGTACGGCGAATGGGGCTCCCGCAAGTACCTGCTGTCCTCGCTGGACCAGAGCCTGACGCGCATGGGCCTCGACCACGTCGACATCTTCTACTCCCACCGCTTCGACCCGGACACCCCGCTCGAGGAGACGATGGGTGCCCTGCACTCGGCGGTCCAGCAGGGCAAGGCGCTCTACGTCGGCGTGTCCAACTACTCGGCGGAGCAGACCCGCGAGGCCGCCCGGATCCTCGGCGAGCTGGGCACCCCGCTGCTGATCCACCAGCCCCGCTACTCGATGCTGGACCGCCGCCCGGAGGACGAGGGCCTGCTCGACACGCTCGACGAGCTGCGGGTCGGCTCGATCGCCTACTCGCCGCTGGAACAGGGGCTGTTGACGGCCCGCTACCTCGACGGCATCCCCGAGGACTCGCGGGCCGCGGGCGACAGCCCGTTCCTGAAGACGGACGCCGTCACCGAGGACCTGGTGGCCCGGCTGCGCACGCTCAACTCGATCGCCGGGTCCCGCGGCCAGGGCCTGGCGCAGATGGCGCTGGCCTGGGTGCTGCGCGGGGAGCGCGTCACCTCCGCCCTGGTCGGGGCCAGCAGCCCGGGTCAGCTGGAGGACAGCGTCGCGGCCACCCGCAACCTCTCCTTCGACGCGGAGGAACTGGAGCGCATCGACGCCGTCGTCAAGCAGTGACGTCGCGCCCGGGCCGCGGCCCGGGCGGACGGGACGGCGGGGGCCGTGCCACGCGCACGGCCCCCGCCGTCGTGCTCACGCGGAGACGTCACCCGGATCCGGGTGAATATGCCAGGAGACTGGCCGGAAACACATGGTGACAGTGTTTCAGTCGTGAACATACTCAGACTGAGAGCGCTTCACACCGCGCGACGGCGCCCTCACGCACAGCACGCGAGCCGGGCGGCCGGCGGAGCACGCGAGCCACGCAGCGGGGGAGACACACGTGCACGACGAATTCCTGTGCCACGTCACGGCCTACGGCGTCTGCGACGGACGCCGCATCGGAGTACCCCTGGGCACCTATCGGGCGCCCACCCTCGCCCTCGCCCTGTGGTGGCTGCGCGACCGCGCCTCCTGGATCGCCGAGCGCCTCGACCCGCAGCCGGAGGCCGAGCACTTACCGCCGGGCGCGCTCGTCCCCGTCCCCGACGGCGTGCCCGACGTACCCTCCACCCTGCGCGCCTGGTGCGGCGACGTCGCCCGGCAGCAGGAGATGGCCGACGCGCTGGCCGCCGGACGCATGGTCCGCGTCGCCACCGGTGACGACACCACCGAGTACGAACTGCTCGCCGAGTCCGTGGACACCCTGCGCATGCAGCGCGCCGCCCCGGTGCTCAGCATCCCCGTCGGCTGACCGCCCGGACGCCGCTCCACGCCGGGCACCCGAACGGACCAATCGGTAGAATCCAGGCATGGCGGAGCGATCGGCGGCACCCGAGCTCGTCCTGGAGACCGACACCGGATCCACCCGGATGACCCCGGTCCGCGACTACCACGTCGGACGCGACCCGTTGTGCGACATCGTCATCGACGACGCCCGGGTCTCCTGGCACCACGCGGTGCTCCGCCCCACGGACGGCCACTGGACCCTGCAGGACGAGCACAGCACCAACGGCACCTACGCCGACGGACAGCGCGTCGCCGCCCGCGACGTCGGCCCCGGCAGCGTCATCCGCTTCGGCAGCCCCGACACCGGACCCCGCGCCGTCCTCACCGACCCCGCGCCGCCCGCCCCGGAACGCCTCTCGGCCCTGTCGCACCCGGCCCTCACCGGCACCTACCGCCGGCCCACCGAGGTCCGGCCGCTGCCCGCCCGCACCATCCGCATCGGCCGCAGCGCCGACAACGACCTCGTCCTCGACGACCTCGTGGTCTCCCGGCGCCACGCCGAACTGCGGGCCCTGCCCGACGGCGGCTACGAGATCGCCGACCTCGGCAGCCACAACGGCACCTACCTCAACGGCGCGCCCGTCACCCGCGCCCCCGTCGGCCCCGGCGACATCGTCGGCATCGGCCACGCCGCGTTCTGCCTGGTCGGCGACGAACTCCAGGAGTACGTCGACACCGGCGAGGTCTCCCTGGACGTCCAGGACCTCACCGTCGCCGTCGACCGGGGCCGCAAGGTCCTCCTCGACCACGTGTCCTTCCCGGTGGGGGAGAAGTGCCTGCTCGCCGTGGTCGGCCCCAGCGGCGCGGGCAAGTCCACCCTCCTCAACGCCCTCACCGGCCAGCGCCCCGCCGACCACGGCACGGTCCTCTACGACGGCCGCGACCTCTACCGCGACTACGCCGAGCTGCGCCAGCGCATCGGCCTCGTCCCGCAGGACGACATCCTGCACGCCCAGCTCACCGTCCGCCGCGCCCTGTCCTACGCCGCCGAGCTCCGCTTCCCCCAGGACACCGCGAAGGCCGAACGCCGGGCCCGCGTCGACGAGGTCATCCGCGAACTCGGCCTGGAACAGCGGGCCGGCCAGCCCGTGCACAGCCTCTCCGGCGGACAGCGCAAGCGGGTCAGCGTCGCCCTCGAACTGCTGACGAAACCGTCCCTGCTGTTCCTCGACGAACCGACCTCCGGCCTGGACCCCGGCATGGACCGCTCCGTGATGCACATGCTGCGCGGCCTGGCCGACGACGGCCGCACCGTCATCGTCGTCACCCACAGCGTGCTGAGCCTCGACGTCTGCGACCGGCTCCTGGTCCTCGCCCCCGGCGGGCACATCGCCTACTACGGGCCGCCCGACGACGCCCTGGCGTACTTCGGCTTCGAGCAGTGGCCGGAGGCCTTCGAGGCGTTCGAACGCGACCGGGACCGCGACTGGGCCGGGGACTACCGCGCCTCCCCCTTCCACGGCCGCTACATCGCCGACGCCACCGAACAGCCCCCGCAGCCCCGGTCCGGCCCGGTCGTCATCGCCCCGCCGCCCCGCCCGCGCAGCCGCACCGCACAACTGAGCACCCTGGTACGCCGGTACGCGGCCGCGCTGAGCGCCGACCGCACCTTCCTCGCGATCATGATCGCGCTGCCGTTCGTGATGGGCGCGATGGCCCGCGCCCTGGCCGGCGGCGCCCTCACCCGGGAGACCGTCTCCAACACCCTGCTCATCCTGTGCGTCGGCGCCGTGCTCACCGGCGCCGCCAACGCCGTACGGGAACTGGTCAAGGAGCGCGCCATCCACCGGCGGGAACGGGCCGTCGGCCTGTCCAGATCGGCCTACCTGCTCTCCAAGATCGTCGTCCTGGGCACCGTCACCGTCCTCCAGGCCGTGGTCCTCACCCTGGTCGCCCTCCTCGGCGTCGACCTCAACGCGCCGGGCGGCGAAGGCGTCCTCATGCCGCCGCTGGTGGAGATCACGGTGGCCGTGGCGCTGCTGGCCTTCACCGCCATGACCCTCGGCCTCCTCGTGTCCGCGCTGGTGCGCAAGGAGGAGGTGACGATGCCGCTGCTGGTGCTGCTCGCCATCGTCCAGGTCGTGTTCTGCGGCGCGCTGCTGAAACTCGACGGCGTGCCCGGCCTCGAACAGCTCTCCTGGCTGGTGCCCTCCCGCTGGGCGCTCGGCGCGATGGCCGGCACCGTCGACCTCGCCAGGATGTCGCCCGGCGACCTGACCTCGGACCCGATCATGCGGCACTCCGTGGGCGTCTGGCTGCTCGACGTGGGGATGCTGGTGGTGCTGTCGGCGCTGTTCGCGTTCGGCGTCTCCCGGCTGCTGCGCCGCCACGAACCCGTCGTGATGCGGAGGTAGTCCCCCCGATGACCATGCCCGCCTTCCGGCCCACCCACGTCGTGCCGCGGCACGGCATGCCCGCCTGGGAGGAGCCCGATCCCTCCCGGCCCACCGCCGACCTCGACCCGCTGCTGCCCGTGCAGCTGACCGAGTCCCGCGGTGACTGGGGGCACGTGCTGTGCTCCAACGGCTGGTCGGCCTGGGTCGACGGCCGCCGCCTGCTCGCCGTCCCCGAGGACCCGCCCGCCGCCGACGCCCCGCCCGCCCGGACCGCCGACCCCCGGCCGCTGCTGACCCGCGTCGAGGAGGCCCTGGCCCGCTACCGGACCGCGGCCGACAACCTGGCGGAGGGCGGTCTCGACGGCGAGGCGTTCCGGCAGCGCACCCGCGGCCTGCGCGTCGGCATCGTCGTCGACGGCGACTCCGCCTGGCTCTACGACTCGGCCCACGGCCGCTGGCTCTACACCGACGGCGCCCACCTGCACACCTACGCCCCCGACGAGCCGCCGCAGGCCGTCCCGGACGCGGCGGGCACACCGGCCGCGCCGGAGGCCGCGGCG
>NZ_JAAGMD010000746.1 GCF_010548465.1 Streptomyces sp. SID14436 | reverse complement strand
CCGCCCGAGGAGCCCGGGACCGCCCGCAGCGGTCCCGGGCTCCCGCGCGTGCGGGGCCGCCCGCGCACACGCGGGCGCCCGGGGCAGAAAAGCTGCCGGATGCCATTAAATGAATTCCGCGGCAAAAGGGGCATGCCGCGAGTCGCATTCCACCCCGTGCGGATCGGCGCGCCACCAGGGTGTATGAAGAACTGGTGCACCCGTCCTTCGCGGGACGTGAAGATCCCGCACCCCCGCGCCCACCGCCCGTCACCGTGCGGCTACCGTCTTTCCTGTTCGGCGGCCGTACGGGCGCACCGACCGCGGTGCCCGAACGGGCGTCACACGCGCCAATCGATTGACTTCTGTGTACTTACTCACAGCAATTCACACAGGGCTCCGGGAACCGTCACCCACGGCCAGGGGTCTTGAGTGAATGACAGGTTGCGCGCGGATTTGCGGCGGAGGACGCTCGCCTTGCACTGCGGTTACCCCAAGTGGGACCATTTCGAAGTTCCCTGTCGCCCCAAGGTAGGTCACCTGTGTCCCAGCACATAGCCAAGCCCCGTACCACCGCAGTCATCCTGGCCGGCGGTACCGGTCAGCGGGTGGGTCTGTCGATCCCCAAGCAGCTGCTGAAGATCGCCGGCAAGGCAGTCATCGAGCACACCCTGACCACCTTCGAGAAGGCCGACTCGATCGACGAGATCATCGTGCTGATGGCGCCGGGCTACGTGCCCGACGTCGAGCGGATCGTCGCCAAGGCCGGGTTCACGAAGGTCACCAAGGTCATCGAGGGCGGCTCGACGCGGAACGAGACGACCGAACGCGCCATCGCCGCGCTCGGCGAGGGGCTGGCCGAGGGCGAGGACCTCAACGTCCTCTTCCACGACGCCGTGCGCCCCCTGCTGTCGCAGCGCGTCATCGACGACTGCGTGGCCGCGCTGGAGCGCTACCAGGCCGTCGACGTGGCGATCCCGTCCGCGGACACCATCATCGTCACGCGCACGCACGGCGAGGACGGCGAGTTCATCACCGAGATCCCGGACCGCTCCCGGCTGCGCCGCGGCCAGACCCCGCAGGCCTTCAAGCTGTCGACCATCCGCCGCGCCTACGAGGTCGCCTCCGACGACCCCAACTTCCAGGCCACGGACGACTGCTCGGTCGTGCTCAAGTACCTGCCCGACGTGCCGATCCACGTCGTCGCGGGCGACGAGTACAACATGAAGGTCACCCAGCCCGTCGACGTCTTCATCGCCGACAAGCTGTTCCAGCTGGCGTCCACCGCCACGCCCGAGCAGAACGGCGAGGAGACCTACCGCAGGCTGCTCACCGGCAAGACCCTCGTCGTCTTCGGCGGTTCCTACGGCATCGGCCAGGACATCGCGCGGATGGCCGAGGGTTACGGTGCCACCGTGTACGCGCTGGGCCGCTCCACCACCGGCACCCACGTCGAGAACCCGGAGGAGGTCGACGACGCGCTGTCCAAGGCGTACGCCGAGACCGGGCGCATCGACTTCGTCGTCAACACGGCGGGCGTGCTGCGCATCGGCAAGCTGGCCGAGACCGACAACGCCACCATCGAGGAGGCGCTGAAGGTCAACTACCTGGCCCCGGTGCAGATCGCCCGGTCCGCGTACAAGTACCTGGCCGAGAGCAAGGGGCAGCTGCTGCTGTACACCTCCAGCAGCTACACCCGGGGCCGTGCCGAGTACAGCCTCTACTCCTCGACCAAGGCCGCCATGGTGAACCTCACCCAGGCCCTGTCCGACGAGTGGGCCGGCGAGGGTGTCCGCGTCAACTGCGTCAACCCGGAGCGCACCGCCACGCCGATGCGCACCAAGGCGTTCGGCCAGGAGCCCGCGGGCAGTCTGCTGTCGTCCGAGGCGGTGGCGCGCACCTCGCTCGACGTGCTGCTCTCCGAGCTCACCGGGCATGTCATCGACGTACGCCAGCAGGACCCGACGGCGGGAGCCGCGCGGGCCTCCGGCTTCGAACAGGCTCTGGCCTCGGTGCTGGACCGTCAGGACGGCGTGTAATAATTGCTCGCAATTGGACTCCGGTAATTCAGGCCCCTGCGGTCTCCCGTTAACGTTGAACGGGGCTTCGCGGGGGCCTGAATCCGTCCCTCACGAAATAGTTACAGGCACAAAACCGGCACTCCCCCTCCAAGAGCAGGTTTCTCCGTGATAACCACTGCTATTCGCGTCGCCCGGGTGGGCAGCGCGGCAGAACTGGCCGCCGCGGTCGTCATGATGCTGGGCTATCCCGGCCTCATGGTGGCGGCACTGGTCCCGAGCGTGCCCGCCTTCGCGGTCGCGGCCGCCGTGACGTACCTGGCGGACCACTATCTGCACCGCAAGGGCAGCTACCTGATCAACCGCCTCGGCAAGGTGCGCGCCGGCCTGCCGATCCGCTTCCTGATCAGGCAGCTGCTGCTGATTCTGCTGCTGGCCCGTCTCGACCTCGCGGACAACCTGATCTACTACGGGGCGATCGCCTGCTTCATCGCCTTCTACGGACTTCAGGCCGCGCAGGGCGCGCTGACCACGCTGATCCGCAACCGGCGCCGCATGCCCGTCGCCACCCGCAACGTCGACCTGGCCGCCCGCATCCGCATCCCGGACGCGCCGCCGGCGCTGCTGCTGAACCACTCCGGCGAGAAGATGCTGCACCTCGACCTCGCTGCGGTCGTGGGCATACTGGTGGCCGCCTCCCTCGACTCGTCCCTCGTCGGCTTCGTGGGCATCGCCATAACGGTGGTTCTCAGCACCCTCTACGTGCTGGTCCTGGTGCCGTACCTCCGGGGCGGCCGGATCCCGCCGCCCGCCGACCGGGTGCTCAAGGCCCTCGACGGCTGGCTGGGCGAGTACCGGCCCGAGACGGTGCTCTACTTCTCCGGTTCCAAGGACTCCGCCTACCAGGTCAACATGTGGCTGGAGACCATGGAGCAGCTGGACACGCGTCCGCTGATCATCCTGCGCGAGCGGGTGATACTGGAGAAGCTGGCCCCCACCACGGTCCCGGTCGTCTGCGTGCCCGGAGGGGTGCACCTGATGAACATGGACCTGTCCACGGTGCGGGTGGCGCTCTACGCCGCCAACGTCGGCAAGAACATCCACCTGCTGCGGGTGCCCACCATGAAGCACGTCTTCATCGGCCACGGCGACAGCGACAAGATCGCCAGCGTCAACCCGTTCAGCAAGGTCTACGACGAGGTGTGGACGGCCGGCCGGGCCGGCCGCGACCGCTACGCCATCGCCGACGTCGGCGTCCGTGACGACGACATCGTCGAGGTCGGCCGTCCGCAGCTGGCCCCGATCGCGACCTGGCAGGGCCCGCCCGCCGACCGCATGCCCACGGTCCTGTACGCACCCACCTGGGAGGGCTGGGACGACAACCCGGGCAACACCTCGATCCTGCTGGCGGGCGAGAACATCGTGCGCACGCTGGTGCAGGCCGAGCCCGCGGTCCGGGTCCTGTACAAGCCGCACCCCTTCACCGGCACCCGCAGCGCGCGGGCGAAGGCCGCCCACCAGCGGATCACCGCGCTCGTGGAGAAGGCCGCCGCCGAGCGGGCCGCCGACCCGCGCTTCATCGCCGACGCCTCCGCCCAGGCCGGGGCCAGGGCGGAACTGGCACGGATCGAGGCCCGGCTGGCCGAGCTGGCCACCGGCGGCGACCGGGGCGACGAGGCCGAGGCGACCCGCGACGGCCTGGTCGACATGGCCCGGCACGAGGAGACCGCACGGCTGCGCGCCGAGTGGAACGACGCCTACTGGCGGTCCTTCCCCGACTGGGAGCACCGCGTCATCTCCGGTGCCGAACCGCGCCTGTACGACTGCTTCAACGTCTGTGAGGCGATGGTCTCCGACATCTCCAGCGTGGTGTCCGACTTCATCGCCAGCGGCAAGCCGTACGCGGTCACGGACTCCGCGGAGCTGGGCGCGGAGGAGTTCAAGCGGCAGAACACCGCGGTGCGGGCCGCGGTGATCCTCACCAACGACGCGGCCGGCCTCGACGGGCTCCTCGACGCCGTCCGCGACCCGTCCGCCGACCCGCTGGCCGAGGACCGGCGGGAGCTCAAGCGCTACCTGCTGGGCCCGGACGAGCCGCCGTCCATCACCCAGTTCAACACCGCGGTGGCGCAGCTCGCGCTGAAGGCCGAGACGCGCAACCTCGGCCAGGAGTCCCGGATCACGGCCGGGGGCCCCGACGTCGAGATGGTGGACGCGGTCCCGGTCCAGCGGGCGACCGCGAACGGCGACGCGGACGGCATCGCCGCGGGCTGACCCCCCGCACGCTCAACAGGGCTCGGCCCCCGAGGAGTTGATCCTCGGGGGCCGAGCCCTTTGCCGTGCCCGTTGAGCGGAACGGGTCCCTGTGACGTGAAGCACGGAAACAGGGGTGTGAGGCAACCGGTCCTCGCGAATTGCCATCTACCCAATAGTGAATGAGGCGATACGGGGGAAATGTTCCATCGTTGAGGGGGAAGTGATGAGGGGGAATCGTGACCGTGGCGCAGCCTGATGTCACCGTGGTCATCGGGGCGTACGAAGCGATGCCGTACCTGGTCGAGTGCCTCGCCTCCGTGGAGGCACAGACCATCGACCCGGGGCGCATCGAGGTCATCGCCGTCGACGACGGTTCGACGGACGGCACGGGGGAGTACCTGGAGGAGTTCGCGGGCCGCGCGCCCATGCCGGTGACCGTCGTCCGGCAGGAGAACTCGGGCGGGCCCAGCGGCCCGCGCAACGTCGGCCTGGCCAGGGCGGCCGGCCGCTACGTCTTCTTCCTGGACGCCGACGACCGGCTCGGCCCCGAGGCCCTGGAACGGATGGTCGCCCTGGCCGACCGGGCCGGTACCGACGTCGTCCTGGGCAGGGTGGAGGGCGTCAACCGCAACGCGCCGAAGTCCATGTGGCGCAAGACCCTGGAGCGCACCGACGTGCACTCCTCGCGCATCAAGTACACGCTCAGCGCCCAGAAGTTGTTCCGCCGCGCCCTGCTCGACCGGCACGGCATGCGGTTCGACGAGTCGCTGTTCACCGGCGAGGACGCGCTGTTCACCATGGAGGCGTACCTGCGGGCCGACGGGGTCTCCGTGCTCGCCGACTACACCTGCTACTACCTGGTGGGCCGCGAGGACGGCAAGCACGTGACGAAGAGCGGCAGTTACACGCTGCGCTTCGACTCCGCGCACATGCTGATGAACCTGATAGCCGACCTCGTCCCGGAGGGGCCCCGGCGCGACGAGCTGATGCTGCGGCCCTTCACCATCACGCTGCTGCCGCAGTTCGGGCCCCGGTTCCTCAAGGACACCGACGAGGTGCGCCGGCACAAACTCCAGCTCGCCGAGCCGCTGATGGACGTCCACTGGAACGAGGGCGTCGCCCGGCGGATGAAGGTCGAGGAGCGGCTGCGCCTGCACCTGGTCGCCGCGCAGCGGCTCGAACCGCTGCTGGACGTCGTGGAGTTCGTGCGGGCCAAGCGGCAGGCACCGGCCGTGCTGGAGCGGCGGGGCCGCCGCGCCTACCTTGCGTACCCGCACTTCCGCGACCGCGCGACGGGGGTCCCCGACGCCGTGTACCTCGCCGGCCCCCGGGAGGCACGTGCCGTGCCGGGCTACCGCGAGGACACCGGCGACACGCCCCTGCGCCGCGTCCTGCGCAGAACCCGCCGCCTGCTGTCCCTGCCGGACAAACCGGCGCGGGACCGCACCACGGCGGCGGCCTGAGCGGCCTGGACCCCGGACCGCACCACGGCGGCGGCCTGAGCGGCCTGGACCCCGGACCGCACCACGGCGGCGGCCTCAGCGGCCCGGTCCCGGCCTGCGGGTGGGGGACGGGGCACCTGGGGCTTCCCAGGCCCGCGGGGCCCTGCTGGAGCCCTCAGGGCTCCGCGGGGCCCCGGCTGGGCGTGCGGCCCCGGCGGGGGGTGCGGCCCTGGCGGGGCCTGCGGCCCGGGGTGGGCGTGCGGTCCCGGTTGGGTCTGCGGCCCCGGTTGGGTCTGTGGCCCCGGCTGGGTGTGCGGTCCCGGTTGGACGTGCAGCCCCGGTTGG
>NZ_JAAGMD010000730.1 GCF_010548465.1 Streptomyces sp. SID14436 | reverse complement strand
CGCCCCCTGCTCATGCGGGGTGCCGTGAGCGGGCGTCGGCCGCTGCGCCGGGTCGGGCAGGCGGACGCCGCCGAGGTCGACCGAGCCGCTGTCGCGGCCGGCGGTCTCGTGCGGGCCCGGCTCGTGCACGGTCTCCACGACCGGCTCGGGCGCGGGCGGCGCCACCTCGTTGCCCCAGGCGCCCTGCGCGCCGGGGAGGAGAAGGTCTTCTTCCTCGGGTGAGTGCTCGGAGAGGTAGGTGTACACGCCGGGCGCCGGGGCGCCCTGCTGCTCCACCGTGCCTGCGTTCTCCGGCTGTCCCTCGCCCGGGACCTGGCCGGTGTCGGTCATGCGTACCCCTCGCCCATCGGTTAGTGCTCCTACGACCCGCTCGCCCGGAACGGCGCACCGACCGCCCCACACTGAAGAACGAGCGTGCGTCCCCAGCGGCACGAACGGCCGGTCCAAAAAAGGCGACAAAGCCATTCACTGGCATTCTCGCGGCCGTTCGGCCGTCGCGTCAGCTTGATCGGCGACGGTTCCGCTGTGGACTGCGCCACGTTGCGCGTCCTCGGGTTGTGCCGTACCACACGCGCCCCAAAACGGGCGTGTTTTCGCGACATTGGCCGACGAGCCGGCGAGCGTCCGAGTTGCGGTACAACGGTCGGTCAGCCTACCGCGCGCGGTACGACAAGCCGATCAGGGGGGACGGTGCCGCGTACGGTCCCGCGGTCAGGCGCCGCGTGCGGGCAGCACCCCGCTGAGCAGGAACGCGACGCTCCGCTCGGTCTCCGTCCAGACCTGGGTGTCCAGTTCGACGGACTGGAGCAGCGCGCACTCGACCCGGTAGCCGTGTTCGGTGAGGTCCCGGCCGACGCGTTCGGCGGTGTCGCGGGTGGCGGCGTGCGTGACGATGCGCTGCGGGCGCCGGTCGGCGACCGCGGAGACCACGGCCGCTCCCCCGCCGCCGACCCGGACCACGTCGGGTTCGGGCAGGTTCTCCAGGACGTGCGGGGCGGTGCCGTGGACGATCTGGAGCTGGACGCCGTACCGGCGGGCGGTGGCGTCGGTGCGGGCGCAGGCCCCGGGGTCGCTGTCGACGGCGAGGACGGCGGCGCCGGCCCGGGCGGCCTCGGTCGCGAAGAGGCCGCTGCCGCAGCCGATGTCCCAGACGAGGTCGCCCACGCGGGGTCCGAGGCGGGCGAGTTGGGAGACGCGCAGCAGTTCCCGCTCGCCCTCGCCGAGGCCGCCGCCGTGGGCCTCGGCGGGCAGGGACCAGCCGCGCGGGCCGGAGGCGGGGTCGCGTCCGGCGATCCAGCCGGTGTCGGCGGCGCCGGCGGGGCCGCCGATGACGATGACGACGTTGGGGTCGCGCCAGGTGTGGTCGGCGGCCTTGTCGGAGGTGACCACCGTGACCTGTTCGCGGGCGGTGCCGAGTTCCTCGCAGATCACGAACGTGCGGTGGACGCCCTCCATGAGCAGGCCCAGTTCGGCGGGCCCGGCGCCGGGCGAGGTCAGGACGGCCACCTTGGTGTGGGCCCGGCAGACGTTCACCGCGCGGCGCAGGGTGCGCGGGTGGGCGACCACCACCTGGGCGTCGTCCCAGGGCATCCCGGCCCGGGCGAAGGCGGCGGCCACCGATGAGACGGCGGGGACGACCTCGACCTCGAGGCCGAACTCGGGGGCGCGCAGGGTGCGGACGACCCCGAAGAAGCCCGGGTCGCCGTCCGCGAGGACGACGGCGGTGCCGCGGTGACCGGCGATGCGGCGGGCGGCGAGGGCGACGGACCCGAGCCGGATGCGCTCGGCGCCCGCGGGCACCTCGGGAAGCGCCAGGTGGTGGGCCGCGCCGGCCACCAGGGTGGCGGCGCCCAGGGCGGAGCGTGCCGCGGCGGTCAGCGGCGAGCCGTCCCAGCCGATCACCGTGACCCGGTCGGCCATCGTCGTCAGTCTCCAGGGGTTCGCGCAGGTCGTGGTCGGCCGCCCGGCCGGAGGCCGGGCTTGGTGAGGGTACCTGGTGGGGTTCCGGGGCCGGGCGGGCGGTGGTGCCGTTCGCCGGGGCCGCGGTCAGTTCCAGTCGGTGAACGAGGTGTAGCCGCCGGTGTCGGCGAGCTGCTCGGCGGCGCCGTCGAGGTCCTCGGGGAGCAGGCTCCAGACGATGAAGTCGGTGCGCACGTCGGTCCAGCCGCCGTCCTCGGTGCGCAGGTGGGCTATGCAGGCGTTGCGCAGGACGCCCTCGCTGATGCAGCCGATCTTCTGGGCGACCTGCTGGGCGGCGGTGTTGTCGGCGGCGGTGCGCAGCTCGATGCGCTGGAGCCGCTGGTCGCCGATGAGCCACCGGGCGGTGGCCAGGGCGGCCTCGGAGGCGTAGCCCTCGCCGCGGGCCCAGGGGGCGATGATGTAGGAGAGTTCGGTGGAGCGGATGTGCCAGTTGGTCCGGGAGAGGCGGACGACGCCGACCAGGCGCTGGGTGAGGAACTCGGTGACGGCGAGGTCCAGGCCCCGTCCGGCGGCGCGTTCGGCGGGGGCGGACTCGGTGATCCAGGTGCGGGCGGCCTGTTCGGAGAACGGCTGGGGCACGTCGGTCCAGGCGGCGACCTGCTCGTCGTTCATCATGGCGGTGAAGGAGGGCACGTCGTCTCCGTCGAGGGGACGCAGCACCAACCGCTCCGTGCTGATGGAGATGTTGGGGAAGGTGCTCGTCATGCGCCGCTCCGTAACCTGAGAGACCGTCGGGTGCTGCTGAACTGCCCAGCATGCAGCATGAAAGCACTCTGCCGCACCACGGGGTGCGCCCCGCTCGCACAACGGCGCGAGGGGCACCCCCGCCCTGCGGCGGGAGTGCCCCTCGTGGACGGTTCCAGTCCTGCGGGCGGGGTCAGAAGGAGGCGACCACGGAGCCCGCGTACTTCTCGTCGATGAACTTCTTCACCTCGGGCGAGGTCAGGAGGTCGGCGAGCTTCTTGACCCGCGGGTCGTCCTCCTGGCCCTCCTTCACGGCGAGGAGGTTGCTGTTCGGGTTGTTCTTCGCGGACTCCAGGACGAGGGCGTCCTCGGCGGGCTTGAGGTCGGCCTCGATGGCGTAGTTGCCGTTGACCACCGCCGCGTCGACGTCGTCCAGGGAGCGCGGCGTCTGGGCCGCCTCCAGCTCCTTGAACTTGAGGTTCTTGGGGTTGTCGGTGATGTCCGCGGGGGTGGCGGCGGTGCCGACGCCGTCCTTGAGGGTGATCAGGCCGTTGGCGGCGAGCAGCTGCAGCGCGCGGCCCTCGTTGACGGTGTCGTTGGGGACGGCGACGGTCGCGCCGTTCTTCAGCGCGTCGGCCTTGTCGACCTTGTTGGAGTACAGGCCGAGCGGCTCCAGGTGCACGTCGACGACGGACGTGATGTGGGTGCCGTTCTTCTTGTTGAAGTCGTCGAGGTAGGGCTGGGTCTGGAAGAAGTTGGCGCCGACGGAGCCGTCCTCGGTCGCCGTGTTCGGCGTGACGTAGTCGGTGAACTCCTTGACCTCCAGCTCCAGGCCCGCCTCCTTCGCGAGGTTGTCCTTGACGAAGGTCAGGATCTCGGCGTGCGGTACGGGGCTCGCGGCGACGACCAGGGGGCCGTTGCCGTCGGAGGAGGCGTCGTCCTTGTCGGAGCCGCAGGCGGTGAGGCCGAGGGTGAGGGCTCCGGCGGCGAGGACAGCGGTGGTGATCTTGGCGGTGTTACGCACGAAAAGTGCCTTTCCTTGGTGGTACGACCCCTTGGGGCAAGGGGCGCGGCGCGAAGCGCCGTCGTTCTGGGGGGGTGTGGCCCGGGTCAGGCGACCTTGCTGATGTCGGCGGCGGCGGGTTCGCCGGCCTTCAGCAGGCGCAGCCTGGGTCCGGGGCCGGAGCGGGCTCCCCGGCGGTGCAGGGAGCGGGCCGCGTAGTCGCCGGCGAACTGGATCAGGGAGATGACGACGGCGAGCAGGGCCACGGTGACCCACATCAGGCCGGACTCGAAGCGCTGGTAGCCGTAGCGGACGGCGAGGTCGCCGAGTCCGCCGCCGCCGACGGTGCCCGCCATGGCGGAGTAGCCGATGAGGGCGATGACCGTGGTGGTGGTGCTGGCGATCAGCGAGGGCAGCGCCTCGGGGACGAGGACCTTGCGGACGATCGTCCAGGTGCTGCCGCCCATCGACTGGACGGCCTCGACGAGCCCGTGGTCGACCTCGCGCACGGCGGTCTCGACGAGCCGGGCGAAGAAGGGGATGCCGCCGATGGCGAGGGGCACGATGGCGGCCTCGCTGCCGATGGTGGTGCCGGTGACCCAGCGGGTGAAGCTCATCAGAGCGACCATCAGGATGATGAACGGCATGGAGCGGCCGACGTTCACGATCTGGCCGGTCACCTTGTTCACGACCGTGTTCTGGATCAGGCCGCCCTTGTCGGTGAGGACGAGGAGCACGCCGATCGGCAGGCCGACGACGACGGAGATCGCGGTGGACCAGCCGACCATGATCAGCGTCTCGACGGACGCCTGCTCCAGCAGCGGCTGCATCTCGGACCAGGTCACTTGGCGCCCTCCTTGACGAGCTCGGGCCGGTCCTGGCCGATGACGTCGATCTGCAGGCCCTGTTCGCGCAGGAAGCCGACCGGGACGACGTTGTCCTCGTAGCGGCCGGGCAGTTCGATGCGCATCCGGCCGACCTGGAGGCCGCCGACCGTGTCGATGGCGGCGCCCAGGATCGATATGTCGATGTTGTAGGTGCGGGACAGCTGGGAGATGACCGGCTGGGTGGCGCTCTCGCCCTGGAAGGTCACGTCGACGACGGTGCGTTCCTCGCCGGTCGCCTCGCCGCCGAGCGGGAACAGCGCGGCGGCCAGTTCGGAGCCGGGGGTGGCGAGCAGGTCGGTGACCGTGCCGGACTCCACGATGCGGCCGCGGTCCATGAGGGCGGCCGAGTCGCAGATCGACTTCACGACGTCCATCTCGTGCGTGATGAGCAGGACGGTCAGGCCGAGCTGGCGGTTGAGGTCGCGCAGCAGCCCCAGGATGGAGCGGGTGGTCTCCGGGTCGAGCGCGCTGGTCGCCTCGTCGGAGAGCAGCACCTTGGGGTCGCCGGCGAGGGCGCGGGCGATGCCGACGCGCTGCTTCTGGCCGCCGGAGAGCTGGGCCGGGTAGGACTTGGCCTTGTCGGCGAGGCCGACCAGGTCGAGCAGCTCCAGGGCCCTGCGGGAACGTTCCTTCCCCGATTTCCCGAGGATCTCCAGGGGCAGCTCGACGTTGTCCTGCACGGTGCGCGAGGACAGCAGGTTGAAGTGCTGGAAGACCATGCCGATGCGGCTGCGGGCCCGGCGCAGCTCCCGGCCCGCGCGGGGGCCGCGGCCGGCGAGGGCGGTGAGGTCCTGCCCGGCGACGGTCACGGTGCCGGAGGTGGGGCGCTCCAGCAGGTTGACGCAGCGGATCAGCGAGGACTTGCCGGCGCCGGACTGGCCGATGACGCCGTAGACCTCGCCTTCACGGACGTGCAGGTCGACGCCGTCCAGGGCGGTGACCTCGCGACCGCGTGAGCGGTAGACCTTGGTCAGGCCGGAGGTGGTGATCACGTGGGTATCCGTCACTCTCGAGTGCGCGGCGCGTCGCGGGCACCGGGCA
This sequence comes from Streptomyces sp. SID14436, assembly GCF_010548465.1. Lineage (GTDB taxonomy): Bacteria > Actinomycetota > Actinomycetes > Streptomycetales > Streptomycetaceae > Streptomyces. The sequence continues at coordinate 2,824 of NZ_JAAGMD010000730.1, read as the reverse complement.
CGTGGCGTTCGGGGATCGGGGGCGGCCGGGGCGCGGCGGGGTGCTGCCGGGCGGGCCGGAGGGATCCGGGGCGCGGAAGGATGCGCGCGGGCGTGGCTCGGGCGGGCATGGGGGCATGCGGCCGGACGCGAGCCGGCTCTCGCTTCGGGGCGCGAGGCTCAGGTGGTGCGGGGGCCCTCTAGAAGGCGCACATTCGGAGCGGACACATACAACGAGCACCGGGCGGCTGATGCGCCTCGGTCGCAGGAGTGCGGTCGCTCGTCGTGGTCATACGAGCAGTAAACCAGACGTCTGCTCCCGACCCGCCCCCGCTGTCCAGCATGTGGACCCACGTGGACACGCATCCGCGCACTTCAGTGGCCTGCCGTGATCTCCATGCCCACGCCGGTGACCTGTACGGACACGGCCGACAGGTCGGGGACCACCAGGTCGGCGGTGAGTTCGCCGGCCTCGTGGGTTGTGGCCAAGGCCACGGTCCGCATGCCGGCGGCGCGGCCGGCGCGCAGCCCGGCGGGGGCGTCCTCGAAGACGACGCAGTGCCGCGGGTCCACCCCGAGGGTGCGCGCGGCCAGCAGGTAGGGCTCGGGGTCGGGCTTGCCCCGGGTGACGTCATCGGCGGCGACGAGCGTCTTGGGCAGGATGCCGACGGCGTCCAGGCGGGCCTCGGCCAGCCGCCGGGTGGCGGAGGTGACCACGGCCCAGCGCTCGGCGGGCAGGGCGGCGAGCAGCTCACGGGTGCCGGGCAGCAGCCGCACTCCCCCGTGCGGGACGTCCTCCACCTCGAGGTCCTCGATGCGCGCGACGGCCTCCGGGACGACGTCGGCGGGCAGCAGGTCGGCGGCTATCTCGGCGGCGGTCCGCCCGTGCAGTTCGACGGCGCCGAACCGTTCCGCCGTGATCCCGTACTCCGCGGCCCACCGGGTCCAGCAGCGGCGCACGGATTCCAGGGTGGACACCAGGGTGCCGTCGTTGTCGAACAGGAGGGCTTGCGCATGGATGGTCATGCCATCGACCTTACGGGTTCGAGGGGCGGCGACCTCGAACGGCGATCCCCTCCCGCCCCCGGCGGCCCGCGGCCGGGCTCTCGCGGCGCCCCGGGCCGGGGCCGGGCACGGCGGGGGTTTTCGGGCGTAATAAGGTCGCTGCCATGCTTGATGTCCTGACGCTGGTGACCGGCGTCGCCGCGCTGCTGCTGGCCGCCTGGTGCGGCTGGGCCGCCTACCGCGACCAGCCGACCAAGGACTGGCACTTCATCGGCATGGCCGTGGTCACGCTGCTGGCGCTGGTGCAGCTGATCGCCGGGATCGTGCTGCTGGCCCGGGGCGAGAAGCCGGAGCAGGGCACGACGATCTTCGTGGCGTATCTGCTGGGCGCCTTCGCGTGCGTGCCCGCGGCCGGCTTCATGTCGCTGGGCGAGCGCACCCGGTGGGGGTCGGTGACGGTCGCGGCGAGCGGCGTCGTGCTGGCCGTGCTGGAGGTCAGGCTCTATGACATCTGGGGAGGCTGAGGTGACCGTGACGCGGGAGAAGCCGGCCCGGGCGCGTCTGATCGGCGGCCCCGGCATGCTGCTGGTGTGGCTGTACGGCGTGATGGTGGTCGGCGCGGTCTCGCGCTCGGTGTACCAGATCGCCACCGAGTTCGACCGGGCACCGCTCGCCTACACGCTGTCGGCGGTGGCCGGCGTGGTCTACGGCTTCATCACCTACACGCTGGTCCGCGGCGGGGAGACGGCCCGCAGGGCGGCGCTGGTGTGCTGCGCCGCCGAACTGGTGGGCGTCCTGACGGTGGGCACCTGGACCCTGGCCGACCCGTCCGCCTTCCCCGACGCGACCGTGTGGTCGGACTACGGCATGGGCTACCTGTTCATCCCCGTGCTGCTGCCGCTCACGGCGATGTACTGGCTGCGCCGGGCCCGCACCCCGTAACGGCACACCGGCGCCCCGGGCCCGGGTCCCGACGGGGCGTCAGGAGCCGGGCGCCGGAGGCCGACGGGGCGTCAGGCCGTGGCCGCGTACGATCCGGCCGTCTTCTCCAGGACGATCATCGGTACGCCGTCGGCGCCCTGGGAGGTGCCCACTCGCTGGTAGCCGACCTTGCTGTACAGCCGCAGGTTGCTCTCGCTGCGGTGTCCGGTGTGCAGGCGGAAGGTGCGGGCGCCGCGCTCCTCGGCGAGGGCCGCTTCCGCCGCGCGCAGCAGGCGGGCGCCGATGCCGTGGCCCTGGAGGCGGGGGTGGACGCAGAGCTTGCCGATGGCGGCGGCGCCCTCCTCGGTGATCGTGCCGCGCACCGAGCCGACCACCTCCTCGCCGAGGCGGGCGACGTAGACGCAGTCGGCGGCGACCTCCGCGCGGACCGATTCGAGGGTCTGCACCAGCGGGTCGATGCGGTAGTTGCCGTAGAGGGCCGCTTCGCTCTGGAAGCACAGGTACTGCAGCCTGAAGATCTGCTCCGCGTCCTGCTCGGTCGCCGCAGAGATGGTCACGCTCATGCCCATGTGCGCACGCCTCCCGCTCACCTGATCACCTGTTGTCCCCCACTCCTATCCCCCACGTCCGCCCCCCGCAACCTCCGCGGCAAGCAAACGACGTAGACATCCCAGGCATCGGGAACGTTCCGGCCCAAGACTGCCCTGTGACATAGCCAACGCGCCTGCGATTTCCCGGTATGTCGGGTCCTGCGGTGACAGCAGCGCCTCCAGCAGCCGGGGACAGCGGCCGGGCAGCCGGCGCACGGCGTCCCGCAGTGCCCGGCCGCGGGCCGCGTTGAGCGCGAGCCGTTCCGGTCCGGGGTCCGCCGGGTCGGCCGGGTCCGTGCCGAGCGGTGC
>NZ_JAAGMD010000704.1 GCF_010548465.1 Streptomyces sp. SID14436 | reverse complement strand
TCTCCGGCAGCCGCCGGGCGACGGCGGTGGCGACGGTGGCGTCCTCCGCGTTCATCAGCCGCGCGATGTCGAGGGTGGGCAGCCGGTCGATGCCGGCGAGCTCGGGCCGGAACGCCTCGGTGGCCAGCGTCTCCAGCTGGGCGCGGAGATCGCTGGGGTGGGACATGTCGGTCATGGTGCGGGTCTCTCCGGTCTCCGGTCTCTCCGGTCGGTCAGTTCCGTGGGTCCGGGGCGTGCCGCGGCCGGGCGGCCGGCGTGCGGCACCGCTGGGGGGAGCCCGGGGTGGTGCGGTCCGGGGGGTGCGTGGTCGCGGGGGGCCGGGGGACCGGCCGCCCGTGGGGCGGCGCCCGCGCGGGCTACCGGGGCCCGCTGCGGTGCCGGTGGGCCAGCGCCTCGTACGACGCCGACAGGGCCGGGGCCGCCTGCTCGTACGTCCGCTGCGCCACGCCGACGAACAGGCAGTCCACGACGAGCAGTTGGCTGGTCCGGGAGGACATCGCCGCCGGGCGCAGCTCGCTCTCGCGGGCCGTGGACGTGGTCAGCACGTGGTCGGCGTACTGCGTGACGGGGCCGTCGGGGCGGCCGGTGACCGCCACCGTGGTCGCCCCGTGCTCGAAGGCCACCCGCAGCGGCTCGATGACGTCCCCCGTCGACCCGGAGTGCGTGATGGCGATCGCCACGTCGCCGGGACGCAGCTGCACCGCGTTGGTCACGGCGAGGTGCGGGTCGCTGGGGGCGTGGGCTATCAGGCCTATGCGCAGCAGCTTCTGGGTGAGGTCCTGCGCGACCAGGCCGGAGGCGCCGAGGCCGTACACGTCGGTGCGGCGGGCACCCGCCAGGGCGGTGACGGCGGCGCCGAGCTGGACGGTGTCCAGGCCGGCGGCGGTGTCGGCGAGGGTCTGCTGCTCGTCGTAGGCCAGCTTCGCGACGACGTCGGCGATGGGGTCGTCCACCGAGATGTCGGTCGTGATGGCCGGGGCCCGGCCGGACTGCTGCTGGGCGGCCAGTCCGGCGAGGGCCAGGCGCAGATCGCGGTAGCCCGGGTAGCCGAGCAGCCGGGCGGTGCGCACGACGGTGGCCTCGCTGGTGCCGGTCAGCTCGGCGAGCCCGGTGACCGTGAGCGCCGCGCAGCCGGCCGGGTCGGCCGCGACGGCCTCGGCGACGCGCTGCATGGAGCGGGTCATCGACGGTGCCAGGGTGCGGACCTTGGCCGCGAGGGCGGCGGGGGCGGGCGGTGCGGAGGCGGAGCCGCCGGGGCCGCGCTCCCTGGCGAAAATTTCCTTCACTTCCTGGGTCACCCTTGAAAGATATTTTCGTTCCGGTGTCGCGGTCAAGAGTGCGCACAATAGGGGCATGCACCCCGACAAGCCCCCCGTCACCCGACTCGAACAGGCGCTGCACGCGGCCCGTGCCCTCGTGCTCGCCGACCTCGCCGCGCGCGAGGTCGCGGACGCGGACGTGGTGTCGCTGGTCGAGGAGTCCGTCACCCACCGCCGCTGGTGGGTCGAACAATGGCCGGAGGGCAGCGAGTTCCTCGCCGGACTCGTCGCCCAGGACGTCCAGGACGCCCTGCTGGAACGGTACGGCCGCTGGCCCGTCTGCCCGGTCTGCGGCTCCGGCGACCCGCACGCGCTGGAGGTGGAGCCGGAGCTCGGCCCCGACCCGCACTGGGTGTGCCACAAGGCGGGCGTGAAGGTCGCGGCCGTCGGCGCGCTCGGCTCGGCGCCGGGCGGCGGGAGAGCGGAAGGCGCCCCGCCCTCGTGACGCTCTACATCGACCCGCCCACCTGGCCGGGCCACGGCCGCCTGTGGTCCCACCTGGTCAGCGACGTCTCCTACGACGAGCTCCACCTGTTCGCCGCCCGCCTCGGCGTCCCCCGCCGCGCCTTCGAACGCGACCACTACGACATCCCCGAACACCGTTACGGGGAGGTCGTGCTGGCGGGCGCGCTCCAGGTCAGCAGCCGCGAGGTGGTGCGCCTGCTGCACGGGGCGGGCCTGCGCCGCCGGAAGGGCGCGAGCACGGGGACGGGCAGGAGCGCGGTGCCGGGCCTCCCCGGTGCCCCGGGCCTCCCCGGTGCTCCGGGGCTCACCGGCCTGCCGGGTCTTCCCGGTGGCCCGGGCGGCGGCGCTCCCGGCCCGGTTCAGCGGCGCAGCTCGTAGGCGAACTCCTCCTCGCCCCCACTGATCCGGGTGAACCCGGCCCGCCCGATCACGGCCTGCGACGCGAGGTTGTCCGGCTCGGTGGCCGCGAACACCGACGTCACCTCCGGCTGCTCCAGCGCCCACGCCGACAGCGCGCGCAGCGCCTCGGTCGCGTACCCGTGGCCGCGCGCCTCGGGGGACAGGTCGTAGCCGATCTCCACCCGGCCGTCCTCGTCCGGCGGGCCGTGGAAGCCGATGCCGCCGACCGCGCGGTCGTCCTCCCGGCGCACCATGACGAACATCCCCCACCGGGCCCGCAGCACCCCCGCCCCGTACGCCTTGAGCAGCGCCCCGGCCGCGTCCCGCGTCCCGTCGTACGGCCCCGGGTCCACCCAGGTGAACCCGCCGCCCCCGCCCACCGCCAGGCCGGCCGCGGCGGCCGGGGTGACGCCCTCCAGGGTGAGCCGGTCCGCCGGGACCACCAGGTTGTTGCTCCACCGCCAGGCGGTCACGGGCTCCCGGCCGGGCAGGTCCCCGCGCCCCGTCGCCCACAGCAGCGTCGGCCAGGGCGCGGGGCCGGGCATCACCTCGGGGAAGATCCGGGTCAGCACGAACTCGGCGAGCGCGGCGGGCGGTTCGTACGCCACCCCCAGGCCCTCGGTGACGTCGTGCGTGTGCAGCAGCACCTCGGCCACGCCCATCGCGGCGAAGCCCGTGCGGTCGGCGTGCCGGAAGGGGTACGGGTGGAAGGCGCGCACCGCGCGGGGGGTGGTCCGCAGCGTCGCGGCCAGCAGGGCCCCGGTCGTGCGGATCACGTGCAGGGCACCGGCGTTGTCGGTGCCGTCGTCCAGGACGATCTCGAACGGCACGTAGGCGTCGGCGGCCCGTCCGGCCAGCTGCCCCGCGTACGTGATGAGATCCTCGGCGATGTGCTCCGCCGTCCGCCAGCAGTCCCACTCCAGCCGGCCGGCCCGCACCGCCCGCCAGTCCCGGTCCGCGACCGCTCCCAGCGCGCGCACGCAGTCCGCGACGGCTTCCTCGACCTGTTCTGCGCCCGCAGCATCCATGGGGGCAGGCTAGGAGGACGGCGGCACCGGGGTCGACAGCATTTCCAGTTCCCCGCGCAGATTGTGGCGGGCGGTGGCCTCCCAGTGCTTGGCCCCGTACGGGGTGCGGAACAGGCGGGGCAGGCCGAGCAGTTGACGCAGCACGGCGGCCCGGCCCTCCCGGAAGGCGTCGCCGGGGACGAAGTGGTACTCCTCGCGGACGGCGACCGTGTAGGCGGCGTACGCGGACGGGGACCCGGCGAGGACCGCCAGGTCGGCGTCGCACAGCACCTGGCCGTTCAGGTCGTCGTCGGCCGGGTCGTGCGTCACGGTGAGCCGCACCAGCCGCGCCACCTCCGCCGCCTTCGCCTCCGGCACCCCGGCCTCGGTCAGCGCCCGCTCGGCGAGCCGGGCCGAGCGCTCCTCGTTCTCCGAGCGGTCCGGCAGGTACACGGCGTCGTGGAACCAGGCGGCGAGACGGACGACGTCCGGGTCCCCGGCGTACTCCGCCAGCTCGTCGACGCGGTCGAGGACCGCCGTGAGGTGGGCGACGGTGTGGTACCGCCGCTGCGGCTCCCGCCAGCGCGCCAGCAGGTTGTCGGCGTACGGCCCCGGATCGGGCCCGCCGCCCGGGCCCCGGGCCCCCTCCAGCGCGCGGGCGAAACGGTCCCGCAGATCGCGCGGGTCACGCGGGGTGCTGTCGGCGTCATCGGTGTCGGCCATGGGCCCATTGTTCCGGGTGCGGGCCGTTGCGGCGGGCCGAAAAATGACGGGCCGGGTGATCTTCGGCTCGGTAGGGTGACCGCCCGGCGCGCGAACGTCCGTCCGCGTGCCGCGCCCACGTCGCCGGAAGAATCGAGCTGCCGAGTGCAACCGACCTACGTCCTGGTCCACGGGGCCTTCGCGAACTCCTTCTCCTTCGCGCCGCTCCAGGCCGAACTCGGCCTCCTCGGACACCGGTCGGTCGCCGTCGACCTGCCCGGGCACGGCTTCGGGGCCACCTACACCCGCGCCTACCAGGCGCCGCAGGATCCGGAAGCCCTCGCCGCCGCGCCCGGCGCGATCAAGGGCGTCACGCTGGCCGACAACGCCGCGCATTTGACCGGGATCCTGGAGCGGGCCAAGCGGAACGGCCCGGTGATCCTCGTCGCGCACAGCCGGGGCGGCATCACCGCCACCGCGGCGGCCAACGCCCGGCCGGACCTGATCGACCGCCTCGTCTACGTCGCGGCCTGGTGCCCGGTCGCGCTCGACGTCGGCGCCTACTACGCCGAGCCGGAGATGGCCGACGTCGACGCCGCCTCCCTGGGCCTGGCCGCGGCCGGCAACCCGGCCGAACTCGGCCTGCTCCGCGTCAACTTCCGCACCGCGGACCCGGCCGCCCTCGCCGCGCTCAAGGCGGCCTTCCTCGCCGACGGCACCGACGAGGAGTTCCTGACCTTCCTCAACACCTTCCAGCCCGACGAGAACCTGGACGTCGGCGGCTCCGCCGACCGGGCGCAGGCCTCGACCTGGGGCACCGTCCCGAGGACGTATCTGCGGCTGGCCGACGACGCGAGCATGCCGCTCGCGCTGCAGGACCGGCTGATCCGTGAGGGCGACGCGCTGACCCCGGACAACCCGTACGACGTCCGCACGCTGCCGGGCAGCCACCTGAAGTGGCTGGTCGACCCGGCGCCGGCCGCCCGCGTCCTGGGCGCGCTCGCCTCCCTCACCGCCCCCTCCGCGGACTGACGGGGCGGCCACCCGGAAAAGATGCCGCCGTCCGGGGCGGTGCCGCCGTTAGCGTGGGTCGTATGACGACTCCTGCCGATGTGCACGACGTACGTGACCCCGAGCTGCCCGGGCGGCTGCTCACCGACGAGCGGGACGCCCTGGTGCCGCTGCTGCGCGCCAGGAAGGACGAGGACTTCGCGCTGGCTGTCGCCGCGTGTCCCGGATGGACGGTGCGGGACGTGCTCGCGCACTGCTCGGCCGCGTTCACGCGGGTGCTGGAGAGCCGCTTCGAGAAGGGGGTGTTCTCCCCCGAGTCCAACGACCGGGACATCGCCGAGCGGGCCGACTGGAGCAACGCGCGGATCGTGGACGAGTTCGAGCGCGGGCTGACCGAGGCCGGGCCGGTGATCGCCCGGGCGGGCGGGGTGCTGGACGTGCTCGCGCTGGGGGAGTGGGTGCACGCCGGGGACATCCGGGAGACCTTCGGCGAGCCGGGCGCGTACGGGGGCGACCGGCTGCCGCAGGCGCTCGCCCTGCTGGCCTACGTGACCTGCCGCGACCACCACCTCCCCCTGCACGCCGACCTCGACGACGCCGACGAGCCGCTGCGCCTGGGCGACATCTCGGGCGAGCGGCCGCCCGCCCGCTACATCGGGGACGGCGCCACCCTGGTGCGCCTGTACGCGGGGCGCCCGGTGCACGGCGCGTCGTACGAACTGGCGGGGGCGCGGGCGGAGGAGCTGAACATCTTCGGGGACTGAGGGCCCTGCCCGGGGCGTGCGCACCGGTCGCGGGGCGCACGCCCCGCGACCGGTGACGGCGGACGGGCGGACGGGCGGACGGGGTCAGCGGCTCCCGTAGCCGCCGTGGTCCTTCCCGTGGCCGGTGCCGTAGCCGCCGGAGTCGCCGTAGCCGTTCTCATCGGGCTCGTCGGGCTCATCCGGCTCGTGGGGTTCGTCGCGGTCGTTGGTGAGCCGGACGGTGACCACGTCCCCGGCGCCGTCCGAGGTCAGCTCGTGCGGGCCGCTGACCGGGTCGGCGGGCCGTGCGTAGCCGTCGGGTGCGGCCGTCTCGACCAGGTAGTACGCACCGGGCGGCAGGCCGTCGAAGGCGCAGGTGCCGGACGTGCCGGTGGTGCAGCTCCGGCCCGTCATCGTGTCGGGATCGGCGCCCGACGTCTGGAGTCCGGCCGTGCCGTTGCTCTCCCGCCAGAGGGCGAAGACCGCGCCCGCGAGGGGGCTGCCGTCCTCGGCGTCGGCCTTCTCCACCGCGAGGGAACCGTCCGGGTCGGGCTGCCCGGTCCGGGTGTTCTCCGCGGCGGCGCGGACCCCCTCGGCGGCGTCCGGGCCGGTCAGGACCAGGGGACCGAAGACGCCGGGGTCGGGCAGGTCGTAGCCGTCGGGGGCCGCCGTCTCACGCCAGTAGTAGGTGCCCGGCGGGACCGTGCGGGCGCAGGTGCCGTCCGGGCCCGTGGTGCAGGTGTCGCCGAGCCGGGTGTCGGGGTCGGCGCCGGAGGTCTGGAGCCCGTCGGTGCCGTTGGTCTCCTGCCAGAGTTCGAAGACCGCGCCCGGCAGCGGGTCGCCCGTCGCGGCGTCGGTCTTGTCGATGCGTACCTCGCCGGTGACCGGCTCGTCGCCGTCACAGTCCGGCAGGTCGCCGTCGAAGGGGTAGGAGTGGAACTCGACTCCGGTCTGTGCGCTGGTGTGGGTGAGTGAACCGGTGGTGAAGAAGCGGCCGTTCACGGGTCCGGGCAGTCGCCCGGCACGCACGGGCCGAGTCCTCCCGGCAGCGGGGCGGCCTGTGCCGGCCCGCTGCCGGCGCCGACGACCAGGGCGGGGGCGAGGCCCGCCACGAGTGCGCAGGCCAGCCCGGCCCGGCCGAGCCGGGAGCGGAGGGCGGCCACGCGTTGTGTGATCACATGCATGCCCGCAGGGTTGGCCGTCGGCCCCCGCAGGGCGGGACCGACATACCGGCCGGGGTGGTTGTCACGCCAACGGACCGCAGGGGATTGCTCCGTAGGCAGGGCGACGCGGTGGGCGGCTCGGTCGGCGGCGTGCTGGGCGGCTCGGTCGGCGGTGTGCTGGGCGGCGCGGTCGGCGTGCGGGGTGGATTGGACTAGACCTGTCGTCGTAGTGTGGTGTGTGCACCGACACCGGTATCGACGCACCGTCCAAGAGCTGAACCGACGAATGGGGTCCCATGAGCAAGCGTGCGGTCCTGGAGGTGATCGCCCTCGGCGTCGAGGACGCGGTCGCCGCGCAGGAGGGCGGTGCGGACCGTCTGGAACTGGTCACCGACATGGCGGCCGACGGCCTCACCCCGTCCCCCGCGACCGTGGCCGCCATCCGCGACGCGGTCGACCTCTCGCTCCGGGTGATGCTGCGGCTGGCGGACGGCTTCGCCGCCGGGGACGTGGACCGGCTCGTCGGGCTCGCCGGAGAGCTGCGCGGGGCCGGGGCCGAGGAATTCGTCCTCGGCTTCCTGGACGCGAGCGGCCGGGCGGACCTGGCGGCGGTGGAACGGGTGGTCGGCGCGCTGGGCGGGTGCCGGTGGACGTTCCACCGGGCCATCGACCGCGCCGCCGACCGGGACGCCCTGCGCAAGCAGCTCGACGGGCTCCCGGGCCTGGACACCTACCTCACCGCGGGCTCGCCGGCCGGTGTCGACGACGGACTGCCCGTGCTGTGCGCCGAGGCCGGCCGGCGCGGCGAGCCCGGGTACGCGCAACAGGTGCTGGTCGGCGGCGGACTGCGCCTGGACCACGTACCCACGCTGCGCGCGGCCGGACTCGACGCCTTCCACATCGGCGGGGCGGCCCGCCCCGACGGGTGGGACGGACCGGTGTCGGCCGCGGCGGTCGCCGAGTGGCGCAGAGCGGTCGA
>NZ_JAAGMD010000678.1 GCF_010548465.1 Streptomyces sp. SID14436 | reverse complement strand
GCGCGTCGGGCTCGGCCGCTTGCCGCTCCCGCCGGTCGCGAGACCGACCAGAGCCGCCGGCGCCCCCGCCGGCCCCGCACGCCGGCCCGCGGCTCACTGTCCCGGTGGTTCCTCGCCCGCCCCGGCCAGGCCCGTCCTCGGCTGTCCCGCTCCCGCCGGGCCCCGGAGGTCCGCGTCCAGGGCCGTGAGGTCCGCGTTCAACGCCGCCATCAGCTCCTCCATCTGCTGGAGCAGCCCCTTGGGCTGCCCGCTCCCGCCCTGCCGCGGCACGGACTCTTCGGACTCTTCGGACACGACGGCCTCCTCGGCCCCTGGCCCCCGGGACGGGGGCCGACACGGTTGACGCCCCGGCGCACACGGGCCGGCGCGGGCGCCGGGTGGTCCGGCTCCGACCGGCCAACGATCTTCATCGGGACGGGTCACCGGCCCGGTCATACCGGGGTCGCCGGGCGGGCCCGCTTTCACCCGACCGTGGAGCGGGGCGCGCGGCCGCCGAGCCGGGGCGGGGTGTCCGGGCCCGGACCGTGCAGGATGGAGACATGGATCTGCGAATCTTCACCGAGCCCCAGCAGGGGGCCACCTACGACACCTTGCTCACCGTCGCCAAGGCCACCGAGGACCTCGGGTTCGACGCCTTCTTCCGGTCCGACCACTACCTCAAGATGGGCTCCGTCGACGGCCTGCCCGGCCCCACCGACGCGTGGATCACCCTGGCCGGCCTCGCCCGGGAGACCAGCCGCATCCGGCTCGGCACCCTGATGACCGCGGCCACCTTCCGCCTCCCCGGCGTCCTCGCCATCCAGGTCGCCCAGGTCGACCAGATGTCCGGCGGACGCATCGAACTCGGGCTGGGCGCGGGCTGGTTCGAGGAGGAGCACAAGGCGTACGGCATCCCCTTCCCGAAGGAGAAGTTCGGCCGCCTGGAGGAGCAGCTGGAGATCGTCACGGGTCTGTGGGCCACCGGCCCCGGCAAGACCTTCGACTTCCACGGCACCTACTACGACCTCACCGGGTCGCCCGCCCTGCCCAAGCCGGTCCAGTCCAGGATCCCGGTGCTCATCGGCGGCCACGGCGCCGTCCGCACCCCCCGGCTGGCCGCCCGGTACGCCGACGAGTTCAACATGCCCTTCGCGTCCGTCGAGGACAGCGAGCGGCAGTTCGGCCGGGTCCGCGCCGCCGCGAAGGAGGCGGGCCGTGACGCGGACGACATCGTCTTCTCCAACGCCCTGGTGGTCTGCGTCGGCAGGGACGACGAGGAGGTCGCCCGCCGGGCCGCCGCCATCGGCCGGGAGGTCGACGAGCTCAAGGCCAACGGCCTCGCGGGCTCCCCGGCCGAGGTCGTCGACAAGATCGGGCGGTACGCCGAGACCGGCTCCCGGCGCATCTACCTCCAGATGCTCGACCTGCACGACCTCGACCACCTGGAGCTGATCTCCGCCCAGGTCCAGTCGCAGCTGTCGTAGGCCCCGCCGGGAGCCCCGCCCCTCGACGGGGCTCCGGCACCTTCGAACGGGACCGTCCGCGCGCCGGGCGGTCCCGTTCCGCGTTCCCGCCCCCGGATAATTCCCGGGGCTTCCCCCACGGATCCCGGTACCTTGGCACGACGCGCCGGACCACCGCGCGTTCCCGCACTTCAGAAGGTGTCCGAGGGGTACCCACCGTGTTCCTGACGATCAGCACCACCGGCGTTCCCGAGCGCCCCGCGACCGACCTCGGTTTCCTGCTGCACAAGCATCCCGACAAGGCGCAGTCGTTCTCCACCTCCTGCGGGCGGGCGCACGTCTTCTACCCCGAGGCCGACGAGGAACGCTGCACGGTGGCGCTGCTGCTCGAGGTGGACACGGTGGCCCTGGTCCGCCGGGGCAAGGGCAAGGGCCGCGGCGGCGCACCCGACGCCGCCCTCGCCCAGTACGTCAACGACCGCCCCTACGCGGCCTCCTCGCTGCTCGCGGTGGCCCTGGGCAACGTCTTCTCCAGCGCCCTGCGCGGGGTGTGCGACGCCCGCCCCGAGCAGCCCGCCCTGCCGCGTCCGCTGCGCGTCGAGGTGCCCGCCCTGCCGGCCCGCGGCGGCCCCGCGCTCGTCCACCGGCTCTTCGAGCCGCTCGGCTGGACGGTCACGGCCGACCCGGTCGCGCTGGACACGGAGTTCCCCGAGTGGGGCGACTCCCGGTACGTGCGGCTCGTCCTGGAGTCGGAGACGCTCACCCTCGCCGAGGCCCTGCGCCACCTCTACGTGCTGCTGCCGGTCCTCGACGACGCCAAGCACTACTGGGTCGCCCCCGACGAGGTGGACAAGCTGCTGCGCGTCGGCGAGGGCTGGCTGCCCGGCCACCCGGAGCAGCGCCTGATCACCAGCCGCTACCTCACCCGCCGCTGGTCGCTGACCCGGCAGGCGCTCGAACGCCTGGAACTGGTGCGGCTCGCGGAGACCGACGACAGCGACGTCCAGGACATCGACAACGCGGTCGCCGACGAGAGCGCCACCGAGGAGAAGCCGACTCCGCTCGCCGTGCGGCGCCGGGAGGCGATCCTCACCGCGCTGCGCGCCGCCGGAGCCGCCCGGGTGCTCGACCTCGGCTGCGGACAGGGCCAGTTGGTGCAGGAACTGCTCCGCGACCCGGCGTACACCGAGATCGTCGGCGTCGACGTGTCGATGCGCGCCCTGACCATCGCCTCCCGGCGGCTGAGACTGGACCGCATGGGGGAGCGGCAGGCGGCCCGGGTGAAGCTCTGGCAGGGCTCGCTCGCCTACACCGACCGCCGGCTCAAGGGGTACGACGCGGCCGTGCTCAGCGAGGTGATCGAGCACGTCGACCTGCCGCGCCTGTCCGCCCTGGAGTACGCCGTGTTCGGTGCCGCCCGCCCCCGGACCGTCCTCGTCACGACGCCGAACGTCGAGTACAACGTGCGCTGGGAGACCCTGCCGGCCGGCCACGTCCGGCACGGCGACCACCGCTTCGAGTGGACCCGCGCGGAGTTCCGCTCCTGGGCCGCCGAGGTGGCCGAACGGCACGGCTACGACGTGGAGTTCGTGCCCGTCGGCCCCGACGACCCCGAGGTCGGTCCACCCACCCAGATGGCCGTGTTCAGCACCGGCACCGAGAAGGAGGCGAAAGCCGCATGACCACCGCGACAACCGGGACCACCGCCGCGCGTGCGGACGGCCGCGTCCTGCCCGTCACCGACCTCTCCCTGGTGGTGCTCGTCGGTGCCTCCGGCTCCGGCAAGTCCACCTTCGCCCGGCGCCACTTCAAGCCGACCGAGATCCTGTCCTCCGACTTCTGCCGCGGGCTCGTCGCCGACGACGAGAACGACCAGAGCGCCAGCCGCGACGCCTTCGACGTGCTGCACTACATCGCCGGCAAGCGCCTGGCCGCCGGCCGCCGCACCGTCGTCGACGCCACCAGCGTCCAGCAGGAGTCCCGCAAGCAGCTCGTCGAACTGGCCAGGCGGCACGACGTGCTGCCCATAGCCATCGTGCTCGACGTGCCCGAGGAGGTGTGCGCCGAGCGCAACGCGGCCCGCACCGACCGCGCCGACATGCCCCGCCGGGTCATCCGCCGGCACACCCGCGAACTGCGCCGCTCGCTGCGCCACCTGGAGCGCGAGGGCTTCCGCAAGGTGCACGTGCTGCGCGGCGCGGAGGAGGTCGAGCGGGCCACCGTCGTCACCGAGAAGCGGTTCAACGACCTGACCCACCTCACCGGCCCCTTCGACATCATCGGCGACATCCACGGCTGCTCCGCCGAACTGGACGCCCTGCTCGGCAAGCTGGGCTACACCGACGGCGTGCACCCCGAGGGCCGCACCGCCGTGTTCGTCGGCGACCTCGTCGACCGCGGCCCGGACAGCCCCGGCGTGCTGCGGCGGGTGATGGCCATGGTCCGGTCGGGCAACGCGCTGTGCGTGCCCGGCAACCACGAGAACAAGTTCGGCCGGTACCTCAAGGGCCGCAAGGTGCAGCACACCCACGGACTCGCCGAGACCATCGAGCAGATGGACGGCGAGAGCGAGGAGTTCCGCACCGAGGTGCGGGAGTTCATCGACGGGCTCGTCAGCCACTACGTCCTCGACGGCGGCCGGCTGGTGGTCTGCCACGCCGGTCTGCCCGAGAAGTACCACGGCCGCACCTCCGGCCGGGTCCGCAGCCACGCCCTGTACGGCGACACCACCGGCGAGACCGACGAGTTCGGCCTGCCCGTGCGCTACCCGTGGGCCGAGGACTACCGCGGCCGGGCCGCCGTCGTCTACGGCCACACCCCCGTCCCGGAGGCCACCTGGCTCAACAACACCATCTGCCTGGACACCGGCGCCGTGTTCGGCGGCAAGCTGACCGCGCTGCGCTGGCCGGAGCGGGAACTGGTCGACGTACCGGCCGAGCGGGTCTGGTACGAGCCGACCCGCCCGCTGCGCACGGAAGCCCCCGGCGGCCAGGACGGCCGCCCGCTGGACCTCGCCGACGTGCACGGCCGGCGCGTCGTCGAGACCCGGCACGCCGGCCGGGTGTCGGTGCGCGAGGAGAACGCGGCGGCGGCCCTGGAGGTCATGAGCCGGTTCGCGATCGACCCGCGCCTGCTGCCCTACCTGCCGCCCACCATGGCCCCCACGGCCACCTCGCGGCTGGAGGGCTACCTGGAGCACCCGCAGGAGGCGTTCGCCCAGTACCACCAGGACGGCGTCGCCCGGGTGGTGTGCGAGGAGAAGCACATGGGCTCGCGCGCCGTCGCCCTGGTGTGCCGGGACGCGGACGCCGCCCGCGCCCGGTTCGGCGCCGACGGCCCCACCGGCTCCCTGTACACCCGCACCGGCCGGCCGTTCTTCGACGACGCCGCCGTCACCGAGGAGATCCTCGGCCGGCTGCGCGCCGCGGTCACCGGGGCCGGGCTGTGGGAGCGGCTGGAGACGGACTGGCTGCTGCTGGACGCCGAGCTGATGCCCTGGTCGCTGAAGGCGTCCGGGCTGCTGCGGTCCCAGTACGCGGCGGTCGGCGCGGCCTCCGGCGCGGTGTTCCCCGGCGCCCTGACCGCGCTGGAGGACGCCGCGGCCCGTGGCGTCGACGTGACGGACCTGCTGGGCCGCCAGCGCGAACGGGCCGAGTCCGCCGACGCGTTCACCCGCGCCTACCGGCGCTACTGCTGGACCACCGACGGGCTCGACGGGGTGCGCCTCGCGCCGTTCCAGCTGCTGGCCGTGCAGGGCCGCAGCCTCGCCGCGCTGCCCCACGACGAGCAGCTCGCCCTGATCGACCTGCTGGTGGAGCACGACGCCACCGGTCTGCTGCAGACCACCCGGCGGCTGTACGTCGACACCGGCGACCCCGAGTCGGTGCGGGCGGGCGTCGACTGGTGGCTGGAGATGACCGGGCGCGGCGGCGAGGGCATGGTCGTCAAGCCGGTCGGCGCCCTGGTCCGCGGACCCGAGGGCCGGCTGGTGCAGCCCGGCATCAAGTGCCGGGGCCGCGAGTACCTGCGGATCATCTACGGCCCCGAGTACACCCGGCCGGAGAACCTGGCGCGCCTGCGCGGCCGGTTCCTCAACCACAAGCGGTCCCTCGCGGTCCGGGAGTACGCGCTCGGCCTGGAGGCCCTGGACCGGCTGGCCGAGGGCGAGCCGCTGTGGCGGGTGCACGAGGCGGTTTTCGGGGTGCTCGCCCTGGAATCCGAGCCGGTGGACCCGCGGTTGTAGCACAGCCGGCACCGGCCTCGTGAGGGGATTCCGGCCGAGTGGGCCCGTACGGGCGACACGCGGCCGGATCCCACGGCCGGGCACCCCACGCGTCCCTGGTGAACCGTCAGTTGCCGTGCTAACTTCGCAGGCCGGTCAGGCAGGCGTACCGACTCATGGGGGACAGTCGGTGGAGAACGGAGTGGGTTCCGGCGAGGCCGCCGGTGCGGACGGGCAGCGCGCGACCAGTCTGGAACTGATGTTCCGGCTCACCGCCGTGCTGTGCGAGCTGAGCTGCATGGAGGACGCCCAGGGCCGCGCCCAGTTCGCGACGGTGCTCGGCGAACACCTCGGCCGCACCGTCGACGTCCGCGGGATCCGGCTCCGCGAGGACGTCATCACCGTGGTGCGCACCGCGCTGAACGTGGGCGGCGGCGAACACGTACTGGTGCGCGTGGTCGAGCTCTTCGAGGGAAGCGCGCCCGCCGAGGAGATGCGCGCGCTGCTCGCGCCCGCCGCACCCCCGTCCCCGGCTCCCGAGAGCCTGCCCGGCCCGCTCTCCGGCCACGACACCGGCACCGCCCGCGGCCTGCTGGCCGACGCCGAGGGCGAGGTGTCCCCGGGCCGGCTGCGGGACCTGCTGGCCGACGAGCTCAACGGCCTCTACCTGCCGCCGGGCCTCACCCCGGAGCAGCTCTTCGGCCACGTCCTGGAGTGGAACGCGCAGCCGGACGGCTTACCCCCCGCGGTGCTCCTGGTCGACGCGGCGGCCTCGCTCGCCGCCCTGCCGGGGCACCGCGGCGCCCTCACCAAGTGGGTCGACGGCTGGGCGCAGCGCGCCGCCCTCACCGGGGCGGTGTCCCGGCGCCGCACCGCACGCGCCCGGGCGGCCCCCGACCCCGACATCCCCTGCTGCCTCATCGTCGCCGTGGAGCCCGCCCGCGACGGCTCCGGCGACATCGCCGTCCGCCCCTGGCTCAACAGCGTGCCGGGCCACTGGGACCCGCAGCCCGGCGAGCCCGCCACCACCTCCCTGGACCGTCTCGGGGAGGCCGTCGAACAGGCCCTCCGGCAGGGCGCCCGGCTCTGGCCCGTCGGCCCCGCACCGGGCTCCGGCGGTCATGAACAGCCGCCCACCTACGTCGAGTTCGTCCTCCCCTACGACCTGCTCAACCACGACGTGGCCGGACTGAGGTTCACCCTCGGCCACGGCCGCCCGCTGCCGCTGGGCCTGCGCTACGCCGTGCACCTGCGCAGTCTGGAACGGATGCGCACCGACGACCGGCTGGTCCGCCGGCAGTGGCAGGAGCGCTGGCGCGTGCTGCGGCAGCAGGGCGTCACGGTGCACGGCTGGAGCGGCGACGACGCCCAGCGGCTCGACGCCTGGCAGACCACCCTCGCGGGGGAGTCGGCGCGCACCGCCGTGGTCCTCGACGCCCCCGCCGACACGCCCGCGCTGGAGGCGCTCAAGGCGGCCATCGCCGAGGGCATCGCGCTGGCCATATGGGACCGCCGGGGGGTGTTCGTGGAGGAGCGGCGGGAGGTCGTCACCGCCGTCTTCGCCTCGGTGCCGGTCGCGGCCCAGATCCCCATGGCGATCCACCGGCTGCGCAGGAAGGCCGTGGACCCCGCACAGAGTCCTGATCTCCTGGGGCGCCATATCGCCTTTTTCTGGGACGATCCTACGCGGTTGGTCGACATCCACACCGACGACGGCGACCTTGCCAACGAGGAGGCACCGGCATGACCGCGCAGGACGAGCAGGCGCCCGCGGAGCGGACGCGCCCACAGCCGGCCGAGGAGGGGACCGGCGGGCCGGACGGCACGGCGCCGGACGGCGCGGACCGGGCCGCGGGCGACTGGCGGGTCTTCCACGCCACCGGCCG
>NZ_JAAGMD010000658.1 GCF_010548465.1 Streptomyces sp. SID14436 | reverse complement strand
CACCCGGCCCGCGCCGCCCGGCCCGGTGGCGGGGCGGCGCCGGACGGAGCCGGCCGGATCGGCAAGACGGGCCCTCGACGGTCCCACGCGTCCCTCCCAGGGTCGCCCGGCGCAGGCGGCCGGGTCAGGCGCCGAGCTCGCGCACCGCCTGGGCGAACGCCTCACCGCGCCGGATGTAGTTGGTGAACATGTCCATCGAGGCGCAGGCCGGGGCCAGCAGCACCGTGTCACCGGGCCGGGCGAGCCGCTGTGCCTCCTGGACAGCCTGGAGCATGGCCCCAGTGTCGGCCCGGTCGAGGTCGACCACGGGCACCTCGGGGGCGTGTCGCGCCAGGGCTTCCCGGATGAGGGCGCGGTCGCGGCCGATCAGGACGACGCCGCGCAGCCGTCCGGCGGCGCCGGCGACCAGGCCGTCGAAGGTGGCGCCCTTGGCCAGACCGCCGGCGATCCACACGATCGGGTCGTAGGACGCCAACGAGGCTTCGGCGGCGTGGGTGTTGGTGGCCTTGGAGTCGTCGACGTAGGCGACGCCGTCCACGTCGGCCACGTGCGCGATGCGGTGGGCGTCCGGCGTGAACGCGCGCAGTCCGTCGCGCACCGCGCTCGCCGGGACGCCGAAGGCCCGCGCGAGGGCGGCGGCCGCCAGGGCGTTGGCGATGTTGTGCGGGGCGGGCGGGCGGACGTCGGAGACCTCGGCGAGTTCCTGGGCGTTGCGGTGCCGGTCCTCGACGAAGGCTCGGTCCACGAGGATGCCCTCGACGACGCCGAGTTGGGAGGGGGCGGGCGTGCCGAGGGTGAAGCCGACGGCGCGGCAGCCCTCCTCGACGTCGGCCTCGCGGACCAGGTCCTCGGTGGCCCGGTCGGCCGCGTTGTACACGCAGGCGACCCGGTTGCCCTCGTAGACGCGGCCCTTGTCGGCGGCGTAGGCCGCCATGGAGCCGTGCCAGTCGAGGTGGTCGGGGGCGAGGTTGAGCACGGCGGCGGAGTGGGCGCGCAGCGAGGGCGCCCAGTGGAGCTGGTAGCTGGACAGCTCCACCGCCAGGACGTCGTACTTCTCCTCGCCGGTCACCGCGTCCAGCAGCGAGACGCCGATGTTGCCGACGGCGGCCGTGCGCAGGCCCGCCGCCTGAAGGATGGCGGCGAGCATGCGCACGGTGGTGGTCTTGCCGTTGGTGCCGGTGACCGCGAGCCAGGGGGCGGCGTCCGGGCCGCGCAGGCGCCAGGCCAGTTCGACGTCGCCCCACACGGGCACCCCGGCCCGCTCGGCGGCGGCGAACAGCGGCTTGTCGGGCTTCCAGCCGGGCGCGGTGACGACCAGGTCGGTGCCCTCGGGCAGGGTGTCGCCGTCGCCGAGGCGGACGGTGACGCCGAGTGCCTCCAGCTCCGCCGCCTGGGCGCGGGCCCGTTCGTCGTCGCCGTCGTTGACGACGGTGACGTGGGCGCCGAGGCCGTGCAGCACCTTGGCCGCCGGGACGCCGGAGACGCCGAGCCCGGCGACGGTGATCCGGCGTCCGGTGAAGTCCGTGGGACCGGAGGAGGTCACTTGTCCGCTGCCCATCCCGCGTAGAAGAGACCCAGTCCGACGATCACACAGATGCCCTGGATGATCCAGAAGCGGACCACCACAAGGACTTCGGACCAGCCTTTGAGTTCGAAGTGGTGCTGGAGCGGGGCCATGCGGAAGACCCGCTTGCCGGTGAGCCGGAACGAACCGACCTGGATGACCACCGACATGGTGATGAGGACGAACAGGCCGCCGAGGATGGCGAGCAGCAGCTCGGTGCGGGAGCAGATGGCGAGACCCGCGAGCACACCGCCGAGCGCCAGCGAACCGGTGTCGCCCATGAAGATCTTGGCCGGTGAGGTGTTCCACCACAGGAAGCCGAGGCAGGAACCCATCAGGGCGGAGGCGACGACCGCGAGGTCGAGGGGGTCGCGCACCTCGTAGCAGGCGCCCGGGTTGGTGAGGGTCTGCGCGTTGGCGCAGGACTCCTGGAACTGCCAGACGCCGATGAAGGTGTAGGCGCCGAAGACCAGGACGGAGGCGCCGGTGGCGAGGCCGTCCAGACCGTCGGTCAGGTTCACGCCGTTGGACATGGCGAGGATCATGAACAGCGCCCAGACCACGAACAGCACCGGGCCGATGGTCCAGCCGAAGTCGGTGATGAACGACAGCTTGGTGGACGCCGGGGTGTTGCCGCGGTTGTCGGCGAACTGCAGGGCCAGAACCGCGAAGGCGATACCGACGATCAGCTGGCCGGCCATCTTCGCTTTGGCCCGCAGGCCCAGCGACCGCCGTTTGACGATCTTGATGTAGTCGTCGAGGAAGCCGACCAGGCCCATGCCGACCATGAGGCCCAGCACCAGCAGACCGGAGAACGTCGGCCCGGCGTCGGCCTCCTCGTCCAGGTAGCCGGTGATCACCTTGGCCAGGAAGTAGGCGACGACCGTCGCCAGGATGAAGGCGATACCACCCATGGTCGGCGTACCGCGCTTGCTGGCGTGCTCGCGCGGGCCGTCGTCACGGATGTACTGGCCGTATCCCTTGCGGGCCAGCAGCTTGATCAGCAGCGGGGTGCCGACCAGCGTCAGGAAGAGGCCAATGACTCCCGCGAACAGGATCTGCTTCATCATCGGGCGGCAACCTCACCCTCGGCACCGGTCCCGAGCAGCGCCTGCGCCACGCTCTCGAGCCCGACCGAACGGGACGCCTTCACGAGTACGACGTCTCCCGGGCGCAATTGGCTGCGCAACAGGTCGACCGCCGCCTGTGCGTCGGACACGTGCACCGACTCCTCACCCCACGAACCCTCGTTATATGCGCCCAGTTGCAGCCAGGCGGCTTCCCTGCCCCCGACCGCGACGAGCTTGCTGACGTTGAGCCGGACGGCGAGCCGTCCGACCGCGTCGTGCTCGGCGAGCGCCTCGTCCCCGAGCTCGGCCATCTTGCCGAGCACCGCCCACGTGCGTCCCCCTGCGGCCCGGGAGGCCCTGCCCATCGCTGCCAGGGCGCGCAGGGCGGCCCGCATGGACTCGGGGTTCGCGTTGTAGGCGTCGTTGACGACCGTCACGCCGTCCGGTCGCTCGGTGACCTCCATGCGCCAGCGGGAGAGGGAGCCCGCCTCGGAGAGCGCACGGGCGATCTCGTCTGCGGACATGCCCAACTCGTGGGCGACGGCGGCCGCGGCGAGCGCGTTCGACACGTGGTGCTCACCGTACAGGCGCATGGTCACATCACTTGCACCGGAGGGTGTGTGAAGCCTGAAGGAGGGCTGTCCGCTGTCCGTGAGTCGCACGTTCTCGGCACGGACGTCCGCTTCGCCGGACTCTCCGAAAAGGAGCACCTTCGCCTTCGTACGGGACGCCATGGCCCGTACGAGGGGGTCGTCCGCGTTGAGGACGGCCGTCCCGTCCTCGGGGAGGGCCTCGACGAGTTCGCCCTTGGCCTCGGCGATCTGCTCGCGGCCGCCGAACTCCCCGATGTGGGCGGACCCGACGTTCAGGACGAGCCCGATCCGCGGGGGCGTCAGACCGGTGAGGTAGCGGATGTGGCCGATGCCGCGTGCACCCATCTCCAGGACCAGGAACCGGGTGTCCTCGGTGGCGGTCAGCGCGGTCAGCGGCAGCCCGATCTCGTTGTTGAGCGAGCCGGGGGTGAAGACGGTCGGTGCCTTCTGCCGGAGCACCTGGGCGATGAGGTCCTTGGTGCTGGTCTTGCCGGCCGAGCCGGTCAGAGCGACGAGGGTGGCGCCCAGCCGTCGGACCACGTGCCGGGCGAGGGCGCCGAGGGCCGCCTGGACGTCGTCGACGACGATCGCCGGCACGCCGACCGGGCGGGAGGCGAGCACGGCCGCCGCACCCGCGTCGACGACCGCCGCGGCGAAGTCGTGGCCGTCCACGCGTTCCCCGACGAAGGCGACGAAAAGGCTGCCGGGGCCCGCCTCCCGTGAGTCCCGGACGACCGGTCCGGTGACCCGGACGGACGGATCCGGTATGTCGTGCGTCTGCCCGCCGACGACTTCTGCGATCTCGGCGAGGGAGAGGGCGATCACAAGTTCATCCCTGGGTCTTCTTGATGGCTTCGCGAAGCACCTGGCGGTCGTCGAACGGACGCACCACCCCGGCGATGTCCTGTCCCTGCTCGTGGCCCTTGCCGGCGACCAGCACGGTGTCGCCCGGCTCGGCGCGGGCGACGGCGGCGGCGACGGCCGCGGCCCGGTCCTCGAAGACCTGCACCTCTCCGCGCTCGTGGGCGGGCACGGACGCGGCGCCCTGGAGCATGGCCGCGAGGATCGCGAGGGGGTCCTCGGAGCGGGGGTTGTCGGAGGTCAGGACGGCGGTGTCGGCGAGCCGGGCCGCCGCGGCGCCCATCGGCTCGCGTTTGCTGCGGTCGCGGTCGCCGCCGCAGCCGAGCACGACGTGCACCTTGCCCTCGGTGATGCGGCGCAGGGCACGCAGCACCGACTCGACCGCGTCGGTCTTGTGCGCGTAGTCCACCACCGCGAGGTAAGGCTGCCCCTCGTCCACCCGCTCCAGGCGGCCCGGCACGCCCGGCACGGCGGCGATGCCGTCGGCGGCGGACTGCGGGTCGAGCCCGGCGGCGGCCAGGGCGACGATCGCGGCCAGCGTGTTGGCCACGTTGAAGGGCCCGGGCAGCGGCGAGGTGGCCGAGATCCGCTCGTCCTTGGGGCCGACCACGGTGAACGTCGAGTCCAGCGGGCCCACCTTGACGTCCTCGGCCCGCCAGTCGGCGTCCGGGTGGCCCTCGGCGGAGTAGGTGACCACGGGGACCCCGGACTCCTTGGCGAGGCGGCGGCCGTACTCGTCGTCCACGTTGACCACGCCGAACCGGCTGCGGGCCGGGGTGAACAGCTGTGCCTTGGCCTGGAAGTAGTCCTCCATCCCGGAGTGGAACTCCATGTGCTCCGGGCTGAGGTTGGTGAAGACGGCGATGTCGAAGACGCAGCCGTCGACCCGGCCGAGCACCAGGGCGTGGCTGGAGACCTCCATGGCGACCGCGTCGGTGCCGCGTTCGCGCATGACGGCGAACAGCGCCTGGAGGTCGGTGGCCTCGGGCGTGGTGCGTTCGGACTTGATGCGCTCGTCGCCGATGCGCATCTCGACGGTGCCGATGAGCCCGGTGCTGCGGACGGTCCGCAGACCGCCCTCGACGAGGTAGGCGGTGGTGGTCTTGCCGGAGGTGCCGGTGATGCCGATCTGCAGCAGGTCGCGGCCCGGGTGGCCGTAGATGGTGGCGGCCAGTTCGCCCATCCGCGCCCGCGGGTCGTCGACCACCAGCGCGGGGAGTCCGGTCGCGGCGACGCGCTCGGCCCCGGCGGGGTCGGTGAGCACGGCGACCGCGCCGAGGCTCGCGGCCTGGCTGACGAAGTCGGCGCCGTGCGCCCGGGCGCCCGGGAGGGCGGCGTACAGGTCGCCCGGCCGGACGGCACGCGAGTCGTGGGTGATGCCCGTGACCTCGGGTGCGTGCTCGGGCGCGGGGGCACCCAGCTGATCGGCGAGTTCCGTCAGGGGTGTGGCGGAGAGCTGCACCGGCCGGGGCGGTCCCGGATATGTCACGGGGTGGCCCTTCTGGGTGGTTTGGGACTGATCAGGGTGTGGCACGGCGGTGAGCGTACCGGGCGCGACCGCGTCGGAGCCAAAGCGGGGCCCGTGCGGTCCGCCGTCCCGGGCTGGCCGGGGCGTCGTGGGGCCGGGCGAGGAGGGGAGGTGCGGTGTCCCGGGGTCCGGGTGGTTCGTGGTCACGGGGTGGTTCCTGGTGGCTCGGTCGTGCGGGACTCGGGGGGCTGGCTCGGTGCGGACGGGGGACGGTCGGCGGGCGGGCCGGTGCCCCGGCCCGGGGCGGCCGGGCGGGGCGCGGTGCCGGTCAGGGGCTGAACGTGACCGGCAGTCTGGCGGGTTCGGCCCCGGTCGGCGGGACCTGGAGGGACTTCAGGGCGAACTCCATGACCTGCTTGTAGACGGGTCCGCAGATCTGGCCGCCGAAGTAGCTGCCCCGGGTGGCGTTCTGGATGACGCAGTAGACGGTGACCCGGGGCTTGTCGGCGGGCGCGAATCCGGCGAACGACGAGGTGTAGCCGTGGTACTTGCCGGTGGCCGGATCCACGCGGTTGGCGGTGCCCGTCTTGCCCGCGACGCGGTAGCCGGGGATGCGGGCCCTGGTGCCGGTGCCCTCCTCGTCGTCGACCACCGACTCCAGCATCCGGGACAGGGTCTTCGCGGTCTTCTCGCTGACCACCCGCTTCTTCTCGGGTTCCGGCGCGGGCGTGAAGCGGCCGTCGGGCCCCTTGCTGCCGCGCACCAGCCGGGGTTCGACGCGCACGCCGCCGTTGGCGATCGTGGAGTAGACCGAGGCGGCCTGCATCGCGTTGACGGACACGCCCTGGCCGAAAGGAATCGTGTACTGCTGGGAGGTCGACCACTGGTCGGGCGGCGCGAGGATGCCCTTGGTCTCGCCCGGGAAGCCGAGCCCGGTGTGGCTGCCCAGACCGAAGGCGCGCAGGTAGTCGTACAGGACCTTGTTGGCGGCGGACTGGGTCTTGCCGAGCTGTCCGGTGGCCAGGATGGTCCCGATGTTGCTGGACTTGGCGAGGACGCCGTTGAGCGTCAGGTACCAGGTGGGGTGGTCGATGTCGTCCTTGAACAGCCGGTCGCCGCGGTGCAGCCGGTTGGGCACGACGACGTGCGTCTGCGGGGTGGCGGCGTTCTCCTCCAGCACGGCCGCCATCGACAGCACCTTGGCGGTGGAGCCGGGCTCGAAGGCGTCCTGGAGCGCGGCGTTGCCGAGCGTGTCGGGGTTCGCCTCGGAGAGGTCGTTGGGGTCGAACCCGGGGGCGTTGGCCATCGCGAGGACCTCGCCGGTGCGGGTGTCCTGGACGATGACGTAGCCGCGGTCGGCCTTGGACTTCTCCACCTGCTTGCTGATGGCGTTCTGCGCGGCCCACTGGATGTCGCGGTCGATGGTGAGCTCGATGTCGCTGCCGGGCACGGCCGGGGTCTCGGTGGAGCCGGCGGTCGGGACCAGCCGGCCGCCGGACTGGGCGTAGCGGATCTTGCCGTCCTTGCCGGCCAGCTGCTTGTCCAGCTGGAGCTCGATGCCGCCGCCGCCCTTGCCGGAGGCGTTGACCCAGCCCAGTATCCCGGCGGCCAGCTCGTTGTTCGGGTACACCCGCTTGCTGGTGGGCACGGAGAAGACTCCGGCGAGGACGTTGACGGCCGACTTGTCGGTCTCCGTCTTCTTCGCCAGCGTCGACTTAAGGTCCTTGATCTGCTTCCAGACCTGCGGGGTCTGGCGGCCGGCCAGCTTCGCGTAGCGCAGCTTCTTGTTCTCCGGCCGCAGCTTCGCCACCAGCTTGTCCTGGGGCTGGCCGAGGATCGGCGCGAGGAGCGCCGCCGCCTGTTCCGGTCCGTCGGCGATGTCCAGCTCGGCGGGCGCGAACATCGTGGGGTCGGCGGTGATGTCGTAGGCGTCCTCGCTGGTGGCGAGGGCGACGCCGTGGCGGTCGGTGATCTCGCCGCGCTCGGCGGCCAGCACCTGGCCGACGTAGCGGTTCTGTTCGGCCTTGGACGCGTAGGTGCTCGCGTCGACGGCCTGCACCTGCACCAGGCGCACCACGAAGGCGAGGAGGACCAGGGTCAGCGCGAGGCCGACCAGGCGCAGCCGGGGGCGCGGGCTGCCCAGCTTGATGGTCTTGGGGGCCGGGCGGGCCGGGCCGGGGCGGCGGGCGGGGCGGGCGCCGGGCGCCG
>NZ_JAAGMD010000630.1 GCF_010548465.1 Streptomyces sp. SID14436 | reverse complement strand
TACAACACCATCGGCTTCTTCGCCCCGCACAACGCCTACGCGGCGTCGGGCAGTCGCGGCCAGCAGGTCACCGAGTTCAAGGAGATGGTCAGGACCCTGCACGCGGCCGGGCTGGAGGTGATCCTCGACGTCGTCTACAACCACACCGCCGAGGGCAACGAGAAGGGCCCCACGCTCTCCTTCCGCGGCATCGACAACTCCTCCTACTACCGCCTGGTGGACGGCGACTGGCGCCACTACTACGACACCACCGGCACCGGCAACAGCCTGCTGATGCGCCACCCCTACGTCCTCCAGCTGATCATGGACTCGCTGAGGTACTGGGTCACCGAGATGCATGTCGACGGCTTCCGCTTCGACCTCGCGGCGACCCTGGCCCGGCAGTTCCACGAGGTCGACCGGCTCTCCGCGTTCTTCGACCTCATCCAGCAGGACCCGGTGATCAGCAGGGTCAAGCTGATCGCCGAACCCTGGGACCTGGGCGAGGGCGGCTACCAGGTGGGCAACTTCCCCCAGCTCTGGTCGGAGTGGAACGGCAAGTACCGGGACGCCGTACGGGACTTCTGGCGCGGCGAGGACCACACCCTCGGCGAGTTCGCGTCCCGGCTGACCGGCTCCGCCGACCTGTACGCGCACAACCGGCGCCGCCCGCGCGCCAGCGTCAACTTCGTCACCGCGCACGACGGGTTCACGCTGCGCGACCTGGTGTCCTACAACGACAAGCACAACGAGGCCAACGGCGAGCACAACCGGGACGGCGAGAGCACCAACCGGTCCTGGAACTGCGGCGTCGAGGGCCCCACCCGCGACCCCGCCGTCCTGGAGCTGCGGGCCCGCCAGCAGCGCAACTTCCTCGCCACCCTGCTGCTGTCCCAGGGCATCCCGATGCTCTCCCACGGCGACGAACTCGGCCGCACCCAGCGCGGCAACAACAACGCCTACTGCCAGGACAACGAGCTCTCCTGGATCGACTGGCGGCTCGACGCCGAGCAGCGGGACCTGCTCGACTTCACCCGGCGCCTCATCGCGCTGCGCGCCGCCCACCCGGTGCTGCGCCGGCGCCGCTTCTTCCTCGGCGAGACCGTGCGGCACGCCGGCCAGCCCCTGCCCGACCTGGTGTGGCTGCTGCCGAACGCCCAGGAGATGACCGACGACGACTGGCGGCGTTCCGACGCCCACTCGGTGGGCGTCTTCCTCAACGGCGACGCCATCGCCGAGCGCGACCCCCGGGGCCGGCGGCTGGTCGACGACTCCTTCCTGCTGCTGCTCAACAGCCACTGGGAGCCGGTGGGTTTCCGGCTGCCGCCCAAGGCGTACGGCGAGCGCTGGACGGCGCTGATCGACACGGCCGACCCGGAGGGCACCCCGGACGAGTCGGAGTACAAGGCCGCCACCCGGCTGACCGTCGGGGCCCGGAGCCTGATGGTGCTCTCCCGGCCGCCCCGCGGCGAGGGCTGACCCACCACGGTCCCACCACGCCCCGACCCACGGCCGGCGGCGCGCCCCTCGCGCGGGGGCCCGCCGCCGGCCGTGGTGCGCCCGCCGTCGTCCGGGGTCAGCGTCGCCGTCGGGAGGTGACCGTGAACCGGGCGCCGTCGTTGTCGCGCAGCACGGCCTCGTCCTCGCTCTCGGAGAGCACACTGCCGCCGTGCCGCTCGGCGGCCCGCGCGCAGGCCGCGACGTCGGACACGGCGAAGTGCACCCGCCAGTGCGGCCGGATCGTCGGGTCCGGCGCCGACTCCAGGGCCCCCGACTCGATGCGCGCCACGACGTCGCCGCCGCTGCGCAGCACCACCTCGTCGCTCTCGTAGCGCACCTCGCACAGGCCCGGGCCCTGCGAGCCCCAGTCGAAGACCTCGCCGTAGAAGATGGCGGCGTCGAAGGCGTCCCGGGTGTGCAGCATGATGGAGACCGGCTGGGCGCGATGCCAGGTCAGCCAGTCGGTGAACAGCTCGCCCTCCCAGATCCCGAAGGTCGCCCCGTCACGGTCGGCCAGCAGCGCCGCCCGCCCCGGCGGCAGCGACAGGGGGCCGACGGCCAGGGTGCCGCCGCGTTCCTGCACCCGGGAGACCGCCTCGTCGGCGCTGCGCACGGCGAAGTACGGGGTCCAGGCCACGGCCATCCGCCACATGGTGGCGACCGCCGCGATCCCGGCCACGGGCGCCCCGTCCGCCAGGGCGACCCGGAAGGACTCGCCCAGCCGGGCGGGCCGCCATTGCCAGCCCAGGACGGCCCCGTAGAACTCCTCGGTCGTCTTCACGTCGCGACTGGTCAGACTCACCCAGCAGGGCGCGCCGTACACGGAGTGCGTCGAGACGACGTCCGTCGCGCCGGTGGGGGAGGGCATGTCGTGGTTCATGGAAGTCGTGTCCTGATCTCTTCGGCCCGGCAGCCACCGGAATGACACCAGTGTCCGGCCCGGACCGCCTCGGGCGCCTGCCGAGTACCCCGGCGGCACTGCCGAAACGAAGATCCGGAAGGCTCCCGTCCGGCCCCGGTGGCAGAGGGCGGGACGAGTGGCGACGATGGAGGGGCCGGACACTGGGTGAAGGAACTCAAGCACTCTGCGACGGCATCACGACGGCGGCACACCGGATCCGGAGGTGACCATGCCCACGGACGGGGGCTCGGACCGCATACTCCAGTTGGAGGAAGAGGTTCAGCAGCTCAAGGACGCCGTGGTCTCCCATGCGGTGGTGGACCAGGCGATCGGCATGATCGTCGCCCTCGGACGGGTCTCCCCCGACGAGGGCTGGACCGTGCTCCGGGAGGTCTCCCAGCGCACCAACATCAAACTCCGCAACGTCGCCGACCTGATCCTGGTCTGGGGGCGGACGGGGCTCCTGCCGCCGGAGGTGCGCGCGGAACTCGAGGACGCCCTGGACCGCCTGGGCCCCACCCGCGTCCCGGGGTCACCCCCCGACGCCTGATCGGGGACATCCCGGTCCGGACGGCGGCCGTGCCCCGCCCGTACCCCGCTTCGCCCGTCAGCACCCCTCGGACAGCAGTTCGGCCCGCAGCTGGGCGAAGCAGCCGCTCAGCAGCCGGGACACGTGCATCTGCGAGATCCCGAGCCGCTCGGCGATGTCGCTCTGCGTCATCCCGCGGAAGAACCGCAGGTACAGGATGACCCGTTCGCGCTCCGGCAGCGCCTCCAGGCACGGCCGGGCCGCCACCCGGTCGACGACCTGGTCGTAGGCGGGGTCGGGGGCGCCGAGCGCGTCCCCCAGCGCGTAGCCGTCGGTGCCCGGCATCTCCGCCTCCAGCGACAGCGCGGTGAAGCACTCCAGGGCCTCCGACCCGGTGCGCACCTCGTCCTCCGTCATCCGGGCGTACGCGGCTATCTCGGCGACCGTCGGGGCCCGGCCGGGTGTGGTCTGCGCGAGTTCCTTCACGGCGGCGCGCACCCGGTTGCGCAGGTCCTGCACCCGCCGGGGCACGTGCAGGGTCCACATGTGGTCCCGGAAGTGCCGCTTGATCTCGCCGGTGATGGTCGGCACCGCGTACGCCTCGAAGGCGCGCCCGCGCGCCGGGTCGTAGTGGTCGACCGCCTTGACCAGGCCCAGCGCCGCGACCTGGTACAGGTCCTCCAGGGTCTCCCCGCGGCCCCGGAAGCGGACGGCCAGCCGCTCCGCCATGGGCAGCCAGGCCGCGACCAGGGCGTTGCGCAGGTCCTGGCGTTCCGGGCCGTCGGGGAGCCGGACCAGCCGCGCGAAGTCGGCGGCCGTGTCGGGGGCGTCGTCGTGGGGATGCGGCTTCGTCGTGCTGCCGGCGATACGCGTCATGCGCACCTCCCTGAGCAGGTGCCGGGGGACAGACACCGGGGAGGCGCGGGGCTCGGACCACGGGAGGACCCGGGACCCGGCGCGCCGTTCCCGCGGACGTGCCTCCTGTCCGAAGCACTGAGCATTCCTTTCCCGTGGCCCGCCATTCCGAAACGGTCCGGAAAGCGATATGCGGAAAGACCGGGAAAAGAAAACAGCGCCGCACACGGTGTGGAATCGCGGGAATTCGAAGTGTGAAATTCCGGGGGCGGGCCCGGCGCCCCGCGGCGCGCGCGTGCGGGCCCCCGCGCGGTCACGCCGGCCGCGCGGACGGCGCTCCCCCTCCGGACGTGATGTGCGGCACGCCCCGCACGGGCCCCGGGGCGCGGTCCGGCGGATCCCTCCAGCGCAGCGCTTGATCGTCGATTCCATGGGGCGAACTGCCTGACCACGCCGCATTCTGCCCATTTGACAGTGCGCTGAGCCCACAGATAGGAAGCTGCCACAGAAGTCGAGAGGTGCACTGTGTACGAGCCGAACGTGGTCGGGGACTGGCAGGAGTACGACGAGCATGCCGGTCTGCGGGTCCGCGTCCACCGTCTGGAAACGGGCGAACCGCCGCGCGGACGCGACGAGGCCGCCGAAGGGCTGACGTACTTCAGTGTCCGCGTGACCGTCGAGAACCGCGGACGGCGTGCGGCCGGAATTCATCTCGAGGACGGCCAGATCGACGTGCGGATCGGCCCCGACGGAGAAAGCGCCTTCATCGACTGGCGCAACTCCCAGTTCATCGAGGGATTCGACGTCTATCCGCTGCGCCGCGCCACCGCCGTCGTGTACGCGGCCGGGCGCGAGGCGGCCCTGACCCATGTCGACGTCCAGGTCCAGCTGCGCGTCGACGAGGAGTGGACGGCCCGCCGGCTGTGGACGGGCGGCGTCGGCGTGCACGAGAGGTCCCCGGGCGCACCCGCGGCCGCCGGCCGGGAGAGCCTCGCGCAGCAGGTCAGCGTCTTCCTCCAGGACCAGGCGGAGGAGGGGACCGCCTGACGGGGGCGTCCGCGCCGCCCGCGGGAGCCGGGCGGCACCCGGACTCCCGCGGACGGACCGGCGTTCAGCCGTTCGGGTCGAAGGGGACGCCCGACGGCTTCGCCTTGGCCAGGTGGGAGGCGAAACTGCCGTCCTTCAGCCCGAAATGGGCGCTGCCGAAGTCGTGGGAGACCAGCTTCTCGCGCAGCCCGGGCGGATAGCCGTCCCAGCCGACCAGGGCCGGGTACTGCCAGGTGCCCCGGTGGTTCTCCGGCGGTTCGTCGCGCGAGGTGGCGAGGCGGAAGCAGTGCGTGCTGATGCCGTCCTTGTGGTACACGACCTTCGGATGCGTCCCCTCGAAGCGCACGGCCGAGCGGGCGTGGATCGTGAACGAGCCGTGGTTGGACGTCGCGACGTACTCCACCGTGCCGTCGCGCACCCACACCACCACGTGCTCCCAGTCGTGGCGGTGGCCGCCGAGGCTGACGCCCGGCAGGGCCTGGTCCTTCTCGAAGTAGAGGGCGTAGACGACGGCGCACCAGCCGTTGTTGCACGCGGAGCGCGCGTAGCCGTTGGTGTTCTCCAGGTCGGAGGCGTCCCGGCAGTCGCCGTTGAGGGCGCCGGTCGGCTTGAGCCCGGGGTTGACGGAGCCGTCCGGACCGATGGCCGGGGAGGCGTAGCAGCCGTCCTTGTCGTAGTCGTAGGCGGGCTGGAAGGTCCGCTCCAGGTCGTTGGCGTCGGCCGGCAGGGCCGGGGGCGGCGCGGCGAAGGCGGTGGCGGGGAAGGCCAGTACCAGCGCGGCGGCTCCGGCGAGTCCGGTCAGCCATCTCCTGCGGTGGGTCCGGGACGTGCTCGACGACACTGCGTCCTCCTCTTGGTCCGGGCGCAGCCCAACGGCTGTGGGGGGCAAGGGCGTTCAGCATCGCGGCTGGACGCTCCGGTGCCAAGAGGCTTCTGTCGTACGGTCGTTGAGGATGAGCGGGATCCGCTCGGATCACACCGCGTCGTCCGGAATGTCCGCGGCCGAATCCTCGGGCGCCAGGTCCGGCCGCAGGCGCAGCCAGGACGGCTGGCGCAGCCGGCCGTCCCGGGTGCGGGTGCTGTAGCGGACCTCGCCGACCAGCCGGGGCACCACCCAGTGCGCGCCCGGCACCGCCGGCACTGGGTCGAAGGGGCACACGTCGGTCGCGGCGGCCCGCAACAGGCCCGCCAGCTCCGTCCGTTCGTCCTCGCTCCAGCCGGTGCCCACCCCGCCGACGTACCGCAGCCGTCCCGCCGCCCGCTGACCGACGAGGACGGCACCCGGCAGCCCCGTGAGCCGTCCCTTGCCGGGCAGCCAGCCGCCGATGATGACGTCCTCGCTGCGCATGTTGCGGATCTTGATCCACGCCCTGGACCGCACCCCCGGCTCGTACACCGAGTCCAGCCGCTTGCAGACCAGGCCCTCCAGCCCGTGCTCGCGGGTGGCCCGCAGGGCCTCGGCGCCGTGCCCCACCAGTGCGGCCGGGGTGGACCACGACGGCCCGGCGAGACCGAGCCCCTGAAGTTCCTCGCGGCGCCGCGTGTAGGGCAGCCGCAGCAGGGACCGGCCGCCCAGGTGCATCACGTCGAAGAGGATCAGGTGGACGGGGACGGCAGCGGCCCGCCGCGCCGCCCGGCCGGGGGCGTGCGCCAGCCCCATGCGGGACTGGAGCAACTGGAAACTGGCGCGCCCCTGTTCGTCCAGGGCGAGGATCTCGCCGTCCAGCACGGCGGGGGTGCCGCCGAGGGCGTCCGCCAGCGGCAGGAGTTCCGGGTACGCGCCGGTGATCTCGTGCCCGGAGCGGGCGCGCAGGACGATGCCGCCGTCCCCGGGCAGGTACACCACCACGCGCTGGCCGTCCTGCTTGGTCTCGTACGCCCAGCGGGCGTCCGCCGCGGGGGAGGGGAGGGTGCCGGGCGTGGCGAGCATGGGCGGAATCAGCGGCAGGGTCACGGGTCAGTTGTGAACGCCCGCCCGCGCCGCCACGCGCGTCACCCGGCGCATTCGCCCGAACGGCGCCCCGGGGGACCGGCCGGGGACGGCCGGAGGAGTCACCGGGCCCGGAGCCGTCGTCCCGGCCCCTCTCCCGGGGCCGGGGCGGAGGGAACGGCGGCCGGGTCCGGCGGGGCCGGCGCTCACTTACCGTCCGGTAGGGTTGCGGGTCAGGTCTTCGGAGGAGGAACCGTGCCCCGGTCACCCCGCTCGCCCCTGCCGCGCTCCGGCCGGCCGGCCGCCGGTGCGCTGCCGCCCCGCCCCGGCACCGCCTCGCCCGAGTCCGTCCGCCGGCGGGCCGCGGAGGGCGCCGCGTGAGCGGGCGGGTCGCGGTGGGCGACACCGTCGGGGACTTCGCCCTGCCCGACGAGACGGGCACCGAACGCAGGCTGTCGGAACTGCTCGCCGACGGACCCGTGGTGCTGTTCTTCTACCCGGCCGCCCTGACCTCCGGCTGCACCGCGCAGGCCTGCCACTTCCGGGACCTGGCCGCCGAGTTCGCGGCCGTCGGCGCCCGGCCGGTCGGCGTCAGCGGTGATCCCGTCGAGCGGCAGGCGGAGTTCACCGGGCGGCACACCCTGGGCATGACCCTGCTGTCCGACGTCGACGGCACCGTGCGGGAGAGGTTCGGTGTGAAGCGGGGCTTCGCCGTGGCCCCCACCAAGCGGGCCACGTTCGTCATCGCCCCGGACCGCACCGTGCTCGACGTGGTGCGCAGCGAACTGCGGATGAACGCGCACGCGGACCGGGCGCTGGCCGCCCTCCGCGCGCACCAGGGCTGAGACCGGGCGGGGACCCGGTCGCGCGGGCCCTCCGCCGTCCGCCGCTCAGCTTCCGCGCTCGTCCGCGGCGACCTGGGCCAGGGTGCGGCCCGACATCGCCGAGCGGGCCCGGCGCGGGTCGGGCGCGCCCCGGCCGCGGCCCCCGACCCGGGCCTTGCGCACCAGCAGCCACGCCTGCTCCCCGTCGCCGTCGCCGCGGAAACGGGTGAGGGCGTAGACCCCGCTCAGCTTCCGGCCGTGCAGCCGGAAGGTGGCGTGCCCGCGCCGCAGCGACTCGGCGAAGTCGACGGGCCGGCCCCGGCGGTCGTGGCTGAGCGGCTCGTAGGTGCCGAGGTCCCAGACGATGACCGTGCCGCCGCCGTACTCGCCCTGCGGGATCACGCCCTCGAACTCCTCGTACTCCAGCGGGTGGTCCTCGGTGGGCACGGCCAGCCGCTTGTCCCGGGGGTCGGCGGACGGACCCCTCGGGACGGACCACGACTTCAGCACGTCGCCCACCTGGAGCCGGAAGTCGAAGTGCATCCGGCGCGCGTCGTGGATCTGCACGACGAAACGGGGCTCCGCCTTTTGTTTCGCGGCCCGGCCCCGCGGCTCGCCGGTCCGGCCGAAGTCCCGCTTGGCGTGGTAGTCCCGCAGCCGGTCGCCTTCACCCACGGTGGTGCTCCTCTCCGTGCCGGGCCGTCCCCGCGCGGCGTCCGGGTACCCGCGCGGCACCCTCAGAACTCCTCGTGCACCTCCGGGTCGCCGCCGATGCGGCGGTGGGCGCGGTCGGAGAGCGTCCGCATCTGGGCGTCGTCCAGCGCGAAGCCGAACACGTCCAGGTTCGCGCGCTGCCGTGCGGGGTCGGAGGACTTCGGCACGGGCAGCGCCCCGAGCTGGACGTGCCAGCGCAGCACGGCCTGGGCGGGCGTCACCCCGTGGGCCTCCGCCACCGCGGCCACCGCCAGGTCGTCCAGCAGCTTCGAGCCGCGGCCGAGGGGGCTCCAGCTCTCGGTCAGCACCCCCTTGGCCGCGTGGTGGGCGCGCAGGTCCTCCTGCGGGAAGTACGGGTGCAGCTCGATCTGGTTGACCGAGGGCAGCACTCCCGTCTCCCGCTCCAGCCGCCCGATGTGGTCCGCGGTGAAGTTGGAGACGCCGATCGACCGCACGAGACCCCGCTCCCGCAGGTCGATCATCGCCCGCCAGGAATCCACGTACCGGTCGACCCGGGGGAGCGGCCAGTGGATGAGGTACAGGTCGACGTACTCCAGGCCGAGCCGGGCCCTGGACTCCTCGAAGGAGGCGAGGGTCTCCTCGTAGCCGTGGTGGCGGCCCGGCAGTTTCGTCGTCACCACGATCTCCTCGCGGGGTACGCCCGCCCGGGCGACGGCGCGGCCCACACCGGTCTCGTTGCGGTAGTTCGCCGCCGTGTCGATCAGGCGGTAGCCCGTCTCAAGGGCCGTCGTCACCGCCCGCTCGGCCTCCGCGTCGTCCATCGGCCAGGTGCCCAGGCCCAGGGCGGGGATCGTCGTGCCGTCGTTCAGCGTGTGGCTCGGGATGTCGCTCACGGGGGACCTTCCGGTGGGGGTGTCGTCCCTCCAGCCTCGGGGACGTGCCGTGGGGCGCTCAACCCGGGCGGGTCCGCCCCGGGCGTCGCCGCCCCGCCGGCCGGTGATGAGCCGCCGTCACTCCGCCGCTCCGGGCAGCGGAATGGTCACCTCGTCCTCCACCGGCGGGTCGATCTCCTGCGCGCGGTTGCCGGTCGCGGCGTAGCAGCGCAGCCGGACGGCGTCGGGGCCGACGTCCAGCCGCAGGAAGCTCTTGAAGAACGGCGGGCGGTACGTCGCCGAACCCGGCGAGAACAGCTGCGTGTACAGCCGGCGCACCGGCAGCCGGAACCGTCGGGTCCGGTCGGGCCGGCGGCCGGTGCCCAGCAGGCCCGCGACCAGCCGCATGCGCCGGGTGACCCGGGCGGGCGCCCCCGGTGCCCGGGTCGGGCCGATGCCGAGGCGCTCCGCGATCACGGCGGCGGCCTCCGCCTCGGTCAGGGCGAAGAAGCGGGGCAGCCGCAGCCGTCGTCCGTAGAGCGCGCTGTAGAAGGCCAGGGAGTCGCCGCGCAGCGGATAGCAGCGGAAGTCCCGCTCGCTCACCCCGGCCACGTCGACGCGCGGGATGGTGTGGGTGGCGTGGGTGAAGGCACCGCCGCCGCCCGCCACCACGTACTGCAGGGTGCGGCCGTCGGGCAGCCGTACGGGGTAGCGCTGGTAGTTGTGGATGTCGCCGCCGATCGCCGCGACGAAGCGGTTGTCCGGGTCGCGGACGATGTCGTCGACGGTGCCGCCGCCCTCGATCGGGCAGGGGCGGTACCGGCCGTCCACGTACAGGGGCGAGCCGGTGACGAGGATCTTCGGGCGGGGCCCGCGCGCGACCTCGCGCAGCCAGGCGCCCTGCTCGGCGTCGAGGGTCCCCAGCAGTCCGGTGTCGATGCCGATGACGCGTACCGGCCCGGCGTCGATCGCCCAGTACGGGCCGGGCTGGACGGCCCGCTGCCCGGGGGCCGACCGCAGCGCGCGGGCCTCGTCGAGGCGCCGGCCGTCGTCG
>NZ_JAAGMD010000602.1 GCF_010548465.1 Streptomyces sp. SID14436 | reverse complement strand
TCGCCCATTGTGCAATATTCCCCACTGCTGCCTCCCGTAGGAGTCTGGGCCGTGTCTCAGTCCCAGTGTGGCCGGTCGCCCTCTCAGGCCGGCTACCCGTCGTCGCCTTGGTGAGCCGTTACCTCACCAACAAGCTGATAGGCCGCGGGCTCATCCTGCACCGCCGGAGCTTTCGAACCGCCTGGATGCCCAAGTGGTTCAGTATCCGGTATTAGACCCCGTTTCCAGGGCTTGTCCCAGAGTGCAGGGCAGATTGCCCACGTGTTACTCACCCGTTCGCCACTAATCCCCACCCGAAGGTGGTTCATCGTTCGACTTGCATGTGTTAAGCACGCCGCCAGCGTTCGTCCTGAGCCAGGATCAAACTCTCCGTGAATGTGTACCCGTGATCGGGTGTCACACCACGAGAGCGGAACCACCGGAGGAATAATCCGGCGGTTCACAGCGTCCTCGCTGTGTGTATTTCAAAGGAACCTCGACCATCCGAAACCGGATGGACGGGGTATCAACATATCTGGCGTTGACTTTTGGCACGCTGTTGAGTTCTCAAGGAACGGACGCTTCCTTCGTACTCACCCTCTCGGGCTTTCCTCCGGGCGCTTCCCTTCGGTGTTTCCGACTCTATCAGATCTTTTTCTCGACCTGACCCCCAGTCAGCGGGGTTTGTCTTCCCGGCCGTTGGGCCGTTCCGACGTCTCAAACCTTAGCGGACTCTCTCCGTGTTTCCCAAATCGGGGCGGGGAATTGAATTCCGGGCATGCCGAAATTGTTCCCACTGGGAGGTCGTGCTGGGGTTTTGAGTGCCGCTTGAGCGGCGGGAGGTGTTGCCGGAGAACCGTTACGTCCCGGTGGCAACCCGGAGAACACTACGGACCGGGGAGGGCGGTGTCAAGCATCCCCTGTCAAGATCTTTTCAGTCGTCGAGGTCGGAGAGCCGGCCACCCGCGTCCGGCTGGTCGTCCTCCACCCTGCGCAGCAGGCAGGTGAGCATCTCGCCCAGGGCGACGCGTTCCTCGTGGGAGAGGTCCTGAAGGAGGTCCGCCTCGAAGACGGTGGCGAGGCGCATCGCCTGGACCCACTTCTCGTGACCCTCGGGCGTCAGCTCCACGATGACCCGGACCCGGTTGCTCTCGTCGCGCTGCCGGTCGACCAGGCCCTCGGCGACCATGC
The DNA here is from genome assembly GCF_010548465.1 of Streptomyces sp. SID14436. GTDB lineage: Bacteria > Actinomycetota > Actinomycetes > Streptomycetales > Streptomycetaceae > Streptomyces. Next base: position 7,387 of record NZ_JAAGMD010000602.1, on the reverse strand, counting down.
GGTCGATCCGGTGGGTCATCGCGGCCGGCGTGAGCCCGAGCCGCTTGGCCAGGTCGCTGGGCCCCATCCGGTAGGGGGCGCCGGAGAGCACGAGTGCCTTGAGGACCTCCCAGTCGGCGTTGGTGATGCCGAGCTCGGCGGTCTGCCGCCCGTAGGCGACGTTCATGCGCCGGTTCAGCCGGGAGAGGGCGGAGACGATCTTCTCGACCTGGGGGTCGAGGTCCTGGAACTCCCGCTGATACGCGGCGATCTGCTCCTCGAGTGTCGGTTCACCGGGGCCGGGGGTGTCACTCATGGCCGCAGTATGGCACGCCCCTCCTTTGCGCTGAAGTCCTTCGCTATGTAATCTTTAGCCTCGAACTTTAGCTTCTAAGTCTTCACTCCTAACCTGTGAGAGAGGTGAACGTGACCAGGGCACAGGGCGCAGCGATGCGCCGGATCCACGTGGGCAACGCACTCAGCGCATTCGGGCTGGGTTTCACGGTCCCGTACCTGTACGTCTATGTGGCGCAGGTGCGCGGGCTGGGGCCCATGACGGCGGGACTCGTGCTGGCCGTCTTCGCCGTCGCCGCACTGATCGTGCTGCCGTTCGCCGGGCGGGCCATCGTCCGGCGGGGCCCGTTGCCGGTGCTGCTCACCGCCCTGGTCACGGCCGCTGTCGGCGCTCTGAGCCTGGGGCTGTCGAGCGGTGAGGCGACCGTGCTGCTGTCCGCCGGACTGCTCGGTGCCGGGCAGGCCGTCATGCAGCCCGCCCTGGCGACGATGATCGTGGACTGCTCGCCGTCCGGCACCCGGTCGCGGGCGTTCGCCACCCAGTTCTTCCTGCAGAACCTGGGACTCGGCGTCGGCGGTCTGATCGGCGGCCACCTGGTCGATCCGGACCGGGCCGGGTCGTTCACCCTGCTGTTCTCGCTCGAGGCGGCGATGTTCCTGCTGCTCGTCGCGGTGATGGCGACGGTGCGGATGCCGCAGGCGCCGCGTCTCGACGGTGCGGTGGCCCCGTCCGCCAAGGGCAGCTGGAAGCAGCTGATGGGCAACCGGGCCATGGTGCAGCTGTGCGTGCTGGGCTTCGTGCTGTTCTTCGCCTGCTACGGGCAGTTCGAGTCGGGGCTGAGCGCCTACGGCGTCGAGGCGGCCGGCATCTCGACGTCCGCGCTGGGCACGGCGCTGGCGGCGAACACCCTCGTGATCGTGATCGCGCAGTTCGCGGTGCTGCGCTTCGTGGAGCGGCGCAAGCGGTCCCGGGTGATCGCGTCCGTCGGGCTGATCTGGGCCGTGGCGTGGGCCGTGGCCGCGTACGCGGGGCTCGGCAACGGCAGCCAGGCCATGGCGACGGCCGCCTTCATCTCGACGTACGCCCTGTTCGGCGTCGGGGAGGCGCTGCTGTCGCCGACGCTCGCGCCGCTGGTCGCGGACCTGGCGCCGGCCGGTATGGCGGGGCAGTACAACTCGGCGTTCGCCCTGGTGAAGCAGCTCGCGCTGGCCGTCGGTCCGGCGGTGGGCGGACCGCTGGGCGCGTCGCTGCACGCTCCGTACGTCGTGATCTTCCTGCTGATCTCGCTGTCGGTCACGGTGCTCGCGGTGCGGCTCGGGCGGCAGCTCACCGAGGCGCAGAACCAGCCGCTGGCGGCCCGCAGCCGCGTGGTCGCGCAGGGCGGCAGCCCGGCGGGGCAGGCCACGGCGCACGCGTGAGGAGCCACGCGTGAAGCGGCCGTGACGCCCGGCACGGGGGTGCCGCAGGTCGTGGGGGCGGCACCCCCGTGGTGGCGTCGCCCGCCGGTGCGGGCGGGTGTCTAGGCGCTCGCGGGCTTCGGCAGGGCGAACTCGCACCAGACGGCCTTGCCGCCGCCCGGGGTGCGTCTGCTGCCCCAGCTGGAGGCGATCGTGGCCACGATGGAGATGCCGCGGCCGGACTCGTCCCCCGGTTCCGCGCGGCGGCGCCGGGGCAGGTGGTCGTCGCCGTCGGTGACCTCGATGATCAGGCGGCGGTCGGTGCGGCGCAGCCGGAGCCGCATGGGCGGCGTGCCGTGCTGAAGGGAGTTGGCGACGAGTTCGCTGGTGGCCAGCACCCCCAGGTCGTGCAGCTCGGCCGGGAAGCGCCAGCTGGTCAGCACCCCGGAGGCGAAGGCCCGCGCGCGCGGTGCGGCCTCGACCCCGCCGAGGAGATCCAGCGCGGCGTTGCGGAACAGCTCGCCCTGCGGGCCCCGGCGGGCCGGGTGCTGGAGCACCAGGACGGCGACGTCGTCGTCGTGGTCGGGGGTGACGCCCGCCGAGCGGACCAGGCGGTCGCAGACGACCTGGGGGGTGCCGCTGGCGCCGGCCAGGGCGCGCTCCAGGGCGGCGATGCCCTCGTCCAGGTCCTCGTTGCGCCGCTCGACCAGGCCGTCCGTGTAGAGGACGGCGGTGGAGCCGGGGCCCAGCGGGACCGAGCCGGAGGCGTGCATCCAGCCGCCGGTGCCGAGCGGGGGGCCGATGGGCTCGGCGGCGCGCCGCACGGTGCCGTGTTCGTCCCGCACCAGGATCGGCAGATGGCCGGCCGAGGCGTAGACCAGGCAGCCCTCGTTGGGGTCGTGGATGGCGTACGCGCAGGTGGCGATCTGGTTGGCGTCGATCTCGGTGGCGAGGCCGTCGAGGAGCTGGAGGACCTCGTGCGGCGGGAGGTCGAGCCGGGCGTAGGCACGCACCGCGGTGCGGAGCTGGCCCATGACGGCCGCCGCGCGGACCCCGCGCCCCATGACGTCGCCGATGACCAGGGCCGTGCGGCCGCCGCCGAGGGTGATGACGTCGTACCAGTCGCCGCCGACCGCGGCCTCGGTGCCGCCGGGGTGGTAGGTGGCGGCGATGCGCAGGTCGTCGGGTTCCTCCAGTTCCTGGGGGAGCAGGGAGCGCTGGAGGGTGACGGCGGTCTCGCGCTGGCGGCGTTCGCTGGCGCGCAGGCGTTCGGCGGCCTCGGCGTGGTCGGTGACGTCGGTGGCGAAGACCAGCACGCCGCTGCCGCCGCCGTCGCCGCTGCCGGCCGGTTCGGTGACGGGGGTGCAGGTGAAGGTGTAGGAGCGGCCGCCGGGGGCCTTGCGGGACTTGACGGTGCGGGGCTTGCCGCTGCGCAGGACCTGGTCGAGCAGGGGCAGCAGGCCGATCTCGTCGAGCTCGGGCAGGGCCGTGCGGGCGGGGGCGCCGAGCGGGCGGCTGCCGAAGGCCGCGGTGTAGGCGTCGTTGACGTAGGCGATGCGGTGGTCCGGGCCGTGCACCAGGGCGACGAGGGAGGGGACGCGGTCGAGGACGTCCCGCACCCGCAGGTCGTCGACGGCGGGCACGGGAGACGTGTCGGTGAGGTGTTCGGCGCGGGCCGCGGGCACGGAGCCCTCCCCGCGCCGGTCCGGGGAGACGGGGTGCTCGGCCCGCGCTGCTGCGCGGCGCTGCGTTCCGGGGAGCCGGGCGCTCCAGCGCGTGAAGTTCACGAATCCTTGCCTCGTGTAGTTGTCGGCGGCCGCACACCGGGACCGGCCGGGGACCGGGGCCGGCCGGGCTCCGGGCCGCACCGGGTGATCGGCGGCCCGCCCGTGGTGGTGGACCAGTCTGTCAGGGTGCCGTCCGGGCCGACATCCGTCAGACGCCGCGCGGGCCGGTGCAGTTCCCGGGTCAGGTCAGGACGACCCCTTCGGGTTGTGCGGGGGGTTGGGAGAAGGCTTTCCACCGGCCGCGAGTTCGAACTCCGCACGGGGGTGTTCGAGTGACCCCAGGGAGACGATCTCGCGTTTGAACAGTCCGGCGAGGGTCCATTCGGCGGCCACGCGCGCCTTGCGGTTGAAGGTGGGGACGCGGCTGAGGTGGTAGGTGCGGTGCATGAACCAGGCGGGGTAGCCCTTCAGCTTCCGGCCGTACACGTGGGCGACGCCCTTGTGCAGGCCGAGCGAGGCCACGGAGCCCGCGTACGCGTGGGAGTAGGTCTCCAGGGGTTCGCCGCGCAGGGAGTGCACGATGTTGTCGCCGAGGGTGCGGGCCTGCCGCAGGGCGTGCTGGGCGTTGGGGGCGCACTCCTTGCCCTCCTCGCGCGCGGCGAGGTCGGGGACGGCGGCGGCGTCTCCGGCGGCCCACGCGTGGGTGGTGCCCTCGACGGCCAGCTCGGGGGTGCACCGCAGCCGGCCCCGCTCGTCGCGCGGCAGGTCGGTGGCGGCGAGGACGGGGTGCGGTTTGACGCCGGCCGTCCAGACGACGGTGCGGGTGGGGAAGCGGGAGCCGTCGCTGAGGACGGCGACGCGGTCGGCGCAGGACTCCAGGCGGGTCTCCAGGCGGACGTCGATGTTGCGGCGGCGCAGCTCGGTGACCGTGTAGCGGCCCATCTCCTCACCGACCTCCGGGAGGATGCGGTGGGACGCCTCCACGAGCACCCACTTCATGTCCTCGGGGCGGAGGTTGTGGTAGTACCGGGTGGCGTAGCGGGCCATGTCCTCCAGCTCGCCGAGGGCCTCGACCCCGGCGTAGCCGCCGCCGACGAACACGAAGGTGAGGGCGGCGTCGCGGAGCGCGGGGTCGCGGGTGGACGAGGCGATGTCCATCTGTTCGAGGACGTGGTTGCGCAGCCCGATGGCCTCCTCGACGGTCTTGAACCCGATCGCGTACTCGGCGAGCCCGGGGACCGGCAGGGTGCGCGAGACGGAGCCGGGGGCGAGCACCAGGTGGTCGTAGGCCAGCTGCTGTCCGGTGCCGCCCTCCTCGTCGGTGGCGAGGGTGGTGACGGTGGCGGTGCGCCGGGCGTGGTCGACGGCGGTGGCCTCGCCGATGACGATGCGGCACCGGTCGAGGACACGACGCAGGGGTACGACGACGTGCCGAGGGGAAATGGCCCCGGCGGCCGCTTCCGGGAGGAAGGGCTGGTACGTCATGTAGGGGTCCGGGGTGACGACGGTGATCTCGGCCTCGCCCCGGCCGAGTTCCCGTTTCAGCTTCCGCTGCAGGCGCAGAGCCGTGTACATCCCGACGTAGCCGCCACCGACAACGAGAATGCGCGCACGTTCCTTCACCATCCCATGACGCACCCGCCGCACGCGTTTGTCCACAGCCTCGACGCATTGTGTGACTGCGGGACCGGGGTCCGGGCGACTTGGCCTGAATGCCCGGCCTGGGGGAGTCCTCGCAGGTGGGACCGCGTTTCGAGGCCGAAAGCACGGCGCACATTCCGGACGAATGCGTCGCTTGCTCCGGTCGGGGGCAACGCCGTGCGGAACGTCCCTCTTCTGAATTGACTTCCTCTCAACTATGTTCGTACGTCGACGGGGTGTAGGGGGATGCGCTCATCGGGTCCGCGACGGGCGGGGTCGGTCACCGGGCTCGTTCCGCAGCCCCGGCCATCAATGGCGGGGAGAAGTCTCCGGGGGGAGACGTCATTACCGGGGGAAAGCGTATGCATGTTCAGGATTCTCATTGGTCTTCCGCGTCCGCAGTGGTGCCCGGCGCCACGATGAGCGCGGCGACGAGCAACGGACGCGCGGACGGGCCGCGCACGACGCCGCTGCGCGTGGACGCCCAGCGCAATCTCGAGCACGTCCTGCGGGCGGCGCGCGAGGTCTTCGGCGAGCTGGGCTACGGCGCGCCGATGGAGGACGTGGCGCGCCGCGCCCGGGTCGGGGTGGGCACGGTGTACCGGCGCTTCCCGAGCAAGGACGTGCTGGTGCGGCGGATAGCCGAGGAGGAGACCTCCCGGCTGACCGAGCAGGCGCGTGCGGCGCTCGGGCAGGAGGACGAGCCGTGGTCGGCGCTGTCGCGCTTCCTGCGCACATCGGTCGCCTCGGGCGCCGGCCGGCTGCTGCCGCCGCAGGTGCTGCGGGTGGGCGTCGCGGAGGAGCGCGGGGCGGCGGACCACGCGCGGGTGCCGCAGCAGCGGGTACAGCCGGGCACGGGTGAGCTGCGGCTGCTGCCGGACGAAGCGGTGGCCGTCGCGCCCGAGGACGACGCGGGAGCCGCGGAGCTGCTGGAGGTCGTCGGCCGGCTCGTGGAGCGCGCCCGGGCCGCGGGCGCGCTGCGGCCGGACGTCTCGGTCTCGGACGTCCTCCTGGTGATCGCCACGGCCGCCCCGTCCCTGCCGGACGCCGCCCAGCAGGCCGCGGCCTCGGCCCGGCTGCTGGACATCCTGCTGGAGGGCCTGCGCTCGCGCCCCGCGTGAGCCGGTCCCCGGCAGCCACCTGCGGGAGGACCCGCGCCCCGGGGCGTCCGCGCTCCCCCGGCGCCGTGCGCCGGGATCCGGGCGGCCCGAGGGCGGGGCGTGACCGCCGGGGTTCTCCCGTGCGGTCCGTCCCACGGACGAGTGGAAGGCGGTCGCTCCCGGTCCCCGGCCCGGTGCCTCTGTGGCACCCTGACCCGTGTCGGGAACGGGTCGGGCAGGTGGCGGGGGCTTTCCGCGATGAGCGTTGAGGGGCGGGACGACGGGTCCCGCGGTGACGAGCCGTGCAGTGACGGTTCGCCGCAGGTACCGAGTCAGGGACGACGTGCGGGCGTGCCGCCCGAGGAGGGCGTCCCGGCCCAGCGCGACCGGCTGACCGGTTCCGGACTGCCGTCGGCCGACTCCGACCTGATCGCCCGCATGCGGGCGGGCGAGGACGCGGCCTACGAGGAGCTGTACCGGCGCCACGCCCCCGCGGTGCGCCGGTACGCGCGCACCTGCTGCCGGGACGGTCACACCGCCGACGACCTGACGGCCGAGGTCTTCGCCCGCATGCTCCAGGCGGTGCGGGGCGGTTCGGGACCCGAGCACGCGGTGCGCGCCTACCTGCTCACCTCCGTGCGCCGGGTGGCGGCGACGTGGACGCAGTCGGCCCGACGCGAGCAGCTGGTCGACGACTTCGCGACGTTCGCCGCCCAGGCCGCCCAGCTGTCCCACCCCTCCGACACCGACACCCTGGAGCTGGGTGCCGACGTCCGGGCCATGCACGAGGCCGAGCAGTCCCTGGCCATGCAGGCGTTCCGGTCGCTGCCGGAGCGGTGGCAGGCGGTGCTGTGGCACACGGAGGTCGAGGACGAGTCGCCCAGCGAGGTGGCCACGCTGTTCGGCCTGGACGCCAACGGCACCCGGGTGCTGGCCAGCCGGGCCCGCGAGGGCCTGAAGCAGGCCTACCTCCAGGCCCACGTCAGCGCAGCCCTCGCCGAGGACGAGGGCTGCGCCCGGCACGCCGACCAGCTCGGCACCTACGCCCGGGGCCGGCTGCGCACCCGCGCGGAGCGGGGCCTGCGCAAGCACCTGGAGGAGTGCGCGCGGTGCCGGCTGGCCGCGACCGAGATCCAGGAGGTCGCCGGAGGCATCCCCGCGCTCGTCCCGGTCGCCGTCATCGGCTGGTTCGGCGCCGCGGGCTACGCCAAGGTGGCCGCGCTCGTCGCGGGCGGCACCGGGGCGGCC
>NZ_JAAGMD010000582.1 GCF_010548465.1 Streptomyces sp. SID14436 | reverse complement strand
CCCGGGCCCGTCGGGGTCCGTCGTGCCGGACGCCTCCGCCGCGGCCGCCGGGCCCGCCGTGCTGCTCGGGTCCGCGGCCTCCGGGGACCGCGGTGCCGCCGGGGCAGACCCGGCGCGGCCGTCCTGGGCGGTGTCCGGGGCGTCCGGGGACTGCCGGACCACGATCTCGTGGGGGACGAGCACGATCGCCGTCGTCCCGCCGTACGGCGAGGAGCGCAGGGTGACGGCGATGCCGTGCCGGTGGGCGAGCTGGGACACCACGAACATGCCGAGCCGCAGGTCGTCGGCGAGCGCCACCACGTCGAACTGCGGGGGCGTGGACAGCTGGGCGTTCAGGGAGGCGTAGTCCTCCTCCGACAGGCCCAGTCCGCGGTCCTCGATCTCCACCGCGAGCCCCTTGGCCACCATGGCGGCCCGCACCCCGACCGGGCTGGGCGCCGGGGAGTAGGCGGTGGCGTTGTCGATCAGCTCGGCCAGCAGGTGGATGACGTCGGCCACCGCGGGCGGGGCGACGGCGATCTCGTCCTCCTCCGTCTGCACCTCCACCCGCTGGTACTCGGCGACCTCGCCGACGGCACTGCGCAGGATGTCGATCAGGGCGACCGGCCGGCTCCAGGTACGGCCCGGCCGCTCACCGCTGACGATGACCAGGTTCTCCTCGTAGCGGCGCAACTGGCTCGCGGTGGAGTCGAGTTCGTACAGGCCCTTGAGGACCTCCGGGTCGGTGTGCCGGCGCTCCAGCGCGTCCAGCTTGCTGAGCTGGAGGTTCACCAGGTTCTGGCTCTGCCGGGCGATGCCCAGGATGATCTTCTGGAACCCCCGCCGGGCGTCGGCGAGTTCGACCGCGGTGTGCACGGCCGTGCGCTGCGCGGTGTTGAACGCCTGCGCCACCTGGCCCAGTTCGTCGTCGCCGTAGTCCAGGGGCGTCGTCGCGGACTCCGCGTCCACCTTCTCGCCGCGCTCCAGCCGGGCCACCACGTCGGGCAATCGTTCCTCCGCCAGGCTCAGCGTGGCCATCCGCAGGCCGTGCAGCCGCCGGGACAGCGAGCGGGTGATCCGCCAGGACATGCCCACGCACACCAGCAGCGCGGCCAGTCCGCCCGCGCTCAGCGCGGCGGCCGTCAGCAGCAGCCCGCGGGCCTCGTCGGCGCTGCGGGTCAGCAGTCCGTCGGTCTCCTGCTGGATCATCGCGGTGTACTGCGCGGACACCTTGTCCCAGGCCGTGTCCCACCGGCGCTGCGCGTCCGGCAGGACGACCCGGTCGCCCTTGCCCGTGGGCCGCGCGGCGAGCACCTGGTCCTCGATCTTCTCCAGGGTGCGCCACTCCGGGCTCGCGAGGATCTTCTCCGTCCGCGTCTTGGCGGTGCCCCGCAGGGACGGCAGGATCTGGTCCTCGACCAGCCAGCGGCGCGTGCCGACCAGCTCCCCGAAATCCGTCCACGCCTCCCGGCCGAGGTGGCCGGACGGCCAGGCCAGCGTGAGCCGGGCGTCGCCCCGGGACATCAGTTCCGCCGCGTGCTCCAGCGACACGAGCGGACCGGCCTGCGAGGTGAGGTCGCCGTCGTCGACCTGGGACAGCTCCTGGAAGGCGTGGATCTGCTCGTCGATGATCGACGTGTAGTGGTCGAGCGCCTGCTCGGCCGTGATGTCGCCGGGGTTGTCGATCTGGTCGCGGTAGTACTCCAGGCTGCCCACCGAACCGAGCACCGAGTACATCCGCTCCGACACCCGCGCCGGCGCCTCGGCGATCGCGTCCGCCTGGCCGGTGAGTTCGGCCACCGCCCGGTCCGTCCGCTCCCGCTGGGCGTCCAGGGCGCTGCGGGAGTCCCGGGGCGCGGCGAGCCACGCGGCGGTCAGGCTGCGCTCCCGTTGCAGGGCGAGCGCGGCCTCGGTGCCCATCGCCCCCGTCGACCGGCTCAGCTCCGTCTGGGCCCGCAGCCGCAGCCCCTCCGAGAACATCTGGGTCGTCGTCACGCCCCACATCGCCGCGAGGGTGACGCTCGGCACCAGCGCCAGGAGGACCAGCGAGATACGTATGGAGCCGAGCCGGCGCCGGGCACCTGTCCGTGGAGACATCGTCGTCCTAGAGCGGTCGGATGGGAGGGGGAGCGGAGGCGGTGCGCAGGATGCTATCCGCACATGTGAGCGTGCGTCCCGTGAGGGACCGAAAAGTTTCGACACGCTCCCGGGGCATCCCGCGTCAACGGGTGCCCTCGGCCGCGAACTTAGCGACCGAGGCGACATTGGACTTCGTGACGAACGCGGGACCGGTGAGGACCGGGGCCACCCCGCCGCCGCTGATGTTGCCGTTCGTCCGGTACAGCCACAGCGCGTCCACGGCGAGATAGCCCTGGAGGTAGGGCTGCTGGTCCACGGCGAACCGGACGGTGCCGTCGCGCACCGCGTCCACCAGGTCCTTGTCGAGGTCGAAGGTGGCGACACCGGCCTTGCTGTCCGCCTCCCGGACCGCGTCGACCGCGGTGAGGGCGTACTGAGCCCCCAGGGTCACGACCTCGTCGATGGACGGGTCCTGCCGCAGCCGGGCGGTGAGGATGCCCGCGACGGCGCGCATGTCGGTGCCGTCCACATAGAGGTTGTCGGTCTTCCCGGCGAACGTCTTGCGCACACCGGCGCACCGCGCCTCCAGGGCGACGTTGCCGCGTTCGTGGACGAGGCACAGGGTGTGCCGCGCCTCGAGGTCGTTCAGCTTCTCGCCGACGGCCCGGCCGGCCACGCTCTCGTCCTGCCCGAAGTACTCCAGCAGTCCGGCCGGCTTCCAGGCGTCGATACCGGAGTTGAGCCCGACGACGGGGATCCCGGCGGCCCGGGCCTCGCCGACCGGCCCCTTCATGGCCTGCGGCTTGGCCAGCGTCACCGCGATGCCGTCGACGCCGTCCCTGATCGCGTCCCGCATCAGCCGGGCCTGGCCCGCCTGGTCGGCGTCGCTCGCGAAGGTCAGGTCGATGCCGTCCTTGGCCGCGGCCGCCTCGGCGCCCTTGCGGACCAGATCCCAGAAGGCGTCGCCCTCGCCGCCGTGGGCGATCAGCGCGACCTTCATGCCCCCGGCACCGCCCGCCCCGTCGGAGCCCCCGGAGCCGTCGTCCCGGCCGAACGCCGAGCAGCCCGCCGCCAGCAGCACGACGGCGACGGCGAGAACGGCGAGGCGGGTGGGGCGTCCCGGGATGCGGTGGGACCGGGAAGGAGTGTTCATGAGGGCGCGGACCTCGCTGTGCGGCAGAGCAAGAGCAGGGGGAGAGTGCGGTCGGAGCAGCAGCGATGCGCCGGCCGGGTGACTCTCGCTGGCCCGGAGCCAACCCTGTCCCGCCATCGGTCGTCAAGTGACCGGCCACGGGAAGTGAGGTGCCGCTGCCGCATTGTGATGAACCGTGACACCCGAGGTGGGAGCGGTTTCCGGGCCGCGCGGAGCGGAACCGCACGGACGGTACGGTCCGGCGGGCGGAGGTCCGGGGGAGGCCGAGAACCCGCGCGTACGCGTGGCGGTGGCCGGTGCGTCCGAGGGCCGCACCGAGGGTGGGTGCGGGGGGATACGAGGGTTTCCCCCGTATCCCCCCGGCCGCCGGGCTGCCTATCGTTCCAGCGCGGCCGAACCGGCGGGTAACCCCCGAGCGGTTCCCGGTGCCCCGCGCGACGGGGGCCGGGCGGCGGCCGCCACCGGTCCGGCGGGCCGGCCGGGTGCGGATGGGGCCCCGGCCGGCCCGCCGTCTCACGTTCGGCCGCCGGATCCGCCCAATTGCATACCGGACGCGCTGTTTCCTCTCTCTCCTCGCCCAAACGGTGCCGGATCTGCACCAGCTCGGGCCGCACCATGTGGACTCCCGCCGCCGGACGGTGAGTTATCGTGTACACGGGGTAAAAAACAAACGGCATGACCCGTTCCTTTTTCCGGCTCAGGAGTTCAGTCGATGGCGAGGCAGGTACGCGCCGAGCAGACCCGGGCGACGATCATCACGGCCGCCGCCGAACTGTTCGACCGGCAGGGCTATGAATCGACCAGTCTCAGTGACATCGTCGAGCACGCCCATGTCACCAAGGGCGCCCTCTACTTCCACTTCGCGGCGAAGGAGGACCTCGCGCACGCGATCCTGGAACTGCAGTCCCGCACCTGCCGCAGGCTGGCCCGGGAGACCGAGACGCGGGGGCACACCTCGCTGGAGGCGCTGATGCGCCTCACCTTCTCCATAGCCCGGCTGTCGGCCGAGGACCCCGTCCTGCGCGCCGGACTCCGGCTCGCCACCGGCGGCACCCGGCCGCGCCCGCCGCTCAGCCACCCCTTCACCGAGTGGCTCGACATCGTGACGGCCCGGCTGCTCGGCGCGGTCAAGGAGGCCGACGTCCACCCCGACGTCGACATCGACGTCGTCGCCCATTCCCTGGTCTGCTTCTTCATCGGCACCCGCGTGGTGGGCCGGTCCCGCGAACCCGTCGCCCGGCAGCCCCGCCGCACCGCCGAGATGTGGCAGATCCTCATCCGCGGACTGGTGCCGGTGACCCGGCGTGCGCGCTACCTCAGCCTGGCCGCCCGCCTGGAGAGGGAGATCGCCCCCGTGTGAGGCGGGCCGCGGCGTCCCGCCCGCCCCGCGCGTTACGGTGAGCCGCATGCCCCACACCCCCGCCGCCGACGTGATCCTCGGCAACGAGCCCGGCTCGTTCCCCCACAGCGTGCTCGCCGAACGGCACCCGGCGATCATCCGGCAGGTGCGCGAGTCCTTCCCCTACGAACCCGCACAGCACCGCGCCCTCGACGCCCTGCTGGCCCGGTGCACCGAGGGCGTGATCGAACCCCTCCCCGCCGAGGCGCACGACCGGGACGACTGGCTCGCCTGGGGCATGGCGCGGTACGCGGGACTGTCCTGGTTCGACGTGCCGTGGCTGTGGTCCGAGAGCTGGTTCTACCGGCAACTGCTGGACGCCGTCGGGTACTTCGGACCCGGCCCCTGGCAGGGCATCGACCCCTTCCGGCCGTCGAAGCTGGCCGAGCTCGACTCCCCCGCGACGGCGGAGGAACTGGCCGCCCTCGACGACCTCGCCGCCCGGCCCGCCGCCGAACGCGAGCAGGCCCTGCTGCACGGCTCGCTGTGGGGCAACCGCGCCGACCTCGGCTTCCGGCTGTCCGCCGAGGGCGCCGAGGAGACCGCCGCCGCACCCGGCCTGGTGGCCGACGACAGCGAGCGCCTGCGGCAGCTCCTCGACGACCGCTCCGGCGGGGCCACGCTCGCCCTGATCGCCGACAACGCCGGCCGCGAACTCGTCCCCGACCTGCTGCTGCTCGCCCACCTCCTGGCCCACGGCCGCATCGCCCGGGCCGTGCTGCACGTCAAGCCGTACCCGTACTACGTCTCCGACGCGACCACGGCCGACGTCGTCGACGCCGTCCGCCGGCTGCGCGACGCCCAGGGAGCGGCGGCGGAGTACGGGCACCTGCTGTGGCACGCCCTCGCCGACGGCCGCCTCCGGATCGGCGCGCACGCCTTCTTCTGCTCGCCCCTGCCGTACGAGGACATGCCCGGCGACCTCCGTGCCGGCCTCGCCGCCGCCGATCTCACCGTGGTCAAGGGCGACCTCAACTACCGGCGGCTGGTGGGTGACCGGCGGTGGCCCCCGGTCACGCCCTTCGCCGACGTCACCGCCCACTTCCCCGGGCCGGTGGCCGCCCTGCGCACGCTGAAGTCCGACGTGATCACCGGCCTGGCGCCGGCCACCGAGGCCGCCCTGGTCGCGGCGGAGGACCAGCGTTGGCGGGTCAGCGGCACCCACGCCCTCATCCAGGTACGGGAGTAGGGCACGGAACCGCCCCGAACTCCCGTATCACCACCGGTTTCACGCGATGGTGTGATCATGTCCGGGCCGGTGGATGCCGCCCCGGCGGCCCGGGTAGTGCCCGGCCATGACGCAGCCGTTCGAACTCCCGCACTTCTACCTGCCGCACCCCGCGCGGCTCAACCCGCACGTCGACGAGGCCCGGGCCCACTCGACGGCGTGGGCCCGCGAGATGGGCATGCTGGAAGGGTCCGGAGTCTGGGAGCAGGCCGATCTCGACGCACACGACTACGGCCTGCTCTGTGCCTACACCCATCCCGACTGCGACGGCCCCGCCCTGTCCCTCATCACCGACTGGTACGTGTGGGTCTTCTTCTTCGACGACCACTTCCTGGAGAAGTACAAGCGCACCCAGGACCGCTCCGCCGGCAAGGCCCACCTCGACCGGCTGCCCCTCTTCATGCCCGCCGACCCGGCTACCCCCGTCCCCGTGCCGGAGAACCCGGTCGAGGCGGGCCTCGCCGACCTGTGGGCGCGCACCGTGCCCGCCATGTCCGCCGACTGGCGCCGCCGGTTCGCCGTCGCCACCGAGCACCTGCTCAACGAGTCCCTGTGGGAACTGTCCAACATCAACGAGGGCCGGATCGCCAATCCCGTCGAGTACATCGAGATGCGCCGCAAGGTGGGCGGCGCGCCCTGGTCCGCGGGACTCGTCGAGTACGCCACCGCCGAAGTGCCCGCCGCCGTCGCCGGCACCCGGCCGCTGCGGGTCCTCATGGAGACCTTCTCCGACGCCGTCCACCTGCGCAACGACCTGTTCTCCTACCAGCGCGAGGTCGAGGACGAGGGCGAGAACAGCAACGGCGTCCTCGTCGTGGAGACCTTCTTCGGCTGCACCACCCAGGAGGCCGCCGACATCGTCAACGACGTCCTCACCTCACGGCTCCACCAGTTCGAGCACACCGCGTTCACCGAAGTGCCCGCCGTCGCCCTGGAGAACGGCCTCGCCCCGCACGAGGCCGCGGCCGTCGCCGCGTACGCGAAGGGGCTCCAGGACTGGCAGTCCGGCGGCCACGAATGGCACCTGCGCTCCAGCCGCTACATGAACGAGGGCGCGCGCACCACCACCCCCCGGGGCGCCCTCGCGGGACCGGCAGGACCCACCGGCCCCGGCACCTCCGCCGCCGACGTGCGGGCGCTGCTCACCGCGGCGGGCGCCGAGCGGCTGCGCGCCCACACCCACGTGCCGTACCAGAAGGTCGGCCCCTCCGTCATCCCCGACATCCGCATGCCGTTCCCGCTGGCGCTGAGCCCCCACCTGGACGCCTCCCGCGGCCACCTCGCCGACTGGTGCCGGCGCATGGGCATCCTCTCCGAGGGCGTCTGGGACGAGGACAAACTCGACGCCTACGACCTCGCCCTGTGCTCCGCCGGCATCGACCCGGACGCCACCCCCGGGGCGCTCGACCTCAGCGCCCAGTGGCTCGCCTTCGGCACCTACGGCGACGACTACTACCCCCTGGTCTACGGCCACCGGCGCGACCTGGCCACCGCCCGGGTGACCACCGCCCGGCTGTCGGACTGCATGCCGATCGACGGCGAACCGGTGCCGGCCCCCGCCAACGCGATGGAACGCTCCCTCATCGACCTGTGGGCGCGCACCACGGCCACCATGACCCCCGAGCAGCGGGGCCCGCTGAAGAACGCGGTCAACGTCATGACCGAGAGCTGGCTGTGGGAGCTGGCCAACCAGATCGTCCACCGGGTGCCCGACCCCGTGGACTACCTGGAGATGCGCCGCCAGACCTTCGGCTCGGACCTCACGCTGAGCCTGTGCCGCACCGGCCACGGCCCGGCCGTCCCGCCCGAGGTCTACCGCAGCGGCCCCGTCCGCTCCCTGGAGAACGCGGCCGTCGACTTCGCCTGCCTGCTCAACGACGTCTTCTCGTACCAGAAGGAGATCGAGTACGAGGGCGAGATCCACAACGCGATCCTCGTCGTGCAGACCTTCTTCGGCTGCGACTACCCGACCGGCCTGCGGATCGTGCACGACCTGATGAGCCGCCGCCTCACCCAGTTCGAGCACGTGGTGGAACACGAACTGCCGGTGGTCTACGAGGACTTCGAGCTGTCCCGGGAGGCCCGGGACATCATGCGGGACTACGTGGAGGACCTGCGCAACTGGATGGCGGGCATCCTGCACTGGCACCGCAGCGTCGACCGGTACAAGGACGCGTGGCTGTCCCGGCGCGCCCACGGCTTCCTCCCCGACCGCCGGCCCGCGCTGCCGCTGCCGCTCCAGGGCGGGGCGGCGCTGCTCAGCACCCCCTTCGGCCGGGTCGCTACCCACTCCTGACCGCCCCTCAGTCTCACTCGTTCGTGGCTCGTCGGCCCGCCGCCCGCCGGGTAGCTCTCCGGACGGAGGCGATCGATGGAACAGACAGCGTTGCGTCCCCGGCCCATGCCCGGCCGGGAACCCGGCGGCCGGCGGCCCGGCGGGAACGACGAGGCGGACGACCGGCACGACGGGCGCGGGCAGCGCCAGGAAGGAGCAGAGCAGCGGAGCGGACCCGGCCCCGCCCGTACCCGGCCGCACGCCGCCCGCCGGCGCGGCCGGCGGC
>NZ_JAAGMD010000560.1 GCF_010548465.1 Streptomyces sp. SID14436 | reverse complement strand
GTCCGGCGGCGCGGCGGGGCCGGGGTCGTGGGCGGAGACCACGGTGGGCGTGGGCCACCCGCCCGGCCCGGTGGGGGCGTCGGCACCTCCCCCGGTTGCCCCGCCGGGCCCGGCGGCGGCGCCGTCGGCGTCCGCCTCCTCCCAGCGCTGGGAGTCCTCGTTCCAGTACCGCGGTCCCCCGGTCATCGCATCCCCCTCGTCTCGCTCGCCGCCCGCGTCACATGCCGAGCAGCCCCGCGACGGTGGCGGCCGAGGCCAGCACCGCCGTCAGGGCCTGGGCATCCGTCAGGAGCTCCCGCACCCTGCGGCGGCGGCTCTCGCCCACCGCGCCGGTGCGGTCGATCTCGTCCTCGGTGTCCGCCAGCGCCTCGTCCAGCTGTGCGGTCTGCTCACTCTGCCGCACCCGGGCCAGATCCGCCCGCAAATCGCGGACGGCCCGCAGAAGTTCCCGGGCGGCCGGGTCGGACCCGCCCGGAACGCCGTGGTGGCTCTCGGCGTGGGCGTGGCTGCCGACGGCGAAGGTGCTGCCCGTGACGTCCCCGATGCGGACGGCCGGTTCATCGTGTGCCATGTGTCCTGGGTCCCCTCTGCGGCCCGGGGCCGCCGTTGGTCGCACGGGCGTGGTCGCCGATGGCGAAGGTGGACCCCTCGACCCGGTCGATGTGCACGGCGCCGTTGCTGATGTTGACGATCTTCTGCATGAACTCGCCGGTCTCGTAACCGGCTTCGGCCAACGCCTGGCGCACTCCGCGCCCGATCCGGTCCTGGACGCTGCGCAGGTACCGGGCCACGTCCATCTCCTGGAACTTGGATCCGGCGCTCACCGCCGCCAGTTCCCGCACGGACGCCGCGGGCCCCTCCGGGGGCGCGTCGGTGTGCCCGCCGGTCAGCAGCCGCCACAGGTCGGCCGCGCCCCGGCCGAGGGTGCCCAGGGCGGGCCCGGCGGAGCGCGGCACCTGGGCCAGCGCCGCGGCCGCCTTGGCGGCCGGGGCGGCGGTGCGGATCCGCAGCGCTTCCCGGTCGGCGTCCCTGAACCCGGGGCGGACCGGGGTCAGCACGTGCGGGGCGATCTCCAGCATGAGCATGCCGCCCTGGGTGTGGACCCGCACGAAGACGGTGACGACCAGTTCCTCCTCCCAGCCGCCGACCCGGATGCGCAGGAAGTGCCGCCGCCGCTCCCCGCCCTCCTCGACGGCACGGTCCCGGTGCTGCTCGAAGGCGGCAGCGGAGTAGGGCGCCTCGTCCCGCCCGGCCAGTCCTTCGACGGGCAGGAACACGCACTCGTCGATCTCCAGCCGGCGCAGCCGGTCACGGACGGCGGGTCCGGCGTGCTCGGCGGGCACCCGCAGCTGGGCGAGCAGCGGACGGATCTTCTCCAGAATGGCGCGGTTGCTGAGCGGCTGCTGGGCGGCGTCCGGGTCCGGCCGCAGCTCGACGGCGAGCACCCAGGTGTCGTACGCCGACCCCGCCCCGAGGAACGGGCGGGCCTCGTCGTACATGATCAGCGGCGCGTGCTGCTCCCGCCGGATGCGGGTGAGGACCCGCCGGAAGCGCTCGCCGTCGGCCTGCTCGGCGGGGTCGTCGGCCGGGTCCGCGAAGTGGTCGGGGGACAGTTCCCCGGCGAAGACGCGGGCGAACCGGTCGCGCCGGGCGGCGGCGCACAGGGCGATCAGGACGAGCGTCCCGAGCCCGGTCCAGGCCCGCCAGGGCTCCACCCCGCCGCCCCCGAACACCGGGAACAGCACGTCGAGCAGGTCGGAGGTGCCGTCCGAGCTGCCGTAGGCCGAGGCGTCGCCGTAGGGGGCGTAGGGGTCGTACGACGACGAGGAGTCGTAGGAGGAGCCCGTCCCGGCCGGGGAGAAGGCGCCGAACGCGGCGCCCAGCAGCACGGCCAGGGTGACGGCGAAGACGAGGTGTCCGGCGGCCAGGACCAGCACCCGGTAGGCGGAGCCCTGTTGACCGCCGCGGCGCGCGGGGGCGAGGGCGAGCACCAGTCCGGCCAGCAGCGGCCCGGTCAACAGCCAGCCGCTGAGCGGCAGTCCCACCGCCCAGAGCGCCAGGACGGCGGCGGACCAGCCCAGTTCCTCCCGGCGGGCCCGCAGGGCGTGGGCGAGGACCCGGGCCGCGTCGTGGCCGAGCGCGGGCGCGGCGATCCGGTGCTCCTTGAGGTAGAGCTCCTCGATGACGCGGTCCCGGTACGTGGCGTCCTGGTAGGTCCCGGCGCACAGCAGCCGGGTGGCTTCGCTGGCGCGCGGCACGGCGGGCGGCGGATCCGGCGGGGCCGGGCTCTGCGGGTGCGGCGGCTGTCGCGGCACGGGTGCGGTGCTCATGCCGATCCTTCGGGAGCGCGAGGGTCAGGGGTGACCCGACGAGTGAAGGTGCATCAGCATAGGGGTGATCGGGAACCACCGGCATCGGAATGTCAAGATGGTGACCCTGTGATGTGCGTCAATCTTTGGCCAGGGATCCGTGTTCCGAGCGCCCGGACGCAGGGACCGCCGCCCGCCCGGACGCAGCGGGGCCCCGCACCGGCCGTGACCGGTACGGGGCCCTGAGCCCGGGGCTCGCGCAGCGTCTGGTTCGCTCAGATGAGGCCGAGACCGCGGACCGCCTCGCGCTCCTCCTCGAGCTCCTTGACGGAGGCGTCGATGCGGGCGCGGGAGAAGTCGTTGATCTCCAGGCCCTGGACGATCTCGTACGTCCCGTCCTTGACGGTCACCGGGAAGGAGGAGATGAGGCCCTCCGGCACGCCGTAGGAACCGTCCGACGGGATGCCCATGGAGGCCCAGTCGCCCTCGGCCGTGCCGTTGACCCAGGTGTGGATGTGGTCGACGGCGGCGTTGGCGGCGGAGGCGGCCGACGAGGCGCCCCGCGCCTCGATGATCGCGGCACCGCGCTTGGCGACGGTCGGGATGAAGTCCTCGGCCAGCCACTTCTCGTCGTTGACGACCTCGGCGGCGTTCTTGCCGGCGACGGTGGCGTGGAAGATGTCCGGGTACTGGGTCGCGGAGTGGTTGCCCCAGATCGTCAGCTTCTTGATCTCGGAGACCGGGACACCGGTCTTCTTCGACAGCTGGGTCAGCGCGCGGTTGTGGTCCAGGCGGGTCATCGCGGTGAACCGCTCGGCGGGCACGTCCGGCGCGGCGGCCTGGGCGATGAGCGCGTTGGTGTTGGCCGGGTTGCCGACGACCAGCACGCGGATGTCGTCCGCCGCGTGGGCGTTGATGGCCTGGCCCTGAGGCTTGAAAATGCCGCCGTTGGCCTCGAGGAGGTCGCCGCGCTCCATGCCCTTGGTGCGCGGGCGGGCGCCCACGAGGAGCGCGACGTTGGAGCCGTCGAAGGCCACGTTCGGGTCGTCCGTGATGTCGATGCCCTGGAGAAGCGGGAACGCGCAGTCGTCCAGCTCCATGGCCGTGCCCTCGGCGGCCTTGAGCGCCGGGGTGATCTCCAGCAGGCGCAGCTTGACCGGCACGTCCGCGCCGAGCAGCTGGCCGGAGGCGATGCGGAAGAGCAGGGCGTAACCGATCTGGCCGGCCGCGCCGGTGACGGTGACGTTCACGGGGGTGCGGGTCATGGCGTTCTCCGTATGACAGCTGGCGGTGGGGCGGTCCCTGCCCCGGGGTGCGGGATCCCGCTTCCGGCTCGTGACCGGTGCCCGCCGCGACGATCGATCACCGGTACGGAAGGATCGCCGACGGATGATCGATCTCTTGGCGTCAAGAGAGATCCAGCGGTCAGGCTATCGCGCATCCGCCGGCCCGGACGGTCGGGCTCCCTGTGGCCCACCCCACAGAGCGACCGTCTCCTGTACGCAGGGTGACCGCGCCGTCCGCTGTGCGGAGGACGGGAAGAGGACGGGAGGCACACGGAGAAGGCGGCCGCGCCCGTCCGGGAGAGGGGGGACAGGTGCGGCCGCCGTCGGGAAACCGCTGCCGGACTCCCGTGGGGGTACCAGTCGACTGCCCCCGCCGCGGCGGGCCATGCCCGCCGCCACACATCCCCCACGAAGCCCGTTCGAGACCCCCATGGAGGGCCGGGCCGGTGCCCCGGTCAGCCGCCGGGCCGTCCGGGCACGGGTGCGGGGCGCGTCCCTCGTCGGGCCGGTCGGCGCCCCGGCCGCGTCACTCGGTGCAGCCCTCCTCGCCGGAGGCCAGCACCGCACAGGCGTTCGCCTGTTCCGCGCTCTTCACGGCCACCATCGCCGTGTACGTCACCGTGTCGCCGACCTCGGTGATGTCGTTCGTCTGCTTGGCCTTGCCCGCGGTGACCTCCACCGCGTCGCCCTGCGTGGCCTGGGTGATGCGGCCCCAGGCGGCGGAGCAGGCCTCGCTGTAGCGGACTTCGACGGTGGTGGTGCCGACGGTCGCGGTCTTCGCCGTGGTCACGAGGTCTCCGCTGCACCCCATGGCCTCCGCGTCCTTGCCGGTGCAGCTGTCACCGCTGCACTCCACCCCGGGGGGCAGTTCGGCGGTGGCGGTGGGCGACGGGGACGTGGTGACGGTGTCCTTCTTCTTGCCGTCCTCGATGCTCGTGACGTAGAGGGCGGCGGCGATCACCACCAGCACGCCGACGGCGCCGGCGACGAACGTCGAGGTGCGCCGCTTGCCGCCCGGACCGCCGGAGCGTGCGCGGCCCGCGCCGCCCCCGGGCGGTGCGCCGTGCGC
>NZ_JAAGMD010000536.1 GCF_010548465.1 Streptomyces sp. SID14436 | reverse complement strand
CGTGCTCTGCACGTAGTACACGCCGGGCGGCGGGACCGCGTCGGCGCCGGCTGCCTGCCCGGGTGCCACGACGGTCGCGGCCAGCGCGACGGCCGCGGCGGACGCGGTCAGCAGGGCGTGGGGGGTGCGCATGGTGGAGGCCCTTCGTCCGGGGACGGCCGCGGCGCGCCGGGGTGCCCGGTGCGCCGCGGCCGTCCGGATGGTCAGGTGCATGACACCATGGCGTACCGTGCCGCGTCAGCAGTACAGGTTGCCGCCGGGCGACGTCCCGAGGATCTGGGTGAACTGCTGGTACTTGGTCACCCGGCTCTGCACCTGCGCCGGGTTCCGTCCGTCGCACTCCAGCGAGCCGTTGATGCTGCGGATGGTGTGACCGAAGCCCGCCTGCGACACCATGGCGTTGTGCCCGGTCATCGACCCGGGACCGGTCTGGGTGTTCCAGTACCACAGAGCCGTCTTCCAGGCGACGGCCGCGTCGTTCTGCACCAGCCAGGGGTTGTTCAGCAGATCGATGCCGAGCGCGTCGCCCGCCGCCTTGTAGTTGAAGTTCCAGCTCAGCTGGATCGGGCCGCGCCCGTAGTAGGCGGCCTGGCCGGCCGGGCACCCGTAGGGCTGTCCCCAGTCGCAGTAGTGCGGGTAGTTGGACGTGTTCTGCTCCACCACGTGCACCAGACCGCCGGTCTCGTGGCTGACGTTGGCCAGGAAGGCGGCGGCCTCCTGCTTCTTCACCGTGTCGCTGCCGGTGTTCGCGAAGCCCGGGTAGGCGCTGAGCGCGGCCTTCAGCCCGTTGTAGGTGTAGAAGGAGTTCCGGTTCGGGAACATCTGGTTGAACTGGGCTTCGGACACCACGAAGGTGCCGACCGGCGTGCCGGGCCCGTTGCCGTCACAGGCGTACGGCTCCCAGTACCAGGTGCTGATGACCGGGTCGTAGCCCGGATTGGCGTGCTCGGCGATGTACGCCCGGCCGTCGGTGTAGCGCACGATGTCACCGGCGTTGTACGCCTTTCCGGCCACCCAGTTCGGGTAACTGGAACACGCGGCGGCGGAGGCGGGCGCGGCGGGGAGGAGCACGGGGGCGCTGCCGGCCAGGGCGAGCACGGTGAGCGCGGCGGCGATGCGGTGTCTCGACAAGGGACCAACTCCTTTGCGGGACACGGCCGCTCCGGCGGGAGAGGACGCGAGGTCGCTCACCCCGCCCGCGCGCACCGGTGACCGGTCACGGGCGGTGGGGCGGCCGTGGTGGGGGGTGTGGAGGCACACTCAACCGCTTTGGTCTGTACCAGTCAAGGGTGTAGACCAGTCACGGTGGCCGATGCGCATCGGTCCACGCACCCCGGTCCGGCCCTACACATAAAGAACAAATAAGAGCAGAATGAGCTAACGCAAGGCATTTACCGCATACCGCCGCACAGACGGTCAGGACTGCCAGCGAAGGAGACGACCATGGCCAACGTCTCGCACCCGAGGGGTGACATCACGGGCCACCCCGATGCCTCCGAAATGCGCGCCCGCTACGACCGGATGCTCGGCGGTCGCGATGTGGCCCTCGTGGACGGACCGGTGTTCCTGCTCGGTCTGTACTGCGCGGTGTCCCCGTGGATCCTGCACTACACGACCAGCCAGCCCGCCCTGGTGACCCACAACCTGATCGTGGGCATCGCCATCGGCCTGCTGGCGCTCGGCTTCACCGCCGCCCCGGCCCGTATGTACGGGCTGAGCTGGGCCATGTGCGCCCTGGGCGTCTGGATGATCGTCTCGCCGTGGATCGTCGGCGAGAGCCCGGACGCCGGTGTGATCTGGAACAACATCATCATCGGGGCCCTGGCCGTGGTGCTGGGCGCCGTGTGCGCCGCCACGGCGGCGAGGACCACCCGCAGGACGTGACCCGTTCCGAGGGACCCCGCCGGGGCCGGGCGGCCCGTCCGCCGCCCGGCCTCCGCGATGAGCGGATCAGGGGTGTCGAACACTCCTAGGGGAGGTGAACATAGGGGGTTGTGGTGGTGAGCGCGGCGAAGCCCAGGCGCTCCAGGACCGGTCGGCTCTCCGCGGAGGCGTCGACCTGGAGGTACCGGCAGCCGTGCTCCGCCGCTGTCCGGGCCCGGTGGGCGACCAGCGCGCGGTAGACGCCCCGGCCCCGCCAGGAGGGCAGGGTGCCGCCGCCCCACAGGCCGGCGAATCCGGTACCGGGGACCAGTTCCAGCCGGGCCGCGCTCACCGGCTCGCCCCCGGCGAGGGCGAGGACGGCGGACACCGTGCCGGAGCCGTCGGCGAGCCGGGCGAGGAGGTCGCGGCGCAGGCGCGAACCGTCGGTGCCGAAGACCCGCTCGTGCACCGCCGCGACCAGAGCGACGCCCGCCGGATCGGTGACCGGCACGACGTCGACGCCCTCGGGCGGTGCCGCGTCGAGGTTGAGCGCGGCGATCTCACCGATCATCAGGGTCTCGTCCGGGCCCGGGGTGAATCCGGCCGCCACCAGCCGCCGGCCGAGGTCGGCGGGCCGGTCGTGGCCGTACAGCTTCCATTCGCAGGCCCGGCCGAGACCGGTGAACCGGCTGATCTGCTCGGCGATCACCGCGTCCGCGTCCCGCTCCGTGAGCGCGGACCACAGCACGCCGTTCAGCCGTGCTCCGGTGCGGTCTGCCGGACCACGGCCGCCGTCCGCTCGATCCGGGCGCCCGGGCCGTCGGGCCGCGCTCCCCGGCGGACCTCGGCGTCGAACAGGGCGAGGAGCGCGGCATGGTCCATGCCGCCCACTCCAGCACGGCGGCGCCGTCACGGGCAACGGAAATGGGGCCTGCCCGGCCACCGGAGTCCTCCGGGCCCGCGCCCCGGCCCGTCCCGCGGCCGGCGCCGGTCCGGTGTCCCCGGCCGGCCGGGAACGCGTCGGGAATCACACCGCACGGCCCGCGGGTTACCTTGATCGGCAACAGTGGTCACCCGCGTCGAGGAAGGCCGGTCATGGTCGTGAAGGAAGCCGAACTGTCGTACCTGCGCCGCTGCGTGGAGCTGGCGGCCGAGGCGCTGGAGGCGGGTGACGACCCCTTCGGCTCGGTCCTCGTGTCCGGCGACGGCACCGTGCTGGCCGAGGACCGCAACCGCACGGCCGCCGGGGACCGCACCCGGCACCCCGAGTTCGAGCTGGCGCGCTGGGCCGCGGAACGCATGACCCCGGCGGAACGCGCCGCCGCCACCGTCTACACCTCCGGGGAGCACTGCCCGATGTGCGCAGCCGCGCACGCGTGGGTGGGCCTGGGCCGCATCGTGTACGCCGCCTCCTCCGCGCAGCTGACCGGCTGGCTCGACGAGTTCGGTGTGCCCGCCCCGCCGGTGCGGCCGCTGCCCGTCGAGGAGGTCGCCCCCGGGGTGCAGGTCGCCGGGCCCGCCCCCGAACTCACCCAGGAGATCAAGGAGTTGCACCGGCGGTACCACCGCCCGGGCGACTGACCGGCCCCGGGGCCCGCCCTTCGAGATGCAGCGCGCGGGCCCCGGCGTCTACCATCGTCGGGACAGTCAGACCAGGCGACTGAGCCACCTGGTCTCCCCGATGGGGGATGGCGTATGCGCTCGCTTCCGGCGGCCCGGCTGATGGCGGGCTACACAGCGTTCGTCGCCGTGGCGACCGTCGTCTATCTGATGGTCCCGGCGGCCTGTGCGCCGCTGTGGGCGGTCATCGGCCTGTCGGGCGTCGCCGCCGTCGTGACCGGCATCCGCATCAACCGGCCCGCCCACACCTGGCCCTGGTGGGTCCTCGCCGGCGGGCTGCTCACCTTCATCGCGGGCGACACGTACTACAACGTGATGGAGGAGTACTTCGGCGCCGCCAATCCCTTCCCGTCCCCCGCGGACGCCCTCTATCTCGCGACCTACCCCCTGCTCGCCGTCGGCCTGTCCGGCCTCATCCGGTACCGGTACCCGCGGCGCGACCTGCCGAGCCTCCTGGACGCGATGATCGTCACCGGGGGGCTCGCCCTGCCGGTGTGGGTGTACCTGGTGCAGCCGCTCACCGAGGTACAGGGGCTGACCTGGGAGCAGCGGGCGATCAGCATCGCCTACCCGCTGGGCGACATCCTGGTGCTGGCGCTGCTGGTCCGGCTGCTGAGTCCGGCCCCGCTCAGCAGCGCCGACCGGTCCATCCGGCTGCTCGTGCTCGGCACCCTCACCCTGCTCTGCTTCGACATCGGCTACGGGCTGCTGCAGCTGAGGGCCATGTGGCAGGTGGGAACCCTGCTGGACGCCGGGTGGATCGTCTTCTACACGGCCTGGGGACTGGCCGCCCTGCACCCCTCCATGGTCCGGCTGACCACCGCCCTCCCCCAGCGCCGCTCCCCGTCCCTGCTGCCGCCGCCCCGGCGGCTGGTCGTCCTGGCCGTGGCCACGCTCATCCCCCCCGGGATCCTGCTCTACGAGGGGGTGACGCGCACGGCGCACGACGCCACCGTGATCGCCGCCTTCTCCGCCGGACTGTTCCTGCTGGTGATCCTCCGGCTCGGCAGCATGGTGGTGGCCCACCGCCGTGCCGTCGCCCGCGAACTGGCCCTGCACGGCACGGGCGCCAGCCTCGTGTCGGCCGTCCGTCCCAGCGAGGTGGTGTTCTCCTGCGAGACGGCCGTGGACCGGGTGCTCGGCCCGGGCGTCGACCACCGGACGCTGCTGCTGCCGGCCGACCGGGTGGCGGAACTGACCCCCGAGGGCAGCCGGCTCGTCACCCCCGGCGACCTCGGCCCGGAACTCGCCGGCGCGTTGCAGGGCATGCCCGCGGTCCTGCTCTGCCCGATGACCCAGCCCGACCGCCCGGCGGAACGGGTCCCCGGGGTCCTGCTCGTCGCGGGCCCCGACCGGGCGCTGGCCGAGGCGTGGGGGCCGCTGGAGATCCTGGCGTCCCACGTCGGACTGGCGATGGAACGGCTGGTGCTCCGACGGGAGATCATCCAGCGGGAGAGCGAGGCCTACTTCCGCACCCTCGTCCGCAACGCCTCCGACGTCATTTTGATCGTGGAGGACGACGACACCATCCGGTACGCGAGCCCGTCCGCCGCGTCGGTGTTCGGCACCGCCGACCTCGCCGGGAACTCCCTGCCCGGGCTGCTCGACCCGGCGGACCGCCAGCGGGCCGTGCGGGAACTCGCCGCCGTGCGGGACAGGCAGTCCCGCGCCGGGCACGACCACTGGTGGGTGCGGCGCCGCGAGGGCCGCGTCGAGGTGGAGGTGCGGTGCAGCGACTTCCGCGCCGAGCGGACCGTGGCCGGGCTGGTGGTGACCCTGCGGGACGTGACCGAGCAGCGGCGCCTGGAGCACGAACTGACCCAGCGCGCCTTCCACGACGCGCTGACCGGGCTGCCCAACCGCACCCTGCTGCTGGAACGCATCGAACGCGCCCTGCTGCGGGGCCGCCGCGAATCCTCGCTGGTGTGCCTGCTCTTCATCGACCTGGACGACTTCAAACTGGTCAACGACACCCTGGGGCACGCGGCCGGCGACGGACTGCTCGTCGCGGTGGGCAACCGGCTGTCCCGGGCCCTGCGCCGCACGGACACCGCCGCCCGGCTCGGCGGGGACGAGTTCGCCGTGCTGATGGAGGACGCCCGCGAGCCTCTGGACGCCGAGTCGCTGGCCACCCAGATCATCCAGACCCTCAGCCGGCCCTTCGAGCTGGCCGACGAGTCGGTCACGGTCTCCGCCAGCGTCGGCGTGGCCACGGCACGCGACAGCGCGGACGCGCAGGAACTGCTCCGCCACGCCGACCTCGCCCTGTACGCGGCGAAGGCGGCCGGCAAGCGGCAGTGGCGGCGCTTCCGGCCGCTGCTGCAGGACCGCATGGTCGAGCGGCACGACCTGCAGTCGCAGCTGGCGCGGGCGGTGGCCGGCAAGGAGTTCACACTGCGCTACCAGCCCGTCGTCGACATCGCGGCCGGTGAGGTCGTCGGTTTCGAGGCGCTGGTCCGCTGGCCGCACGGGTCCCGCGCGCCCATACCGCCGGAGCAGTTCATCGGTCTGGCCGAGGAGACCGGGCACATCGCGCCGCTGGGCTCGTGGGTGCTGGAGAACGCGGTCAACGACATCGCCGGACTGCAGCGCGCCAACGGCGGGGACCGGCCGCCGTACGTGAGCGTGAACGTCTCGGCCCGCCAGTTCCGGGACGTCGGGTTCGTGGAGCAGGTCGGCGAGGCCCTGCGCACCCCGGGGCTGGTGCCCGGATCGCTCCAGCTGGAGCTGACGGAGACGGTGCTGCTGCGCCACGACGACCGGATCCGCACCGTGCTGGACTCGCTGAAGGACCTCGGGGTGCACATCGCGGTCGACGACTTCGGCACCGGCTTCTCCTCCCTGCGGTACCTGCGCGACTTCCCGATCGACGTGCTGAAGATCGACAAGACCTTCATCGACGACATCACGCAGGACACCCAGCAGGTGGCGCTGGTCGAGGGCATCGTGCGGATCGCCGACACCCTCGGGCTGCAGGTGATCGCCGAGGGCATCGAGGAGTCCGCCCAGCGAGACCTGCTGTCCGCCATGGGGTGCCGCTTCGGCCAGGGCTATCTGTTCGCCCGGCCCATGACGGTGGAGGAGAGCGCCCACGTGCTGCGCCGGCCCGGCCGGCGGCACTACGCGCCCGGGCCCCGCCGGGCCGGACGGGGCGCGGACGGCGAGGAGCAGGCCGCGCGGGCCCTGCGGGTGCGGCAGCGGGCGCACCGCTCCGAACTGGACCGGCTGCGGCGCACCAGTCCGATGAGCGACGCGGTCCTGGACGAGGTGCGCGGGCGGCACATCCGCAGCGGCGACCACTGGCTGATCGACTTCGCGTCCTGCAACTACCTGGGCTTCGACTGGGACCCGGAGATCATGGAGTCGGTGGGGCCCGCCGTGCGCCGGTGGGGCACCCACCCCAGCTGGTCGCGGCTGCTGGGCAGTCCCCGGCTGTACCCGGACATCGAGGAGCGTCTGGCGGCGCTGCTGGGCGCCCCCGACACCCTGCTGCTGCCGACCCTCACCCTGATGCACTCCTCGGTGATCCCCGCCCTCGCCGACCAGGGGCACGTGTTCGTGGAGGCGACCGCGCACCGCACCCTGTACGACGGCTGCGTGGTGGCGCGCGCCCAGGGGGCCACCCTGCACCGCTTCCACGCCGAGCGGCCGGGCGAGCTGAACACCCTGCTGGACTCGGTGCCGCCGGGCACGCCCCGGCTGGTGTGCCTGGACGGCGTCAACAGCATGAGCGGCAACATCCCGGACCTGCCGGCCCTGGCCGCGATCTGCCGGGCCGCCGACGCCACCCTGTACGTGGACGACGCCCACGGCTTCGGGGTGATCGGCGAGCGCGGGCCGGACGAGCCGTGCCCGTACGGCCTGCGCGGCAACAGCATCGTGCGGCACACCGGGGAGAGCTACGACTCGATCGTGCTCACCGGCGGCTTCTCGAAGGCGTACTCGTCGCTGCTGGCGTTCCTCGCGCTGCCGACCGACCTGAAGAACCGGCTGAAGACGGCCGCGGCGCCCTACCTGTACTCCGGGCCCTCCCCCACGGCGTCGCTGGCCACCGCGTTGGCCGGGCTCGACGTGAACGACCGGCGCGGCGACGCGATGCGGGCCGACCTGTACCGCAAGACGGTGCGGCTGCTCGACCACCTCGACGGCCTCGGGGTGGACACCCTGAACACCGACCGGCTGCCCATCGTGGAGATCCCCCTCGCCAACCCGGACGACATCGACGCGGTCGGCTCCTACTTGTGGGACGAGGGCATCTACGTGACGCTGGCGGCCTACCCGCTGGTGCCGCGCGACCGGGTCGGCTTCCGGGTCCAGATCACGACGCTCAACTCCGACGACGACATGGACCGGCTGGCCGGGACGCTGACCCGGCTGGCGGCGCGCTTCCCGCTGCGGGCGAAGGAGCGGACGCCATGACCACACACAACGACGACGTGGACTGGGACAGCTGGCCGGTCGCCGACTACCTGGCGGAGAACTACCGCGACGTGCACCCGTCCGACGCGGCGGTCATCGCCCACCACAGCGCCTTCTACCGGCGGCTGCCGCGCCGCGGTGTCGACCGGTCGGTGGAGTTCGGGGCCGGGCCCAACCTGTATCCGCTGATCCTCGCGTCGGCGGTGAGCCGCCGGATCGACGCCGTGGAGGCCGGGGCGAGCAACGTGGCCTACCTGGAGCAGCAGTTGCAGCACCGGCCGGACGCCAGCTGGCAGGAGTTCCACGCGCTGTGCCGGCGGCTCGACCCGGACGTGCCGCCGACCCTGGCGGGGGCGCTGGCGCCGGTCCGGGTGGTCCACGGCGACGTGCGCACGCTGCCCCCGGGCGCGTACGGGCTGGCCTCGATGCACTTCGTCGCGGAGGGCGCCACCGAGGACCACGCGGAGTTCGCCGCGTTCTGCCGCGCCTTCGTCCGCGCGGTGCGTCCGGGCGGGTACCTGGTGGCGGCGTTCATGGAGAACATGCCGACGTACCGCATCGGCCCGACCTCCCGCTGGCCCGGCTGCCCCGTGGACCCGGACACGGTGACCCGGGTCTTCGCCCCGCTGACCCGTGAGCTCACGGTCACCCGCATCGACAGCGACACGACCCTCCCGGACTACGGCGACTCCGGGATGGTGCTGCTCACCGGCGTGTCCCGGGGGACGGCCTGACGTCCGGTGCCCCGTGGTCCCGCGGGGTGCGGGGCACCGGAGGACGCCTGTCAGCCCCGCGGACGCGTGCGGAAGCGGCGGTGCAGGGCCACTCCGGCCAGGAACAGGGCCGCACCGGTGGCCGCCGCCGGGAGGGCGCCGTCGGTGCCGGTCTCGGCCAGCGCGGCGGTCCGCTCGGTGTGCGGGGCGGGCCGCGGGGCCGGGAGGGTGCGCGGGGGT
>NZ_JAAGMD010000507.1 GCF_010548465.1 Streptomyces sp. SID14436 | reverse complement strand
TGGTTGGTAATCAGGTGTTGAGTGTAAGTGCACAAGGGAGCTTGACTGTGAGACCGACGGGTCGAGCAGGGACGAAAGTCGGGACTAGTGATCCGGCGGTGGCTTGTGGAAGCGCCGTCGCTCAACGGATAAAAGGTACCCCGGGGATAACAGGCTGATCTTCCCCAAGAGTCCATATCGACGGGATGGTTTGGCACCTCGATGTCGGCTCGTCGCATCCTGGGGCTGGAGTCGGTCCCAAGGGTTGGGCTGTTCGCCCATTAAAGCGGTACGCGAGCTGGGTTTAGAACGTCGTGAGACAGTTCGGTCCCTATCCGCTGTGCGCGTAGGAGTCTTGAGAAGGGCTGTCCCTAGTACGAGAGGACCGGGACGGACGAACCTCTGGTGTGCCAGTTGTTCTGCCAAGGGCATGGCTGGTTGGCTACGTTCGGGAGGGATAACCGCTGAAAGCATCTAAGCGGGAAGCCTGCTTCGAGATGAGGGCTCCCACCCACTTGATGGGGTAAGGCTCCCAGTAGACGACTGGGTTGATAGGCCGGATATGGAAGCACGGTAACGTGTGGAGTTGACCGGTACTAATAGGCCGAGGGCTTGTCCTCAGTTGCTCGCGTCCACTGTGTTGGTTCTGAAACCACGAACGACCCCATGTGTCACACATGGTGCGGTTGAGTGTTTCATAGTGTTTCGGTGGTCATAGCGTAGGGGAAACGCCCGGTTACATTCCGAACCCGGAAGCTAAGCCTTACAGCGCCGATGGTACTGCAGGGGGGACCCTGTGGGAGAGTAGGACGCCGCCGAACAAATTGTGGGGAAGCCCCCGTGTCTGATGACACGGGGGCTTTCTGCGTTGTGGTGGTGCTTTACCGTGGCGGTCATGAATGACTCTCCCGTTGACGATTCCGAAGACCCCGAAGGTCCCGAAGTCCCGGTCGTCCGGCCCGTGTTGGCTCACGAATGGGCCAAGGTGAAGGAGCTGCGGCTCACCGCGCTCCGCGACCCCGTGGCGCACCTGGCCTTCCTGG
Source organism: Streptomyces sp. SID14436 (assembly GCF_010548465.1). Taxonomy (GTDB): domain Bacteria; phylum Actinomycetota; class Actinomycetes; order Streptomycetales; family Streptomycetaceae; genus Streptomyces. Next base: position 19,784 of record NZ_JAAGMD010000507.1, on the reverse strand, counting down.
AGACCTATGAGGACGCCGTGGCGCAGCCCGACAGCTTCTGGCGTGACCGCACCGCGAACGCCGCGCAAGAGGCGGGAACGTCCCGGCAGTTCGTGGCCGAGGCTGGCGACGGCAGCTGGGTCGGGACGGTCTCCGTCCTGATCGAGGTCCCCGGGACGACGGACTGGGCCGGGATGCCCGTGGAGCAGCGGCAGGGACACCTCGTCGGGGTGTACGTCGCGCCCGGACACCGGGGCGGTGGGATGACCGCGGCGCTGTTCGACGCGGCCCTGACGTGGGCGTGGGGACGCGGGGCGGAGCGGGTGCGGCTCATCGTCCACCCCGACAACGTGCGGGCGTTGGGCTTCTACCGGAAGGCGGGCTTCGCGGAGAGCGGTGTCACCGTGCCCCTGGCCGGCAAGCCCGACGAGCACGAGTGGGAGATGGTGCTGGCGCGGCCCGAGGCCGGCCGGTAGCGGGGATTCGTCAGACCGGCAGTTCGTCGTGCGGCCAGCGGGCGCGGGCCTGTTCGCGGGAACGCAGGAGGGCCAGGGTCGGCAGGCCCTGCTCCGCACCGGTGGCGAGGAGCTCCGGCAGCAGGGGCAGCGGGGCCACGGCGGCGACATCGTCCAGGACGAGGGTGAGTGGTGGGTCGAGCCGACCGGAGGATGACCGTGCGGCCATGCGCCGGCCGTGCTCGACCACGCTTGAGGCGAGGGCCGTCAACAGGGGCATCGCCCCTGGGGTGGTGCGGGGGTCCTCGATGCTTTCACCCACCACATAGAGCGTGCCCCCTTCAGCGATGAAGGAATCCAGCGCGAGCGCATCATTTCTGTTCGGCGTGCATGCCTCGCGCACATTGACCATGGACAGGGCGGACAGCGCACGGGCCGTCAGCTGCTGGGCCATGTCCCGGCGTTCGGGATGGGCGGTGAGCGCCGCCTCAAGCTCACCCGCGGCACCGGGCGCCGCCTTCGGGCTGGTGCGCAGGACACGGACCGCGTCCTGGACCTGGAGGCCCTGGGCCCAGCGGTGCACGTGACGGACCGTGCGGCCGTCCACGGCGGCCGCGTGCACGTAGCTGCGCAGCAGGAGCTCCGCGGTGTCGCTGACCGCTTGGTCGAGCCGTGAGGCCGGGCGGACGGGGGCCAGCAGGGCCGCGGCCCGCGCGGTCGCCGTCGCCTTGTCCTCGCAGCCGCTGGTGGGCGACCAGTGCAGGCGTGCCGGGGTGTCGCAGCGGTGGGTGGGGTCGTAGAGGTGGGTGGGGCCCAGCTTTCCCCGGGCGTCCTTCGTCTCCTCCCAGAGGGCGGGGTGGGAGGTGAGGACGAGGACCGGGCCCTCCGCGTCCCGGACCGCCTGCGCGGCCGTCGTGTGGCGGGTGTCGGGCGGGCCGTAGTGGACGGTGCTCCCGGCGCGGGAGGTGTCCCAGCCGTTGACCGGTGCGGCCGTGGGCGCGGACGCGGCCGCCACCGGCTCGGCGGGTTCGGGCGCTGGCAGGACGGCGGTCGGCGCCGGGGGTTCCGGCTCGGGTGTTCTCGGGGTGGGCACCTCGTGCAGGGGCGGCGTCTGGCCCTGCGGGGACTCCGACTCGGCCGGTGCGGGGGCCGCCGCCCGCTCCGCACGGCGCCGTGCGCGTCCCGCTCTCCAGCGGGCCACGGTGCCCAGCACGAACACCGTGAGGACCATGAGGATCATCAGCTGGCCGATGAACAGGCCCCAGAACAGTCCGTAGCCCGACAGGGCGCCCGCCGGGGTGTCGGGCCAGGCGCCCGCGAGGTCGTGGGGTTCGGCGATCAGGAAGCGCATCGCCAGGGGCGTGCGGGTGAAGGTGACGCCGGACGGCCAGACGCCGTGGGCGAGGAGGCCCGCGAGGCCGGTGGCCGTCCACACCAGCGTCGTCATGCCGAGCAGGAACCCCAGGATGCCGATCAGCAGCCCGTCGGGGATGCCGCCCCGGCCGTCCGTTCCCTCGCTGTGGCGGTCGTGCGCTCTCACGTGTGTCCTCCCCGCCCGCTGCCGCTACGCCACCGTCGACTCGGAGTCACCGACGTGCTGTTCCACGAAGGCGGCGGCCCGCTCCTCCGCCTCCAGTTCGGCCGCGCGCAGGGCGTCGTCGGCCAGGTCGACGGACGATTCGGTCATCGCGCGGTCGGTGAAGACCAGGGGGCGTTCCGTCTCCGTGACCAGGTGTTTGACCACCTGCACGTTGCCGTTGACGTCCCAGACCGCGATGCCGGGGGTGAGCGTCGGGATGATCTCCACGGCCCAGCGGGGCAGGCCGAGGACCCGTCCCGTCGCCCGTGCCTCGTCCGCCTTCTGGGCGTAGATGGTGCGGGTCGAGGCCATCTTCAGGATGGCGGCGGCCTCCTTCGCCGCCGCTCCGTCGACGACGTCGGACAGGTGGTGGACGACCGCGACGAAGGACAGGCCGAGGCGTCGGCCGAACTTCAGCAGGCGCTGGAACAGCTGGGCCACGAAGGGGCTGTTGATGATGTGCCAGGCCTCCTCGACCAGGAAGATGCGCTTCTTCCGGTCGGGGCGGATCCAGGTGTGCTCCAGCCACACGCCGACGATCGCCATCAGGATGGGCATGGCGATGGAGTTGCGGTCGATGTGGGACAGGTCGAAGACGGTCAGCGGCGCGTCCAGGTCGATGCCGACGGTCGTCGGACCGTCGAACATGCCGCGCAGGTCACCGTCGACCAGGCGGTCCAGGACGAGCGCCACGTCCAGGCCCCAGGCCCGCACGTCGTCTATGGCCACGTTCATCGCCGCCGCCGACTCCGGTTCGGGGTGGCGCAGTTGCTCCACGATGTCGGTGAGCACGGGCTGCCGGTCGAGGATCGTCTCGGTGACGTAGGCGTGTGCGACCTTGAGGGCGAAGCCGGCGCGCTCGTCGAGGCTGTGGCCCATGGCGACCTCGATGATGGTGCGCAGCAGGGCCAGCTGCCCGGTCGTGGTGATCGCCGGGTCGAGCGGGTTGAGCCGGATGCCGTGGTTGAGGGCGGCCGTGGGGTCGAGCCGGATGGGAGTTATGCCGAGTTCCTGCGCGATGAGGTTCCACTCGCCGACGCCGTCCTCGCCCTGCGCGTCCAGGACGACGACCTGGCGGTCCCTGAAGCGGAGCTGACGCAGGACGTACGTCTTCTCCAGGGCCGACTTGCCGTTGCCGGACTCGCCGAGCACCAGCCAGTGCGGTGCGGGCAGCTGCTGGCCGTAGAGCTGGAAGGGGTCGTAGATGTAGCCCTTGCCGGAGTAGACCTCGCGGCCGATGATGACGCCGGAGTCCCCGAGGCCGGGCGCGGCGGTCGGCAGGTAGACGGCCTGCGCCTGGCCCGTGGAGGTGCGCACCGGCAGCCGGGTGGTCTCGACCTTCCCGAAGAGGAAGGACGTGAAGGCGTCGGTGACGACGGACAGCGGATCCCGCATCGGACTCAGCCCCTACCTTCGAATGCCGGTGGCGAACGGGAGTGTGTTCACGAAGGCGCGGTGGTGCTCGCGGTCGCACCACTCGAGTTTCAGGTACGACTTGCCGGCCGACGCCCTTATCGTCCGCTTGTCGCGGGCCAGGGCCTCGGGTGAGCGGGAGGAGACGGTGATGTAGCCGACCAGGTTGACCCCGGCCGCGCCGCTGGCGAGGTCCTCGCCGCGCTGGTCGAGCCGGCTGTGGGCGGCGATGTCGCGCGGGTCGACGGTGCGGTTCATCTTGGCGGCGCGGGACGCCTCGGCGTCGTCGTTGGTCTTCTCCGTCAGCATGCGTTCGATGGCGACCTCGGTGGGTTCGAGGTCCATGGTGACGGCGACCGTGCGGATGACGTCGGGGGTGTGGACGAGGAGCGGCGCGAGGAAGTTGACGCCCACCGGCGTCATCGGCCATTCCTTCACCCAGGCCGTGGCGTGGCACCAGGGGGCGCGGGTGGCGGACTCGCGGGTCTTGGCCTGGAGGTAGGTGGGTTCCGTGGCGTCCAGTTCGGCCGGCCAGGCGTTGCGTTTGGTCATCGCCTGGATGTGGTCGATCGGGTGGTCCGGGTCGTACATGGAGTGGATCAGCGAGGACAGTCTGCTCTGGCCGAGCGGCTGCCGGACGCGGATGTCGGCCTCCTGGAGCCGGGAGCAGATGTCGGTGAGCTCGCGGGCCATGACGACGGCCAGGCCGGCGTCCCGGTCGACCTTGCGGCCCTGGGTGCGTACGGCCCGTGCCATGGCGTTGGCCTCGGCGGCCAGGTCGCGGGTGTAGTGCATGCAGGCGACGAGGTAGGCGCGGTGCTGCTCGCTGCTGGTGGACACCATCGACTGGAGCTGGTCGTACGACTGCTGCAGCCACGGCAGGGCCCGGTCGTCGCCGCGTACGGCGACGTCCTTGGCGTGGGCGTCCGGGTCGGCGGGCAGCGTGCGGGCCAGCATCTGGAGGCGGGTGACGAAGCCGTCGCCGTTGGCGACGTGCTTCAGCAGGGTGCCGAACCGGTCGACCAGGGCCTCCTGGTCCTCGGAGTCGCGCAGGCCGACGCCGGGGCCCTCGATCTCGATGGCGGCGGTGACCGTCTTGCGGTCGGCGTGCAGCAGGACGGCGATCTCGTCCGGGCCGAACGGCGCGGCGAGCCAGGTGATCCGGCCGATGCCGGGCGGCGGCCCGATCTCCACCTCGCGTCCGTCGAGGCGGGTGCCGGCCTCGACGACCGCGGAGCGGTAGGTGGCGCTGTTGCGCAGGGTGCGCTTGTAGCTGCGGTTGATCTCGAACCACTTGTAGAAGGTGCGGCCCTTGAACGGCACGTACACGGCCGACAGGGCGAGCATCGGCAGGCCGGCCAGCAGCACGATCCGCACGGAGAGGACGGGGACGAGGAGCCCGCACATCATGCCGAGGAACGCGCCCAGGACGATGAGCGCGATCTCGCCGGTCTCGCGGTTGCGGCCGATGATCGCGTTCGGCCGGGCGCGGCCGATCAGATATGTACGGCGGGGCGTGACCGGATGGGACACGTGGGACTCGGTCGTCAACGCCCTTCACCTCCCGTGCGGTTGGTACTGCTGTTGCGGGTGTTGCCGGCGTGCGGTGTGTTGACCGGGCTGGCGGCGCGCGGGGCGGGTGCGGCGGAGGGGACAGATCCGCCGCCGTTCGCCGGGCGCGAGCTGTGGGCGGCCACGCCGCCGGAGGCGGGGTTGGACGGGCGGGGGCCGGAGGACTGGCCGCCGCCCGCGTCGTGGCCGGCGCGGGTGCTGTGGGTCTTGATGCCCTGGGCGACCAGGGTCGCGGGCGAGCTGATGACCGCGGCGGCCTTGCCCTCGGCGCCCTGCATGATGCGGTTGCTGCGGGAGCCCGCGATGTCGTCGCCGAAGCCGGGGACGAAGCGGTAGATCATCGCGGACGCGAAGATCGCGAGCAGGATGATGGCCAGGCCGGAGACGACCGCGGAGAACGCGTCGGGTCCCTCGTCGGCGGACAGGGCCCCGGCGAGACCCAGCACTATGACGATGACCGGCTTCACCAGGATCACGGCGATCATGATCCCGGCCCAGCGGCGGACGTGGCCCCACAGGTTCTTGTCGACGAGGCCCGCGTACACGACGGTGCCGAGCAGGGCGCCGACGTACAGCAGGGCGGCCCGGATGACGAGCTCCAGCCACAGCACGCCGGCGGCGAGGATCGACACCAGCGACACGACGATCAGCATGATCGGGCCGCCGCCGATGTTCTCGCCCTTCTCCAGGGCGCCGGAGAAGGTGCCGAAGAAGGTGTCCGTCTGGTCGCCGGTCGCCTTCGCGAGCACGTCGGTGACGCCGTCGGTGGCGGAGACGACGGTGTAGAGGATCAGCGGGGTGAACGCCGAGGCGAGCACCGTGAGCCACAGGAACCCTATGGCTTCGGAGAGGGCGGTGGTGAGGGGGACACCTCGCACCGCCCGCTTGGCGACGGCCAGCAGCCACAGCAGCAGGGTGAGGATCGTCGACGCGGCGAACACGACGGCGTACTGCTGGAGGAACCTGGGGTTGGTGAAGTCGACGTTGGCGGTCTCCTGGACGGCCGCGCTGAGCTGCTTGATCGTCCAGGAGGCGGCGTCGGCGCAGCCCTGGGCGAGGGAGGCGAGGGGGTCGAGGGCGGAGGTGGGGGAGTCGAGGCGGTTGGCTCCGCCGCCGCCTCCGCTTTCGCCTCGTTCGCAGTAGTCCTTGGCGGGGCCGCGGATGAGGTCGCAGGGGTCGTTGCTACCGGTCGGTGTGGGCGTGGGGTCGGCGAGTGCCCGAGTGGCGGCGAGCACCATGAACGTCTGCACGACGGTGACCGCACCAGTCAGCGTGAGGAGGCGGTGCTTAGCGCGCATACGTGAGCCCTCCGTATCCCTCGACGGCCTTCGTCATGTCGTCGGCGGTGGAGGCCTGCTGGTCGCGCCCGACCGGGACCGGGCCGTCCTTCTGCTGGTAGTCGGTGACCTTCCAGTCGTCCTGGATCCACTTCAGCTGGTACGTGGTGGTGTACCAGCTCTCGGTCACCGGATTGGTGGATCCCTCGCCGGACAGGCCGAAGAGCGACGTGTACCAGACCTCGACGGTGGTTTCGTCCGTGCCGGACTTCGTCACCTTGGTGCCGACCGGGACCACTCTGGAGACGAAGGTCTGGCCGGCGGGGGCCTTGCCGTTCTTGTCGAGTCCGATGTTGCTAAGGAACTTCGGGTCCGAGTACGCCTTGTCCAGGTCTGCCTGGCGGGCGGTGGCAACGTCGGGCGCGTAGACGGTGGTGACGATCTCGCGCCGCCGGTTCGTGTCGAACATCTCCGACGAGCCCAGCGCGACGGAGTAGTTGGCGGCGGCACTCTGTGCCCCCTGCGCATCGTGCGCGAACCCCGACGGGATCCCGCCCGTCTTCGTGTCCACCGGCTTCTCCCCCGAGGGGGCTGTCGCCGCCGCCTTGGGGGAGTCGGCCTCCGGGGTGCCGGAGGCCGAGCCGTCTCCGCCGCGGTTCGCGAAGGCGATGGCGGCGATGAGGAGGACCACCACGCCGACCACCGTGACCAGGCTGCGGGACGACGAGCGGCCGGTTCTGCGCGCGCCGCCGTACGGACCGCCGCCCTCGCCCTCGGGCAGGCGGGTCCGGGTCTGGCCCGTGCCACCGTAGCCCTCGGTGGCCTGGTGCTCGTCTCCGAGACTCATGCCGCGTACGCCCCCTCGACGTCGAGCGGAAACACCTCGTACTCCGTGTACTCCTCGTACGACGGTAGCCGTGCTGGTCCCCGCGCGGGCGCGGTGTGGTGACTCGACATCAGGGAAACGCAACCTCAGCCGGTGGGCACGACGGGCGGGTGGGGTGGAGGGGTGCCGGGCGTGCCCGGTGGGGACCGATGGAGCGGTGCTAGACGGCCATGCCGTACACGATGGTGAAGAGGGTGCCGAGTGAGCCGATGATGAACACACCCGTCAGGCCCGCGATGATGAGGCCCTTGCCCTGTTCGGCGCTGAAGGTGTCGCGCAGTGCCGTCGCGCCGATGCGCTGCTTGGCGGCGCCCCAGATGGCGATGCCGAGGCAGATGAGGATGGCGACCGCCATGACCACTTCGATCATGACCTTGGCTTCGTTGCCCAGGCTGCCGAAGGGGCCCCAGTCCGGAGCGATCCCGCCGATAATGGTGTTGATGTCTCCCTCGTCGGCCGCAAAGAGCATGTAAGTCACCGCCCCTGTTGGGTAGTTCCGCACCCTCTGCGGGCATGCAGAGGTCAGGCTTCATTGTCGCCGACAAATGCGCCAACGCATGTCGACTTGGCGTCATTGGCTGGCGTGTTTTGTGTGAATGAAGAGTCGTATCGTCACTCTGTGTATCACGGTATGTTACGCCGGGCAACGAAGCCCGGGTAGGGGTCGGCGGGAGTCCGGCCGTCGGCCGGTGCGCGGGGGCCGCCTCTACACTGTCGGCGGCGGTCGGACTCCCTCGGGGTGAAGGGCGGTTGACGGTGCGTAAGGCGTGGGTGGTGGCGGGCGTCGCGCTCAGTTCCGGGCTCGCGTTCGTCATGCTGCTCGTGGTGGGCGTCTATCTCGTCGCCGGGAATCTGGTCAACGGGGTGGGCGGCGGGGCCGCCAAGGCGCTGGCCAAGGGTGCGGTGCCGGCCGCGTACCAGGACCTCGTCGCCAAGTGGGGCAACCTCTGTCCGGCCATCAACCCGGCGCTGCTGGCGGCGCAGCTCTATCAGGAGAGCGGGTTCAACCCGCGGGCGCAGAGCCATGCGGCGGCGCAGGGCATCGCGCAGTTCATCCCGGGGACCTGGGCGACGCACGGCATCGACGGGGACGGGGACGGGGACCGTGACGTGTGGGATCCGGAGGACGCGATCCCGTCGGCGGCGACGTACGACTGCACCCTGGCGTCCTATGTGAAGGACGTGCCGGGGAATCTGACCGAAAACATGCTGGCCTCCTACAACGCGGGGGCCTATGCGGTGATCAAGTACGGGGGTGTGCCGCCGTACAAGGAGACGCAGAACTACGTCGCCCGGATCACCGCGCTGGAGAAGAGCTTCGCCGCGCCGGTGGGCCGGGTCGACCCCTCGAAGCAGGCCGCGGGGGCCATCGCCTACGCGCAGAAGAAGCTGGGCACGCCCTATCTGTGGGGTGGTAATGGCACCGCTGACCAGGGAGGACGCTTCGACTGCTCGGGGCTGACGAAGGCCGCGTACGAGAGTGTGGGGATCACGCTGCCGCGGGTGGCGAACGACCAGTACAACGCGGGGCCGCATCCGGAGCGGGACGAGCTGCTCCCGGGTGATCTGGTCTTCTTCTCGGACGACCCGAACGATTCGCGGGCCATCCGGCATGTGGGCATTTATGTCGGTGGTGGGTACATGATCGACGCGCCCCGGCCGGGGGCGGTGATCCGGTTCGACCCGGTCGACACGCCGGACTACTTCGGTGCCACCCGGGTGACCGAAGATGGCGCGAAAGCGCTCCCCACCCCGGCGTGAGCGGAGCGTGAACCCACCCCCTGAGCTGCGGAGATGAATCTCTCTTCGATAACGTCTGAGTGATCATTCGGTGGAGCGTGGAACGTATGGACGGGGGCCGTGCGTTCCTGTTGGCGTAGCCGGAAGCGGATCTACACACCACGGGGGTGGCAGGAGAGGCGTGCACACCGTGTGCCGCACTACATGACGAAGGGGCCGCAGCACCATGGCTGGACTCGCCGAATCCGGGTCGAACCCCGACGTCGACCTGCTCTACGACATCAACGGCCTGGCCAAGGCCGCGCCGCCCTGGTTCGACCGGGTGATGGAGTTCGTCGGGGAGTACGGGCTGCTGTTCGCCGTGATCCTGATGGTGCTCTGGTGCTGGTGGGGCGTGCGGCGGCGGGGCGGCGAGGACGCGGCGGTCTCGGTCGCGGCGCTCGTGTGGGCACCGCTCGCGGCGGCCGTGGCGGTCCTGGTCAACGTGCCGATCCGGGGCATCGTCGAGCGGCCCAGACCCTTCCTCGACCACGACGGTCTCGAGGTCCTGGTCTCCGGCAAGACCGACTACTCGTTCGTGAGCGACCACGCCACCCTCAGCATGGCGCTGGCGGTGGGGCTGTTCCTGGCCAACCGGAAGTTCGGCCTGGTGGCCATCGTGATGGCCGTCATCGCGGGCTTCTGCCGGGTCTACATGGGCGTGCACTACCCGACGGACGTCATCGGCGGACTCGCGCTCGGTACGGCGGTCGCGCTGCTGCTGTCGCCGGCGGCGATGGCGCTGCTGACGCCGCTGATGCGGGCGATCGAGCGGTCCCCGAGGGCGGGTTGGCTGATCAACGCGCACGGCCGGGACGGCGGGCGCGACCGGATGACGCCCGGTCCGCACCGCGGGTCGTCCGGTCCCGAGGAGCGCGACCTGGCGGCGTGAGCCGTCCGGACGGGGCAACGGCAGGCGTCCTCACGGGTGGTGACGTGCCGTCGGCGCGGCCGTCGTCGGCCCCGGGCCGGGTGACTGGCCCTAGGGTCGGCGGGGAATCCGCCCCGGCGAAGGGAAGCGCCCGTGCACAGCGTGAGCAGTCCGAGCGGTGACAGCGGCCGGGACGGGACGGCCGGCCCGCTGATGCCGGCCGCGTTCCTCGGCCACGGGAACCCGATGAACGCCCTGGAGCGCAACCGCTACACCGAGGCCTGGCGGCTGTTCGGGGAGTCGGTGCCCAGGCCCCGGGCGATCCTGGTGATCTCCGCGCACTGGTACACCAACGCGACGGCGGTCACCGCGATGCCCCGGCCGCGCACGATCCACGACTTCTACGGCTTCCCGCAGGAGCTGTTCGACGTCCAGTACCCGGCGCCCGGCGCACCCGACGTGGCCGAGCTGGTGGCCGACGTGGTGAAGCCGACCTGGGTGGGGCAGGACATCGACAGCTGGGGCATCGACCACGGCACCTGGTCGGTGCTCGTGCACGCCTTCCCGGACGCGTCGATCCCGGTGGTGCAGCTCTCCCTCAACGCCTTCAAGGACTTCGACCACCATCTGCGGCTGGGCCGCGGACTGGCCCCGCTGCGGGAGGAGGGCGTGCTGATCATCGGCAGCGGCAACGTCGTCCACAACCTGAGGGCGGTGGACTTCCGGCAGCCGGACGCCGGGTACGACTGGGCGCTGCGCTTCGACGAGGTGGCGCGTGAGCGGCTGGCCAGTGACCCGGCCGGGGTGGCCGCGCTCGACGGGCACCCCGACTTCGGCCGTGCGGTGCCGACGCCGGACCACTACCTGCCGTTGCTGTACATCGCGGGGCTCGCCGACACCCGGCCGCTCGACCTGCTGGTCGACGGGCACGCGGCCGGTTCGATCTCGATGGCGGCCTACACGCTGGGGCTGGACCGCGATCTGACGGGCGCGGTCGGCGACGAGCCGGCCGCCGATCTCCCCGAGGGTTTCCCGGCGCTCGACGCCAACATCTGAGCCGCCGCGGTCCCGGCTGCGGCCGTCGCGTCACCCCTGTGCGCGGGCCGCCGCGTCACCCTGCCGTGTGCATCTCGGCGTCGGTGCGGGCCCGGCTGCGGGCCCGTCTCGCCGGGCCGCGCCAGCCGCAGGTGCAGCGGGCCGCGCAGAAGCGCCCCTGCTCCGCGGTGGTGGTGGTGTGTTCCCTCTGTCCGACGGGGTCGGGCCGGTCCTCCTGCTGCGCCACGCCGACCACGGTACCGGTCGGGCGGCCGCGCGTGACGAGGGCACCTACCGGTCGTTAACCGCAACGACAGCGGCCCGTGGCGGATGGAGCGGGGGTAGGCGGACGATGGCTGGAAGACCACTGCGGGGCGGGCGGGTGCGCCGGGCCGCCGGTGCGCTCGGCACCGTCGGCTGTCTGTGCCTCGGGGCCGCTGGGTGCGCCGAGAGCGGGGCCGCCACGGGCGGTGCCCCCGCCGGGGACCCGGTGACGGTGCTGCACGGCGCGGCCGACGCGCTGGTGGCGGCGGGCAGTGCCAAGGCGCGGACGTCGATGGAGATGGCGAGCGGCGGGACCCGGGTGACCATCCGGGGCGAGGGCGTGTACGACTTCCGGGGGCGGACCGGGCGGCTGAAGGTGATGCTGCCGCAGGACCCGGCGGGCCAGGAGGTGCGGCGGCCGATCACCGAGCTGCTCGCCCCGGGTGCCCTGTACATGAAGAACCGGGGGGCCGGGGTGCCCGCCGACAAGTGGGTGCGGGTGGACACCGGGACGCTGTCCGACGGCAACCTCGTCACCGGCGGGGCGACCGATCCGCTGGTGGCCGCCGAGGTGCTGCGCGGGACGCGCACGGCCACGTTCGTCGAGCGGACCGAGGTGGCGGGGACGGCGGTGCGGCACTACCGGGGGACGGCGGATCTGGCGGCCGCCGCCCGGGAGGCGTCGGAGGGGAACCGGGGCCCGCTGGGCGCGGCGGCGAAAGGGTTCGCCACGCAGGACGTGCCGTTCGACGTGTATCTGGACGACGAGGGGCGCATCCGCAAGATCCGGCACCGGTTCAGCTTCGTGAACGGGTCGCAGGAGCGGCCGGTGGCGGTGGCGTCCACCACGCTGCTGTTCGGCTTCGGGGCGCCGGCCCGGGTGCGGCTGCCCGCCGCGGGCGACATCTACGCCGGCCGGATCGCCGAGGAGTGACCGGCGGGAACTAGCCCTTACGTGCCATGCGCGGTGCGTAGGCCGCTGCCTACCCTAGGTCCTGTCCGACTGGCCCCGGGACGTCGGTGACGGCAGAGATGAGGTGACGCGCGTGGCTCCCCTCGGGATGGTCCAGGACCATGTGGCTCTCGCCGAGATAGAGCTGTGCGGAGATCTGATCATCGCCGCGTCCGCCGCCGAGGAGCGGCTGAGCCTGGAGAGCATCGACGAGGTGCTCCGGGTGGCCGAGGCACGGGCGGCGGCACGCGAGCCCGGGCGGCGCGGCGGGCCGGGGCGCCGCTGACCGCACCGCCCCGTGCCGCCCTGTCGCGCCGGTCCGGCGGTCAGGTGGTCAGGTGCGGAGCATGCGGGCGATGGCCTGGGTGGCTTCCTTGACCTTGGCGTCGATCTCGTCGCCGCCCTTGACGGCCGCGTCGGCGACGCAGTGGCGCAGGTGCTCCTCCAGCAGTTGCAGGGCGAAGGACTGCAGGGCCTTGGTGGAGGCGGACACCTGGGTGAGTATGTCGATGCAGTAGACGTCCTCGTCGACCATGCGCTGCAGGCCGCGGATCTGTCCCTCGATGCGGCGCAGGCGTTTGAGGTGTTCCTGCTTCTGGTGGTGGTAGCCGTGGATCCCGCGGTCGTGGTCGGTGACGATGTCCGTCGTCCGGTCCTGGGAGGAGGGCGCTCCGGCGCCGGCCTCGGTGGTCGTCATCGCGTCCTCCTGTGGTGTGCTGCCGGTCGTGGTCCGGTCCTCGGTCCCCTATATACCCCTGGCGGGTATATGGTACCGAATTTTCCTGGGTATAGGCCCAGTGGCCGGTGTCGTGCGCGGCGGCCGGGTACGGACCTCGGACGGCCCCCGTGCGGAGCGCGCAGCCCGATGCGCGACACTGGGGGACGGCCCGTTAGTCGTGGCCGGATGATGCGCCTAGCATCAGCCTGACCGAACCCTCTGCACCCCGAGGACCCCACGTGCGCTTTCGTCTGACCCCCAGGGAGACGAGCTTCTATGACATGTTCGCCGCATCCGCGGACAACATCGTCACGGGCTCCAAACTCCTGATGGAACTGCTCGGGGCGGACTCCTCCGCCCGGGGCGAGATCGCAGAGCGTATGCGGGCCGCGGAACACGCGGGCGACGACGCCACACACGCGATCTTCCACCAGTTGAACTCCTCGTTCATCACGCCCTTCGACCGCGAGGACATCTACTCCCTCGCCTCGTCCCTCGACGACATCATGGACTTCATGGAGGAGGCCGTCGACCTGGTCGTCCTCTACAAGGTCGAGGAACTGCCCAAGGGTGTCGAGCAGCAGATCGAGGTGCTCGCGCGGGCCGCGGAACTGACGGCCGAGGCCATGCCGAACCTGCGGACGATGGACAACCTCACCGAGTACTGGATCGAGGTCAACCGCCTGGAGAACCAGGCCGACCAGATCCACCGCAAGCTGCTGGCCCACCTCTTCAACGGCAAGTACGACGCCATCGAGGTGCTGAAGCTGAAGCAGATCGTGGACGTGCTGGAGGAGGCGGCGGACGCCTTCGAGCACGTGGCGAACACGGTGGAGACCATCGCGGTCAAGGAGTCCTGACCCCTTCCATGGACACCGTCGCACTGGTCGTGACCATCGGGGTCGCGCTCTTCTTCACCTACACCAACGGCTTCCACGACTCGGCGAACGCGATCGCCACCTCCGTGTCGACCCGCGCGCTGACGCCCCGGGCGGCGCTCGCGATGGCCGCCGTGATGAACCTGGCCGGCGCCTTCATGGGGTCCGGCGTCGCCAAGACGGTCAGTGAGGGGCTCATCCAGACGCCCGAGGGCTCGACGGGCATGGGGATCCTGTTCGCCGCCCTGGTCGGCGCGATCGTCTGGAACCTGATCACCTGGTACTTCGGGCTGCCGTCGTCGTCCTCGCACGCCCTGTTCGGCGGCATGGTGGGCGCCGCGCTTGCCGGGGGGACGGCCGTGTACTGGGACGGCGTCCTCGACAAGGTCGTCATCCCCATGTTCGTCTCGCCGCTGGTCGGTCTGCTCGCCGGTTACCTGGTCATGACGGCGATCATGTGGATGTTCCGGCGGGCCAACCCGCACAAGGCCAAGCGCGGCTTCCGCATCGCGCAGACGGTGTCGGCGGCCGGCATGGCGCTCGGTCACGGTCTGCAGGACGCGCAGAAGACGATGGGCATCGTGGTGATGGCCCTGGTCATCGCCGACGTCGAGGACTACGGCGACCCGATCCCGGTGTGGGTCAAGATCGCCTGTGCGGTGATGCTGTCGGCGGGCACCTACGCCGGCGGCTGGCGGATCATGCGGACCCTCGGCCGCAAGATCATCGAGCTGGACCCGCCACAGGGGTTCGCGGCGGAGACCACCGGTGCGACGATCATGTTCGGCTCGGCCTTCGTGTTCCACGCGCCGATCTCCACCACCCACGTGATCACCTCGGCGATCATGGGTGTGGGGGCGACCAAGCGGGTCAACGCGGTGCGCTGGGGCGTCGCCAAGAACATCGTCATGGGCTGGTTCATCACCATGCCGGCCGCCGCGGTGGTGGCCGCGCTGTCGTTCTGGGTGGTGCGGCTGGCCTTCCTGTAGCCGACGCCCGGCGCGGGGTGCCCGCGGCTCGGCAGGAACGGACGAGGGCCCGCCCCCGGCAGCCGGGGGCGGGCCCTCGTGCTCCTCGCGGTGGCACCGCCATGCAGCACCGCGAGGGGACCGGGTCAGCCGAAGCGGCCGGAGATGTAGTCCTCCGTGGCCTGGACCGACGGGTTGGAGAAGATGCGCTCGGTGTCGTCGATCTCGACCAGCTTGCCGGGCTTGCCGACCGCGGCGAGGTTGAAGAACGCGGTGCGGTCGGAGACGCGGGCCGCCTGCTGCATGTTGTGCGTGACGATGACGATGGTGAACCGCTCCTTCAGGTCGCCGATCAGGTCCTCGATGGCGAGGGTGGAGATCGGGTCCAGGGCGGAGCACGGCTCGTCCATCAGCAGGACCTTCGGCTCGACGGCGATGGCGCGGGCGATGCACAGCCGCTGCTGCTGGCCGCCGGAGAGGCCCGAGCCCGGCTTGTTCAGGCGGTCCTTGACCTCGTTCCACAGGTTCGCGCCGCGCAGGGACTTCTCGACGATGTCGTCCAGCTGCGCCTTCTTGTACTTGCCGTTCAGCCGCAGGCCCGCCGCCACGTTGTCGTAGACCGACATGGTGGGGAAGGGGTTCGGGCGCTGGAAGACCATGCCGACCTCGCGCCGCACGGCCACCGGGTCGATGCCGCTGCCGTACAGGTCCTCGTCGTCGAGCATGACCTTGCCCTCGACCCGGCCGCCCGGCGTGACCTCGTGCATGCGGTTGAGGGTGCGCAGGAAGGTGGACTTGCCGCAGCCGGACGGGCCGATGAAGGCCGTCACGGAGCGGGGCTCGACCGTCATCGAGATGTCCTCGATGGCGAGGAACGAGCCGTAGTAGGCGTTCAGGCCGCTGATGTCGATGCGCTTGGCCATGGGAATCACTGCTTCTTTCGGGTCGCTGACGGGGTCGCCGTGGCCGCGTCGGCGACCGGCCGCGCGGCGGAGCCGCAGTCGTTAACGCGGGGCCTTCCAGCGGGCTATGCCGCGGGCCACCAGGTTGAGGATCATGATGAACGCGATGAGCGTCAGGGCCGCCGCCCAGGCACGGTCGTAGGCCGCGCCGGAGCCGCCGCTGTTGGCGTACTGCAGGTAGATGTACATGGGCAGCGACTCCTGCGGACCCTGGAACGGGTTGGCGTTGATGAAGTCGGTGCCCCACACCAGCAGCAGCACGGGGGCGGTCTCGCCGGTGATGCGCGCGACGGCCAGCATCACCCCGGTGGTGATGCCGCCGATCGACGTCGGCAGGACCACCTTGAGGATGGTGCGCCACTTCGGCACGCCGAGCGCCAGGGACGCCTCGCGCAGCTCGTTCGGCACCAGTTTCAGCATCTCCTCGGTGGACCGGACGACCACCGGGATCATCAGGATCGACAGGGCCATGGAACCGGCGAAGCCGGAGGGGCCCATGCCGAGGATCAGCACCCACAGGCTGAGGATGAACAGACCCGCGACGATCGACGGGATGCCCGTCATGACGTCGACGAAGAAGGTGACCGCCTGGGCGAGCCGGCCCCGCCCGTACTCGACGAGGTAGACCGCGGTGAGCACGCCGACCGGCACGGAGATCAGGGCGGCGAGGCCGACCTGCTGCAGGGTGCCGAGCATGGCGTGGTAGATGCCGCCGCCGGTCTCGGCGTCGGCGACCGTGCCCATGGAGTGGGTGAGGAAGTAGACGTCGAGGACCTTCACGCCCTGCTTCACCGTCTCCCACAGCAGGGAGGCGAGCGGGATCACGGCCAGCAGGAAGGCCACCCACACCAGGCTGGTCGCGGTGCGGTCCTTGGCCTGGCGGACGCCCTCCACCTTCGCGGCGACGGCGTACGATCCGGCGACGAACAGCACGGCCGCGATCAGCGCCCACTGGATGTCGCTGCGCAGGCCGGCGGCGGCGCTGATGCCGTAGCCCAGCGCGGCGGAGGCGCCGGCGACGGCCCAGGGGAACCACTTCGGCAGCGTCGCGCCGCGCAGGGAGCTGCGCTCGGGGGTCAGGGTCGCGTGGCTCATGCGTTGGCCCCCGAGTACTCCTTGCGGCGGGCGATGATCAGCCGCGCCGCGCCGTTGACCAGCAGGGTGATGACGAACAGCACCATGCCGGAGGCGATCAGGGCGTCCTGGCCCATCACGTTGGCCTCGTTGAACTTGCTGGCGATGTTCTGGGCGAAGGTGCCGCCGCCGGTGTCGAGCAGGCTGAGGTTGATGTCGAAGGACGGCGACAGGACCATGGCCACGGCCATGGTCTCGCCGAGCGCGCGGCCGAGGCCCAGCATCGACGCGGAGATGACGCCGGAGCGGCCGAAGGGCAGCACCGACATGCGGATGACCTCCCAGCGCGTGGCGCCGAGGGCCAGGGCCGCCTCCTGGTGCATGCGCGGGGCCTGGCGGAACACCTCGCGGCTGACGTTGGTGATGATCGGCAGGATCATGATGGCCAGCAGGATGCCGATGGTGAACAGCGAGCGCGGGGCGCCGTCGTTCCAGGCGAAGACGCCGGTCCAGCCGAGGTGGTCGTCGAGCCAGCCGTAGAGGCCGTTGAGGTGCGGGACGAGGAAGAGGGCGCCCCACAGGCCGTAGACGATGGAGGGGACGGCGGCGAGCAGGTCGATCACGTAGGCGACGATGCCGCCGATGCGGCGCGGTGCGTAGTGCGTGATGAACAGGGCGATGCCCACCGACACGGGCACCGCGATGATCATGGCGATGACCGACGAGACGACGGTGCCGAAGGCCAGGACGGCGATGCCGAACTCCGGCGGGACCCCGGTGGGGTTCCACTCGAAGGTGGTGAAGAAGTTCGCCTCGTCCTTGGCGATGGCCAGGGACGCGCGGTAGGTGAGGAAGGCCGCGATGGCGGCCATGAGCACCAGCACGAAGATGCCGGAACCGCGGGAGAGCCCGAGGAAGATCCGGTCGCCGGGGCGGGTGGCGCCCCGTGCCGCGCGCTTCTGCTCGGGCGTCACCGGCGGTGGCGCCTCAGGGGTGACGAGGGGTGTCTTGGTCATGGTTTTCATCGGGTTCTCCGGTCTGCGGAGCCGTCCGGGGGCCGGGGGCTCCTGATGGCGGTGCACCGGACGGTGTGCGGACCGGACCCGGTGGGGGCCGGTCCGCACACGCGGGTCAGCTCAGGGCCGAGATGGTCTCGCGGACCTTGGTGATGATCTCGTCGGGCATCGGGGCGTAGCCGGCGTCGGCCAGCAGGCCCTGGCCGTCCTCGGAGGCCATGTAGTTCAGGAAGGCCTTGGTGGCGGGCAGGGTCTCCGCCTTGTTGCCCTTGTCGCAGACGATCTCGTAGGTGACCAGGACGATCGGGTAGGCGCCCTCGGTGGACGGGGTGTAGTCCAGCTCCAGCGCGAGGTCCTTGCCGGTGCCGACGACCTTGGCGGCGCCGATGGCCGCGGTGGCGTTGTCGACGGTGGCCTCGACCGGCTCGGCGGCCTCGGTCTTGAGGTCGACGGTCTTGATGCCGTCCTTGGCGTAGGACAGCTCGAAGTAGGAGATGGCGCCCGCGGTCTGCTTGACCTGCTGGGCCACACCGGAGGAGCCCTGCGCGGACTGGCCGCCCTGGGCCTCCCAGGACTTGCCCGGCTCGTACTTCCAGTCCTTCGGCGCGGCGGCCTTGAGGTACTTGGTGAAGTTGTCGGTGGTGCCGGACTCGTCGGAGCGGTGGAACGCCTGGATCTTCAGGTCGGGCAGGTCGGCGTCGGGGTTGAGCTTCTTGATCGCCTCGTCGTTCCAGTTGGTGATCTTGTTGTCGAAGATCTGAGCCATGGTCGCCGCGTCCAGGGTGAGGGTGTCGACGCCCGGGACGTTGAAGCCGACCGCGATCGGGCCGCCGACCATCGGCAGGTCGATGCCCTGGCCGTTCGTGCAGATCTTCCTGGACGCCTCGACCTCCTCCGGCTTCAGCGCGGAGTCCGAGCCGGCGAACGCGGTCTGGCCCTGCGTGAAGGCGGTGATGCCCGCGCCGGATCCGGTCGGGTTGTAGTTGATCTGCACGTCCTTGCAGGCCGCGGTGAACTGCTTCACCCACGCGTCGATCGCGTTCTTCTGGGCGGAGGAGCCCGACGCCTGGAGCCGGCCACGGGCGTCGTCGCACGAGATGTTCCCGGCCTTCGCGGCGGCGGACGCGTCGCCGCCGTTGCCGCCCGAGGTGTCGTCGGAGCCGCACGCCGTGAGGGCCAGGGCGCCGGAGACGGCGAGAGCGCCGAGAGCGAGGGCCCGCCGGTTCTTGCGCTGAAGCTTCACTTGAGTTCCTTCCAGGAGCCGCCGTCCTGATTTCGGCGGCGTGCGCGAAGTGTGGGTGACGCGGTCGCCCGGGCGCCGGGCCGGCGGGCGGATCGCATCGCGTAAGGCCGAAATTAGGCAGAACAGGTGAAGCGGCCGATGGCCGTGCATGAACGGGGGGTGAACCCCTGAGGACGGTGCGGTGAGGTCACGTGACGCTCATGCCAGGTGGGCCAGGAGGGCGTCCACGAGGTCGGCGTCGCGGGGCGCGGTGAGGCGGTGGCGGGCCCGGTCCGGGGGGAGCCACAGGACGCGGTCGACCTCGTCGTTCGGGCGGAAGCGGCCGGACAGGGCCTCGGCGGCCCAGTAGCGCACCCGCTTGGGCCGGCCGTTCGCCAGGTAGTGCGCGGAGGGCAGCTCGGCGCCCGGGACGGCCGCGTGGCCGGTCTCCTCGGCGACCTCGCGCAGCGCCCCGGCGAGCGGGTCCTCGCCCCGCTTGAGCTTGCCCTTGGGCCAGGACCAGTCGTCGTACTTGGGCCGGTGGACGAGGCACAGTTCCAGGAGGCCGGTGACGGGCGAGCGCCGCCACAGGACGCAGCCCGCCGCCTGGACCGTGAGGGTGCCGTCCACAGCTGTCGCCTCCCTGTGCTCGTCGGTCCCGCACACCCCGGACGCCGTGCGCCGGGGGCTACGACGTCCCGAGGTCCTCCGTGCGCCAGCAGCGCTGGAACGCGTACCGGGCGGCCTCCACCTCGTGCCGCTGGTCGGCGTGGAGCACGCCGAGCGCGTACGCGGTGGCCGGGGCGATGCGCGGGGTGCGGGCCGCCTGCGCCGCGGCGGCCGCCGCCTCGGCGGCGTCACGGTGCCGGTCGAGTGCCTCGCCG
>NZ_JAAGMD010000481.1 GCF_010548465.1 Streptomyces sp. SID14436 | reverse complement strand
GGCGGGCGCCTCGTCGGCGGCCTGCTCGGCGGGGGCGTCGGCCTGCGGGGAGGGCTGGCCCGGGATGTCGATCTGCTGCTGAGCGGCGGCCGCGGCCTGGTCGGCGGGGGCCTCGGCCGGGGCGGCGGCGTCCTTCTCCGCAGCGTCGTCCGTACGGGCACGGGAGGTGGTGCGGCGCTTCGGCTTGGTCTCGGCGGGCGCGTCGGCCTCGGCCGGGGCGGCGCCTCCGGCGGCCTGCGCCTCCTTGATGACCTCGATCAGCTGGCTCTTGCGCATGCGCGCGGTGCCCCTGATGCCGAGGCCGGATGCGACCTGCTGCAGCTCGGCCAGCACCATGCCCTCGAGGCCGGTACCGCGGCGCCGCCGGGAGCCGGCACCGGTGGCAGGCGCGGAAGCGTCCGTGGCGGGCGCGGCAGCGGTCTCCTCGACACGTGCGCCCATCAGATCGGTGGTGTCGCTCACGAAGGGTCCTTCCCTGGAGCGGACGTCGGCCTGTCTGGCTCGGCGACCGGTTGTGCTGTCCGGCTTCGGTTCTTCTTCGAGAACCGTGCCGGGGCGGTGGTCCGCCTCAGCGGCGGAAGAAATTTCTGGTGATGGCGCTACCTCGAGCCGTGGCACCGAGTGACACGTGGCGTGGTTGCACCGGTTCCGGATCGAGCCCGGTGGGCCCTCGGTGTCCGCGTACGACGTACTACTCGCGTACGTAGCAGAGAACACAGTGTGGCTTGGGGAGCTCCCGGAAGAATGTCTGTCCCGAACGGGGACACGAGGCACCTCGCCATGGTGGGGTCGGGTGCAGACTTGAGGTTAACACTACCGGATCCAACAAACATTCCCCCTCTCTTCATCCGGCAACCGTGTCAGGTGGCGAGCGGCAGCACGCTCGCTCCGTGCTGGTCCAGGTCGAGCCGGTTGGCGGCCCAGTCGGGTCCGGCCAGGGCTTCGACCTTGTCGGCGGTCTCCGCGTCGGCCAGCGCCATGACGGTGGGACCGGCGCCGGAGATGACGGCCGGTACGCCGTCCGTGCGCAGGCGTTCCACCAGGGCGGCGCTCTCCGGCATGGCCGGGGCGCGGTACTCCTGGTGCAGGCGGTCCTCGGTGGCCGGCAGCAGCAGCTCGGGGCGCCTGGTCAGGGCCTCGACGAGCAGGGCGGCACGGCCGGCGTTGGCGGCGGCGTCGACGTGCGGGACGGTGCGCGGGAGCAGGCCGCGCGCGGTTTCGGTGAGGACCGGCTTCCCGGGGACGAAGACCACCGGGACGACGGAGGCTGCGGGTTCCATGCGGATCGCGCGGGCGGCGCCGGAGTCCATCCAGGACAGGGTGAACCCGCCGAACAGGCAGGCCGCGACGTTGTCGGGGTGGCCCTCGATCTCGGTGGCGAGTTCGAGCAGCGCGGTGTCGTCCAGTTTGGCGTCGGCGCCTATGGTCACGGCGCGGGCGGCGACGATCCCGGCGCAGATGGCGGCCGAGGAGGAGCCGAGTCCGCGGCCGTGCGGGATGCGGTTGGCGCACACGATCTCGAGGCCGCGGGGCTGCCCGCCGAGCAGGTCGAAGGCGGTGCGCAGGGAGCGTACGAGCAGGTGCCTCTCGTCGCGCGGGAGGGTCTCGCTGCCCTCACCGGCGATGTCGATGTGCAGTCCCGAGTCGGCCACCCGGACGACCACGTCGTCGTAGAGGCCCAGCGCGAGGCCGAGGGCGTCGAAGCCCGGGCCGAGGTTGGCGCTGGTGGCGGGAACGCGCACCCGGACGGCGGCAGCGCGGAAGGCGGGACCGGCCATCGCTCGATGACTCTCCTTGAGCTGCGTGTCTGTCGAATGACATTCGATGACGAACGGAAATCCGATGGGGGGACGCCGCCGACCGGGCTGGCCGGCCGCTTTCCGGGCCGCCCCGGGCCACGGTCCGGACCATGGGGACGACGCTGTACCGCGGCATATGCGGCGGGCGGGTTCAGTACAGCCTATCGAAGGAAGGTTCTGTGTCGACATAGGGCGCACGGGAGGCGCACGATGCGTGTCGTAAGCCCCCTGTGCCACCCTGCCCGGAACTTTCCCAGGTGGGCGCCCCTTTACGCCTGTGTACGGGCACGGAAGCCGCCCGGTGCGCGAGCGGCAACCGCCCGGCGCGGGGGCGGTCGGCGCGGCCGCCGACGGGGGCGGCCGGACGCCGGCCGGTGACCCGGGGTCACCGGCCGGGCGGGTCAGACCAGGCCCAGCCGCTCGGCCGCGGTCGCGGCGTCGACCGGGACGGTGACCGGCTGCGGGGCTCCCGCGACGGCCCAGTCCGGGTCCTTCAGACCGTTGCCGGTGACCGTGCACACGATGCGCTGCCCCGGGTCGACCTTGCCCTGCTCGGCGGCCTTCAGCAGACCGGCCACCGACGCGGCGGAGGCGGGCTCGACGAATACACCCTCCTGCGAGGCCAACAGCCGGTAGGCGCGCAGGATCTCACGGTCCGTCACCTCCTCGATGAGTCCGCCGGACTCGTCGCGCGCGTCGAGGGCGAACTGCCAGGAGGCCGGGTTGCCGATGCGGATGGCGGTGGCGATGGTCGAGGGGTCCTTGACGACCTCGCCGCGCACGATCGGCGCGCTGCCGGACGCCTGGAAGCCCCACATGCGCGGGGTGCGGGTCGAGACGCCGTCGGCGGCGTACTCGCGGTACCCCCTCCAGTAGGCGGTGATGTTGCCCGCGTTGCCCACCGGCAGGACGTGGATGTCCGGGGCGTCGCCCAGCATGTCGACGATCTCGAACGCGGCGGTCTTCTGGCCCTCGATACGCACCGGGTTGACCGAATTGACCAGCGCGACGGGGTAGTTGTCGCTCAGGCCGCGGGCCAGCGTGAGGCAGTCGTCGAAGTTCCCGTCGACCTGGAGGATCTTCGCGCCGTGCACCAGCGCCTGGCCCATCTTGCCGAGCGCGATCTTGCCCTGCGGCACGAGCACCGCCGACACCATCCCGGCGCGCACCGCGTACGCGGCGGCCGAGGCGGAGGTGTTGCCGGTGGAGGCGCAGATGACGGCCTTCGCACCCTCCTCCTTGGCCCGGGAGATGGCCATCGTCATGCCGCGGTCCTTGAAGGACCCGGTGGGGTTGGCGCCCTCGACCTTGAGATGGACCTCGCAGCCGGTGCGCTCGGAGATCACCTGCGCGGGCACGAGCGGCGTACCGCCCTCACGGAGCGTCACGACCGGCGTGCTGTCGGATACCGGCAGCCGGTCCCGGTACTCCTCGATGATTCCGCGCCACTGGTGGGTCATTGCTGCCTACTCTCCTTCAACCCGCATGATGCTGGCGACACCGCGCACGGTGTCGAGATTGCGGAGCGCCTCGACCGTCCCGACGAGGGCCGCGTCGGACGCGCGGTGGGTGACGACGACGAGGGATGCCTCCCCGTCCTTGCCCTGCTGGCGAACCGTGTCGATCGAGACACCGTGCTCCGCGAACACGGTGGCGACCTGGGCGAGAACACCCGGTTTGTCCGCCACGTCCAGACTGATGTGGTACCGCGTGACCACCTCGCCCATCGGCGAGACGGGCAGCGCCGCGTACGCGGACTCCCCCGGTCCCGTGGCCCCGTTGAGCCGGTTGCGGCACACCGCGACCAGGTCGCCGAGCACGGCCGACGCGGTCGGCGCGCCACCCGCGCCGGGACCGTAGAACATCAGCTGCCCGGCGGCGTCCGACTCCACGAACACCGCGTTGTACGCGCCGCGCACCGAGGCCAGCGGATGCGTCAGCGGGATCATCGCCGGGTGCACGCGGGCCGTGACCGAGGCGCCGTCCGCCGCCCGCTCGCAGATGGCGAGCAGCTTGATGGTGCAGCCCATCTCCTTGGCGGAGGCGAAGTCCGCGGCGGTCACCTCGGTCATGCCCTCGCGGTACACGTCGTCCAGGCGCACGCGGGTGTGGAAGGCGATCCCGGCGAGGATGGCGGCCTTGGCGGCCGCGTCGAAGCCCTCCACGTCGGCGGTCGGATCGGCCTCGGCGTAGCCGAGCGCGGTGGCCTCGTCGAGGGCCTCCTGGTAGCCGGCGCCGGTGGTGTCCATCTTGTCGAGGATGAAGTTGGTGGTGCCGTTGACGATGCCCAGCACCCGGTTCACCTTGTCCCCGGCGAGCGACTCGCGCAGCGGGCGGATCAGCGGGATCGCGCCGGCGACGGCGGCCTCGTAGTAGAGGTCCTTGCCGTGCTCCTCGGCCGCCGCGTGCAGGGCCGCGCCGTCCTGGGCGAGCAGCGCCTTGTTCGCGGAGACCACGGACGCGCCGTGCTCGAAGGCGGTGGCGATCAGCGACCGGGCGGGCTCGATCCCGCCGATGACCTCGACGACCACGTCCAGGTCGCCGCGTTTGACCAGGGCGGTGGCGTCGGTGGTGATGAGCTCGGCCGGGATGCCCTCGCGCACCCGGTCCGGGCGGCGCACGGCGACGCCGGCCAGTTCCACCGGGGCGCCGATGCGGGCGGCGAGGTCGTCGGCGTGCGTCGTCATGATGCGCGCCACCTCTGAGCCGACCACTCCACAGCCCAGCAGCGCCACCTTCAGCGGACGCGTACGCATCATCCGACCTCGTTTCCTGAATACCGTCTCGGTTGCACCAGTCTCACTCACCGGACGGATGTTTCTGCCCTATGTCCGGATCGTGAGACATCTATTTCATTTTGGCGGGCGGGGAAACCGGAGATCTTCCGCCGCGCCGCCCGCCGGCTAGCCGACGTCCAGCCGGAGCAGGTCCTCCTCCGTCTCCCGGCGCACGATCACCCGCGCCTCGCCACCACGCACGGCGACCACCGGCGGACGCAGCACGTGGTTGTAGTTGCTGGCCATCGACCGGCAGTACGCCCCCGTCGCCGGCACGGCGATCAGGTCCCCCGGAGCCAGGTCCGCCGGCAGGAACGCGTCCCGCACCACGATGTCACCGCTCTCGCAGTGCTTGCCGACGACGCGGCACAGCATCGGCTCGGCGTCGGAGGTGCGGGAGACCAGGGCGACGCTGTAGTCCGCGTCGTACAGGGCGGTCCGGATGTTGTCCGACATCCCCCCGTCGACGGAGACGTACGTGCGCAGCCCCTCCAGCGGCTTCGTCGTGCCCACCTCGTACAGCGTGAACGCGGTCGGCCCGGCGATGGCCCGCCCCGGCTCCACCGAGATGCGCGGCGTGGCCAGCCGTGCGGACTCGCACTCCCGGGTGACGATCTCGGTCAGCGCCTTGGCGATCTCGTGCGGCTCCCGCGGGTCGTCGTCGCTGGTGTACGCGATCCCGAGCCCGCCCCCGAGGTCGATCTCGGGCAGCTCCACCCCGTGCTCGTCACGGACGTCCTTCAGCAGCCCGACGACCCGGTGCGCGGCGACCTCGAACCCCGACATGTCGAAGATCTGCGACCCGATGTGCGAGTGGATCCCGATCAGCTCCAGCCCGTCCAGCTGCAACGCCCGCCGCACCGCCTCGGCGGCCTGCCCGCCCGCGAGCGGGATGCCGAACTTCTGGTCCTCGTGGGCCGTGGCGATGAACTCGTGCGTGTGCGCCTCGACGCCGACCGTGATCCGGATCTGCACCCGCTGCCGCCTGCCCAGCGACTGCGCGATGTGCGCGACCCGCACGATCTCCTGGAACGAGTCGAGGACGATCCGCCCCACCCCGGCCTCGACGGCACGGCGGATCTCCTCGGGCGACTTGTTGTTGCCGTGGAAGGCGATCCGCTCGGCGGGCATCCCGGCCGACAGGGCCGTGGCCAGCTCCCCGCCCGAGCACACGTCGAGGTTCAGCCCCTCCTCGTGCAGCCACCGCACCACGGCCCGGGACAGGAACGCCTTGCCGGCGTAGAACACGTCGGCCTCGCTCCCGAACGCGGTGCGCCAGGCCCGCGCCCGGGACCGGAAGTCGGTCTCGTCGAGGATGTAGGCGGGCGTGCCGAACTCCTCGGCCAGCCGGGTCACGGGGATCCCGCCCACGGTGACGACCCCGTCCTCGTCCCGGTTGACGGTCTCGGCCCACACCTTCGGGTCCAGGGCGTTCAGATCGGCGGGCGGTGCGGAGTAGTGCCCCTCGGGAAGGACATCGGCGTAGCGGGGCCCGGCGGGGTGTGCGGAACGGCTCATTCTTCGCGTGCTCTCTCAGAGGTGGTCGGGTGCGTCGATGCCGAGCAGGTCCAGGCCGCCGGCCAGCACCGCCCCGGCCGCTTCGGCAAGCGCGAGCCGGGCACGGTGGGCGGCCGAGGGTTTCTCCTCCCCGAGCGGCAGCACGTCCGGCAACAGCGGAAGCACGGCATCCGCGACCCCGACGAGCTGCCGGGCCACCCGGTCGGGCGCACGCTGGGCGGCAGCGGCGGCGAGGACCCGGGGATGGTCGCCGAGGAGCGCGAGCAGGGCACGCCCGGACGACGTTTCGCCCGGCTCGCCCTGGAACCCCAGGTCGGCCGCGTTGCGGGCCACCGCACGGACCCGGGCGTGGGCGTACCGCACCCGGAAGAGGGGATTGCTCTCCCGCTGCACCAGATGCTCACCGGAGACGACGACCCGATCATGCGCAGCGGGATACACCGACGCCCACCGGGCGGCGTCCCGCCCGAGACCCAGCAGAGCATCGGGGGCGGCCACGGGGACGGGGGCGAGGGGTACACGGGGTGCCGCTACGTCACCGTCGGGGGCGGGGAGCGCGGGGAGGCTGTCGGGGACGCCGAGCACCGTGTGCCAGGACGAGGGGAGGGGGAGGTCCGTGCGGGCGTGGACGTGGGTGTGGACGTGGGTGTGGACGTGGGTGTGGACGTGGGCGCGGATGTCGCCGGGGCTGTCGGCGTAGATGTGGGCGTCGGCGCCTTGCGACCGGAGGATGCGACGGAGCACGTCGGCGTGGACGACGGCCCGCACTTCCCGGGGAACGACCAGCGGGACGACCCGCCCACCGAGGACGTCGCTCTCCCCGTACCGCGCGCCGGCCGCCAGGATCTCCGCGACGAGGCCGACGGCAGCCGAGCCGCGCAAGCTGATGTTGAGGAACCCGGGCCCGGTGACGACGACCTCGCCGATCCCGCGCTGCCGGAGCAGATGCGCGCGCAGGATGCCGGCCACCCGCTGCGGGGTCTCACCGGCGGGCCGGGCGAGCTGGAGGGCGACACCGGTGGCGTAGTCCCCGCACCCCCCGCCACCCGGCGGCGCGACCACGACCCGCTCGGGCACGGCCACGTCCAGCTCCCCCTCCTCGACAGCACAACGCACCGCGCGCAGCACGGTGCGGGAGAGCTCGACGGGGGTCACGGGACCAGCGTAGGCGAGGAGGGGGGTGGGTAGGCGAACCGGTTTGCGGTGGTCCCGCGATGTGGACAACGGGATGGACGGGCGAGGTGGACAACCGGGCGGACGAGCGAGGGGAGGCGACTGGGGGGTTCCCTCACCCCCTGGAGGTCCGCCGTCAGCCTCCCGCGTGATCGGCAGCCCGCTGGGATCCGTCGGCGCCACCGGGAACCCGCCCGAGCCGATCCACACCGGGGCCTCCCGGCCGCGGGCCACCGCGCTGCCCCCGCTCGACCAACTGCCTCACGATGTCGACGAGTTCGGCAGGCTCGAAGGGCTTGGCGAGAAAGGCGTCGACCCCGACCTCGAGCCCGCTCTCGACCTCGTGCGGATTGCAGGCACTGACGATGGCGAGCGGCAGATCGCGGGTACGTGGATCCGACCGCAGCCGCGCAGCGGTCCGGATCCCGTCCAGCCGCGGCATGACCACATCAAGGGTGACGGCGTCGGGCCGCACCTGATGAACGACTTCGAGACACTCGGCACCATCGGCCGCGGTCACGACCTCGATGCCCTCCAGCTCGAGATTGACCCTGATCAGCTGCCGGATGACCTTGTTGTCGTCGACAACAAGAACCCGGCCAGACGCCCCTGACACAACTCGAGAGTAGGTCCGGACCGACCACCGCGTCCGGCTTTTCCCCACTTCCACCCCGCACGGGCTACCCGCCACTCACGGAGCTGACCGGAGACACCGCCCGGGCCTCGGCGGGACCTCGGCCGACTCACCAAAAGGGGTTCATGACCACCCCACCGGAACTGGTAGTGTTCTACCCGTCGCCGCGATCACCGCGCCCGACACGCCCCCGTAGCTCAGGGGATAGAGCAACGGCCTCCGGAGCCGTGTGCGCAGGTTCGAATCCTGCCGGGGGCACCATCGATTAGGTGCCCAAAGACCCCGTCACCAGCGGAAATGCTGAGAGCGGGGTCTTCGCGTATGTGCAGGCGTGTGCCGCCCGGAGCGGCCGTATGTCGGGGTCTGTGGACGAGGCGTGGACGGATCTTGGAGTGTTGTCCCAAGTGAGTCACGCCGTCCGGGACCTTAGGTTCGATGCGACAGTGACCCGCCGGGCATCAACCGGATGTGTCGGATGCGTGCGCTTGGATGAGCGGGTGACCGTTCATGACGTTGCTCGGCACCTGCCCGAGATAGCCATCCTCCGTGAACACTGCCGTTCCATGGCCGCCCTGGAGGCAGTTCTGAGCCCTGAGTGGGAGAGCCGTCGCCACTCCTTCGACGACCACTGGTCCGAGACGGAGTCGATGGCCTCAATGCGGAGCGGGTCGGGCGACGAGTACTCGATCGTTTTCTCAGCCGCCGGCGCCTACGTGCGGGGATTCGATCACGAATCGCCCATGAGCCCCTATGCAGAGGACGGGCCATGGCCCGGAGTGCTCGACGAGGTCCCTGAGGCCTTCCGGACGTGCGTCGAGGAGCCGGCGTTCTCTGATGAGGACGGAATGCCCCTTGTCACTGCCTGTACGTGGCGAGAGCCAGCCGACGACCGCTGGAAGTCGGGAACGATCGCTTTTCCCGATGCGGCAACAGAGGATCCGGACGGTGCCGGATATCTCTTCCAGCTGTTGGTGGATCGCACCCCGGAAGCGTTTCACCGATGGGCCGAGGACTACTACGAGATCCCGGTCGATCTGGAGGCCGTTCGTCACGTCTTCTCTTCCCACCCGCTGACCGAAGAAGTGGTCCACACGTTGAACTCGGAAATCGTCCTGGCGGATCTCTCGGAGGACATTGCGGAGACCGGCTACCCGACGAGCTGAGACGCAGACCACCTCCGAGGCCCCTGGACGCGACACCAGGGGCCTCGGAGGTGGGCGGGGGGCCTACTCGTACTCGCGCGGCAGGTCTTCGATACGCCGGTTGGCGACGTCCTGCCGTCCGTCCTCCGGAAGCCTCAGAGCGCCGCGCTGTGATGGGCCGTTGCTCGACCGAGGGGGGCACGCGAGGACACGTTCAACCTCGGGTAGCGCTGCCCGGGAAACCTCGCACGGTGGCGCAAGTTCAATTGGCCCGTCATTCGTCGCCGCCCCAGTCAGCGTGCCGCAGCGTCGGCATGAGCCGGGTGAGTACGTAGGCGATTACAGGTGTCTCCCGGTCCTCGTCCTCGAAGACCACCGAATGCTGGAAGCGCTCGATGTTTTGTGGGTCGGCCGGGTCGAAGGACGGCGTGAGTGACACGCCGGGGCGAGCAACCAATTCGCAGAGCAAGCGCCGTCCACAGCCGTCCGCCAGCTGCGCCGTGGTCAGGGCCCGCTTCTGCCTAGGCCTCCCGTCTGGCTGGGGCAGAGAAAGAAAGGCGGTGATCCGTCGGCGCTCCGCGGAAACCTCCACTATTCCGGCCCTGTGCCGGCCGTGCAGGTTGGCCAGTGCGGCGGGCATCTCTGGCAACAGCGGCACCTGCTGGAGGACTACGTCCCTCTCACCACCGTCCCACCGAGTGTCATGAATGGTGAGCCGCGGGCGCCCTGCGGCCTCCAGGTGCCATTCAGTGGCGAACCCCACGTCCTGTACGCCCGATGTCGTGGAGCCCTGCTTCGGCACGTAACTGCGAGCGTGCTTCAGGGTCAGGTTGGAACCGAGTGCTATCAAGTGCGTTCTCCCGTGCGATACCAAGCACCCCTCGGAGACCTCGAGGTGGTGTGGTCCCGACCACACCTGTGTGCCGTACATCGGATATAGCACTTCATTCACGGAGTTGGGGCGGGAAGGGAAGATCGCGGTGGTGCCGAACGTGACACGGTTAGGGTGGTGTGGCGTCGATGCGGTCGGCGGGTCCCGGCGCGGAGCCAACCGCTGTGGGCGCCTCCTGCCCCCGTCGATGCACTGAGCAGCAGTTCCCGGCGACACCCCCGGCCGTTTCGAGCAGCCGCAGATCCGCACCCGCGAGGTCGATGGCGTCGGTAGTTGGACGGGCACCTTGGCGAGGACGCCTCGCCCACTCCGATTCACACGTCATCGACTGGCACGAGGCCCATACCACTGCGCGGCATCACGCCGAACCTATCCGCACAGCCAGATCCGCAGCGCCCCGATCGGTTCGAAGCCGTGGTGGAGGGCGGCTTCCAGGTCGGTGGTGAGTTCGTAGCCGACCAGGGGGTGGCCGGGGAAGAGGGTTTGGGCCGCGTTCAGGATCATGGGCCAGGCGGTGTCGAGGTCGTCGTTGCGGGCGAAGACGTTGGAGATGCCGACGACGTGGTCGCTGCGGCTGGCCACCGCGCCGGCGATCACGGTGCCGTCGGTCGCGTGTCCGGCCAGCACAGTGGTGGCCGGGTCGTTCAGCAGCTCGGGGTGGAAGAGGTCGGCGTTTCCCTGGGCGTTGTCCCAGGCCTGTGCCCAGGTGTGCAGGGCGGGCGCGGTGTCGACCACGCTCCAGGGGACGTCCGATGCCACGGCAGGCGCGCTCGCCGGGCGGTGGATCCACTGGGCCTCGAACAGGATGTGGAAGCCGGCGCCCGTCAGGTCGAGGTCGGCGAAGCTGTCCTTGATGGTGGCGCCGGGGGCGGTGCAGTCGATGCGGTTCAGGAGCTCGGTGGGGTCGGCGTCCGGTACCAGGGTCACCGCGTCGGGATAGTAGGGCGGTGTGCGGGTGGGGGCCGCCCAGCTCTGGGCGCCGAAGCTGCTCGGCACGCCGTGTGCCCCGCTCATCACCGCGCACCACTCGGCGTTGTTGCGGGCGGCGGCTCGGACCAAGGACTGGGCCAGGGACGGGAACAGGGACTGCTGGGGCGTCGTCACGGGGTCGGATTGTGGCGCGTGCGGGGCGTGGGGGCGAGTGACTTTCGGGGGCCGGGATCCGGCGTCCGGGGTCCGTACCCTTTGGTTCGTTTTGATCAGCGGTCGGGTGGCGGTGATCAGCGTCTCGCTGTGTGATCGCCGCTCATCGGGGAGGGCACCCTCTTTTTGTGAGGCGCCGAAGCCAGGGGAACAGAAAACGGGTTGGCCGACTTGGTTGGGCTATGGGGCTGGAATGTGACGTGTGGCTGTCCCGGCCGGATGCGGGGGTCCTCGGAGGCATTCCCGGTCAGCGGGGTGGGACGGCCCGGAGCCGGAAAGGGTTTCCGATGGTTCGGAGGATGGCCGAAGTGTGTCGGCTAGGGATAAACCGAGCATGGGCGTGATGCACGCCACAATTCCTGCCGGATGGAAAGGCCTTGTTCGCCGAATGGGCGGTGGATGACGCTCGTTCCACCTGGGCAGCCCGTCCGGGGGAAACGGGAAGGAGAATGCGATGAAGCTCATCAAGGCCGCTCCCGCTGCCAAGAAGGTGACCTTTTCGGTGATGTACAACGCGCCGGTCTGATCCGACGCGTTGCGCAGGCGTGGGGGCGGGGCGCCCCGCCCCCACGCGGCACGCAGCAGGCGGCACACAACACGCAGTACGCAGTACGCAGTACTCAGTACTCAGTACGCGCACAGGTAATCGGCGTGGACACACGTAGTCAGTGTGGGCGCGGACGGCGCGCGGTGAAATGGACGGCTACGGAAACGCGGGAACGGGGCTCAGGGTGCGTCATGTCGTGGTGTCAGCAGATCGTGGGGTCGTGAGTTTCTCGCCGGTCAAGGCGCTCATCGAGGAGGCCGACCGGTCCTCGTGGCCTCGGGAGGCCCTGATCGGGCTGAAGTTGATCTCCCCGGACGATCCCGCGTGTTCCGGTATCGACCGCGAGGCGAGTCTCACGGATGCCGCGCAGGCCCAGGAGCGGATCCGGTTCTTCCTCAAGGACCGTCTGACGCGCAACTTCCGTGACGTGGGCCGGGCGTGGCTGTCCGCCGTGGGGCCCTGTGTCGTCGAGGTGGTGCGGGCCGAGTGGCTCGACGAGGGCAGCCGGCTGTTCCTGGAGACGTTGGCGGGCCTGCCGGGGCAGGACGTCGAGGTGCGGTTCCGGGTGGGCGCCGGGGATGCCGCGGTGACCGCGCAGCCGGTGAAGAACGTCCGTGAGGAGACCGTCGACCGGTTGTTCGTGCAGGTCGCGACGTTGGCGAAGCGGGATCTGGAGTACCTGTACGAGCAGGCGGTGGAGTATCTGAGCGTCGGGGACAGCTGGACGGCCGAGCGGATCCTGCGGGGCATCCAGCCGTACCACGACGTGCCGGCCGTGTGGGGGCGGCTCGGTCTGGCATACACGATGCAGGACCGGACGCTGGAGGCGGAGTTCTGCTACCTGCGGTGGCGCCGGGACCCCGACCCGGTGGGTGTGGCCGGCGCGGACTACGCGCTGTCGATGCTGTACGCCCGCCACCATCCGCCGCACCTGCGCTCGCTCGACCGGACCGCCGAGTACCTGGAGCACGGGTACGCGACGCTCGGCCGGGTCGGCGAGGACGACGAACGGGACCTCACCTTCCACCGGGTGTTCAACCGGAACGGGTACGCGCTCGTGGAATTCAGGCGGGGGCGGGTCGACGCCGCGATCGAGCATCTGACCTCGGGGATCGAGCAGTTGCGGAATGGGACGGCGTTGCACCGGATGCATCAGACGGTGCTCATCTACAACCTGGCCCAGTGTTATCGCCGCAACGGCAGAATTGATTCCGCGATCGAGACCTATCGTGAACTGCTCGGTCTTGACGGGAAGATGCCCGAGTATCATATGGAACTCGCGCATTGTCATTTGAGCAAGGATCAGTTCTCCGCGGCGCTGGCCGCGCTGCGGGAGGCCAGGGATCTCGGGCCGAGTATTCAGGAAGTGCATTCCCTGCTGGGCTTCACCTATTTGCAGCTCGGCAGGACGGCGGAGGCGCTGGATGCCTACCGCACGGCGCATGCCTGTGATCCGTCGGATGTCGAGGCGTTGTACGACTACGCGTATCTCCTGGCGGAGGTTGGGGAATCGGCGGAGGCCCTGCGGCTGGCGCGGAGCGTGGACACGGGCCGGCTGCCGGGTGAGCAGGCGGGCAGGTTCCTGACGCTGGCGGCCGAGCAGCATGCCCAGCTGGGTGATCTGCCCGCCGCCCACGCGGCGTTGGAGGAGGTCCTCGCGCTCACTCCGGACGATCCGGCGGCCCGCGCCAATCTCGACCAGGTGGCGGCAGCCATGACGTGAGCGTCCCCCGAGCGAGGAAGTCCTTGTCCAGAGCCGAGAAAGAGCCCATGATTCCGTCCCCTGCCACGCCTGCCGGGCGCGGTCTGCCCGTGCCGGGCGCTCGTCGCGTCGTGGCGTACACCTTCGTGTTCTTCGCGGGCATGTGGCTGTCGAAGACGGTGCACCCGCTGTACTTCGACCGGCACGACCATCTCGTCAACTTCGGTCTCTCGTACACCGCGATGGCGCTCGCGGGCACGACGTCGGTGTTCATCGGCCGGCTCGCGGACCGGTGGGGGCCGAGGGCGGTGCTCGTCGCGGGTACCGCCCTGTACGCGGCCGGGATGGCGCTGCGGATCGTCCACGACAGTGCGCTCGTCGCGGTCGCGTCCGGGCTGGTGGCCGGGGTCGGGGCCTCGTCGGTGTTCATCGGCCTGCGCACCTGGACCCTGCACAACACGACCGAGGACCAGCGAGTGGGGCTCGTGTCGCGCCGGGAGTTCATGACCCAGGCGGGGACGGCGCTGGGTATGGGCACGGCCGGGGCGCTCGCCGCGTTCGTGGGTGCCGGTGATCCCGGGTACGTCACCGTGCTGCTGCTCGCCGCGGGGTGTGTCCTGTCGGGGCTGCTCCTCGTCCCGCCGAGCCGCTCCCGTGACGTCGCCGGCGGTCCGGGGGCGGACGGTGGCGGCGAGGCCGGGTTCCGCACCGTGTTCCGGCAGTACCGGGGGCTGGCGCTGGGCATCGTGGGGCTCGGTCTGCTGATGGGGTTTTACGTCAGCATCCTCAGCCCGTATCTGCCGTTGCTGCTGGCCGAACGCGGGGTGCCGGTGGCTCTGGTGGGTGTCGTGCTCGCCGTGGCCAGCGTCGTGCGGCTGATCGCGGCGGCGGTCGCGGGGAAGTTCCTGCGCGCGCGGTCGCCCCTGGCGGTCTTCCTCGTGTCCGAGAGTTGCTGTGCCGCGGCGACGCTTCTGCTGGCCCTGTCGGTGAGCCCGTGGCTGGCTGCCTGCGCGCTGGCCGTGCGGGGCGCCTTCCTGCTCGGGGCCACGGTGTCCCAGGAGCTGCTGCAGCTGAACGCCTTTCCCGGTGCGCTCGCCGGGGTGTTCTTCGGACTCGTGCAGAGCGCCTTTCTGGCTGGGGACTCGCTGGGCGGGGCGATCGGCGGGTGGCTGTACCACCAGCTCGGCAGCTCCCACACGGTCCTGATCGCCACCGGCCTCACCCTGGCCAACGCCCTGCTCGTGCCGGCGTTCTACGGCCGTCTGCGCGGACTGGCCGAGGCCGGCTCGGGCCCCGATACGGAAAGGCGGAGTGCGCATGCGGCTCGCTGATGCCGTGCTTCCCGAGCACCACCTGTGCCGGACCTTCTTCCGTGAGCGTGAGCGGTTCCTCCTGTCGTGGGACGGCGGCCCCGTTCTGGGCGCGGTCGGCGACGACGGCAGGCTGCACATCGGCGCGCCCGCGGACGCACGGCGGGTGCCGGGCGGCGCCCGGGTCGGGCTCGACGGTGACGCGGTCCTGTACGTCGAGGAACGCGAGGTGTTCGCCGCGGTGCACCTGGACGCCGACGGCACGGAGGTCGTCGTGGTCGAGCACGGCCTGGACGGCGGGAGCGAGCGGTGGCGGACGGCGTTGCCGCCGACGGGCCGGGGTGGGCGGACCCTGACGGACGTCGTGCAGGGCGTGGACGAGGCGGGCACGGCGTGTCTGGTGTTCACGGTGCGGGACGAGGACGGCGGCGTCGCGTTCCACGCGGTCGGTCCCGGCCGGGCGGTGCGGACCCACCAGCCGTCCATGGCCGGGCAGTTGGTCCACTGGGACCTGCGCAGCGACGCCGCCGTCGTCCGCGAGGACCGCGGTCCGTGGGACCCCCGGCTGCACCTGGAGCGTCCGCTGTCCGGGGCCGCCCCGGAGCCGGTCGTGGCGCGGTGGGCGGACGGCCTGCGGGGGCGCGCGCTGCTGGTCGAGACGCCCCCGGACAGCGAGGGCCGCCCGGTGCTGTGGGACCTGGCGGACGGGTCCTCGGTGGCGCTCACGGTACCTGCCGGACACATCGACGACGCACGCTTCGTACGGGACGGCAGTGGGCGGATCCTCGTCGTGGCCACCGCCGACGGCTCGGACGTCCCGCACCTGTGGTCCCCGCACACCGGCACGAGCGTCCCCCTCGCGTCGCACGGCACCGGGCGGCTGCGCATCCGGACGGCCGGGCCGCGCGGTATCGGGATGTACCAGGTGTCGACACTGGGCGGCTCCGGCTGGCTGTGGCTGGGCCACGACGGGGCGGCGACGCTGCACCGCTCGCCGGGTGACGTGCCCCGGTACGGCGGGCGGGCCACGCTGTCGTCCGTCCGCTGCGGCCGGACGCCGATGCTGCGGTACCTGCCGGAGCGGCGGCCGCCGACGGCCGTCGTCGTGTCGTTGCACGGCGGCCCGGAGTCCCTGGAACGCGACGAACTCCGCTGGGACGGCCTGTACCGCGATCTGCTGGACGCGGGGATCGCCGTGCTGGGCGTCGACTACTGCGGTTCCGCCGGCCACGGTCCCCTGCACACCCGGCGCGCCTGGAAGGCGTGGACGTCCGCGTTCCGGGAGGACGTGGAGGCGTGTGCCGAGGCCGCCGCGGGGTGGGGTGTGGAGCCGGGCCGTGTCGCCCTGCTCGGGGGGAGTTTCGGCGGCGCGCTCGCCCTGCTGGGCTGTGTGCTGCGGCACGACCTCGCCGGTGCGGTGGCCGCCGCCCCGCTCATCGACATCCGCGGGCACGCGGAGCGGGCGGCGGCCGCCGATCCCTTCTACCGGGACTGGTTCGCGGCCCGCTTCGAACTCGCGGCGACGGCGACTCCGGCCCAGCGGGTCTTCGACCCCGCGCACCTGGCCGGGACGGGCCCGGGGCAACGTGTCGTCCTCGTCCACGGCAGCGAGGACGAGGTGACGCAGTGGCAGCACAGCAGGCACATCACCGACGAGGCCACGCGCCGCGGGCTGCCCTGGATGCTGGTCACCGAACCGGGCGTCGGCCACGTGCCCGCGGACGCGGACGAGACGGAGCAGCGGTACCGGAACGTCCGGGGGGCGTTGACAGAGGTGTTGGGGCGGACGGCCCCGGCGCCGCAGTGATCCCCGGGGGCACGGCGGGCACCGTGGCGCTGTCACACGGTCGGACCTGCGGCCGGGCCCCGTCGATCACCCGACCCGTGCGGCGATGGCCCGCGCGCACTCCATCGCCTCGGTACGGGTGGTGTCCACCTCCAGGTCGTAGACCACGCCCCGGTGGACCACGTCCGCCTGGGAAGCGGCCATCCCGAGGGTGCGGTCACCCCGTGCGACCTCGCGGCCCGCGGCCACGGCCCTGTCGCACCGGACGCCGACCCACAGCACCTCCAGGCCGCGCAGGGCGTTCTGCCACCGCTGCTGCGACGCCGTTCCGCCGAGGAAGACCTCGTCGACGACGACCCGGGCGCCGGCGCGGGCCATCGCGGCGACCCCCTCGATCCATGCCGCTTCCAGCGTCCGGAACTGCGGACCGACGACGACCTCGCCGTCCGGCGCGAACTCGATGCCCCCGTCCGACGTCTGCAGGGAGGCAGGCATCGCGTCGACCAGCGTGTCGGTCCCGAGGGTCAGCCACGGTCTCGGCAGGACCGCCTGCAGACACCGGGCGATGCCGGACTTCCCCGAGCTGGAACCGCCGTTGAGCACGATCACCTGAGTCGTCACCGCGCCACAGTAGGGCCACCGCGGCCGTCCCTGAAACGGGTTTCGAGGCGGTTGCCCGCCCGGCGGTTGCCGCTGATCACCTCGGCCCGGTAACCGGCAGGGAAAACCCGGGCTGCCGCCTCCCGCCTGCGCCATACTCCAAGCGTGATCGAGAGTCCTGTGCCGATACCGTCGGCTTCGGTTCCCGCGGGTGCGGTCGGCTGGTCGTCCGGGGATGCGTGGGAGTGGGTGCGGGCGCGGCCCGCCGGGTGGGCGCGGCCGTTGTGGGCGGTGCTGGCGGTGCTGGCCTCCCTGGTGTGGGCCTTCGCCGTGGAGCCGGTGCCGGTGTGCAGTGAGGCGGTGCCGTGCGGGCCGGACTGGGGCGGCATGGCACAACTGGGGCTGGCCGTGGGGCTCGTGTACTGGACGGCCCGGGGATCGGATCTGGTGCTGGTCGCCGCGCCGCTGCTGGCCGTCTCGGTCGGGCTGACGGAAGTGCCGGGCGCGGACGCCGCGTCGGCGGTGGCGAACCTCGGGGTGATCGCGGCCGTCGGGCTGTGCTGGGCCGGTGCCCGGGAGCGGGTGGCGGCCCGGCGTCGGCAGCGGGAGCTGGCCCTGCGGGCGGCGGGAGAGGCACGGCATCCGCTGCCGGCGTCCGTGATGCCGTTGCGGCGGGGCACGGTCCTGATCGCGGTCGGGGCGACGCTGTGCGGCCTGGCCGTCTGGGCGGTGGGGATGGGCCTCGGCGGCATCCGGGCGGACGAGCGGCGCGCCGACGCGGCCGTCGCCGTGGAGGCCGAGGTGGTCGCGCGGCACGACCTGTCGCTGCGGGTGCGTCTCGACGGTACGCGGACGGTCACCGTCGACGCGCTCTTCCCGGAGCACTACCCCGTCGGCGGCACCGTGACGGTGCTGGAGGACGGGACGTGGCGGCGGCTGGTGGCCGAGCCCTACGACGCCTTCGACTGGCAACTGCTGGTCCTGGTCGCCGGGCTGCCCGGGCTCTCGCTGCTGGGCTCGGGACTGCTGGCGCGTCGGCGGGCGGTGGCCCTGCGGCGCGCGCCGGTACCGGCGTTGCGGGTGCTCGAACGGCTCGGGGAGGACGGCCTCGTCCGGGTGTACGCCGCGGACGATGTGGCGGGCAGTGACCCGGTGCTGGTCTGCGACCGGGTGTTCGCCGTGCGGGTGGCCGGCCCCGGGGAGAGCGTTGTCGCCGATCCGCGTGCCGTCGAGCCCCGGCTGCGGGAGGCCGTGCTGTTCGGGGCGCCCCACGACGGCGGCGAACTGGTGCTGGTCACGACGGGGGCGCCACCGCACCCGGTGCGGGTGCGCGGCCACGCGCGGGCGAGGGCCGGGGCGCCGGTACCGTGGGGCGGCCGGTAGAGCAGCACACGCCCCGAGAGATCTGGCGAGTTGGCGGGTTGGCGGGTTGGCGGGTGGTCCGGGGAGCTCGGCGCGGGTCCCCCGGCCGGTCACTGCCCGACCGCGTTGGCGGGTGGTCCGAGGAACTCGGCGCGAGCCTCCGGGCCGGTCACTGCCCGACCGCGTTGGCCAGTGATCCGAGGAACTCGGCGCAAGCCCCCCGGCGCTCACTGCCCGACCGCGTTGGCGGTGGCCGCGCGGCGGGCGTACGGACGCATATCCGGCCGGTCGGCTTTGGCCGGCCGTTCGCCTCGCGGACGGAGCGGGTTCAGTCGGGGGCCCAGCCGTCCTCGCGCACGCGGCACGCCAGGTCGGTCTTGGTGTAGGTGGGCCGGCCCGCCTGCTGGTACTTGTCCTTGACCCGGTCCAGGTAGTACTTGGCCGTGTGCGGGCTGATGCCGAGGCGGCGGGCCGTGGCCTTGAGGGTGAGGCCGGAGGCGTACTCGACCAGCACCTGGCGTTCCTTCGGGGAGAGCGCGGGCCGGGCCGGGGTGTCGTCGTGGGCCCAGGCGAAGGCGAGTTCGGGGCAGTGGGCGGTGCCGCCCGCGGCGATGTCGGTGAGGGCGGTCACCAGGGTGGGGAGGTCGTGGTCCTTGGTGAGGTAGCCGTCCGCTCCGGCGGCCATCGCGGCGACGATCCTGCCGCGGTCGGCCACCGTACTGATGACCAGGACGCGGGGTCCGGCCGCCCGCAGGCGGCGGATGTTGTCGGACGGGCTGGACCCGTCGCGCAGGAGCAGGTCCAGCAGGACGACGTCCAGGCACGGCGGTCCGGCGGGCGTGGCCGGTGCCGGTGTCCGTGCCGGTGCCGGTGTCCGTGCCGGTGCCGGCGTCCGTGCCGGTACCGGTGCCGAGGTGAGGAGTTCGCCGACCGTGGGGGCCGTCGCCGCCAGGTGGATGCCAGGGACGTCGGCCAGCCAGAGCCGCAGGCCGTCGAGCAGCATCCGGTCGTCGTCCACCGCGCCCACGGTGATGGTGGTGCCCGTCATGCCGGCCAGCGCAGTTCGATGCGGGTGCCCTCGCCGGGGGCGCTGTCGATGTCGGCGCTGCCGCCCACCTCGCGCATCCGGGCGGCGACCGAGGAGCGCAGGCCCAGGCCCTTGGTGACGGTGGCCGGGTCGAAGCCGACGCCGCGGTCGACCGCCGTCACCCGGGCGGTGCCGTCCGGGGAGCCGGTGACGGTCACGTAGGCGCGTCCGGTGCCGGCGTGGCGCAGGACGTTGTTGAGGGCCTCGGTGAGGGCGGCGCCGAGGGCCGTCGCGACGTCGGCGGGCAGGCCGGTGAGCGCTTCCAGGCCGTGGTACTGGGCGGTGACGCGCAGGCCCAGGCATTCCGCCGAGTGGACCGCCCGTTCGACGGCGGCCGTCGCGGGCGAGGCCGCGGGGCCGTCCGCGGTCGTTCCCCGCGGGCGGCAGGTGGCGGCTTCCTCGTCGGTCTGCTGCTGTATCAGGCGGCGGAGGTAGGCGGCCTCCCGGGCGCAGCGTTCGCGTACCGGGGGTGCGGCGGGGTCGGCGCGGCCGGAGGCGATGGCGGTGAGGGTGGCGAGGACCGTGTCGTGCAACGCCCGGTGGTGGGCGATGCGTTCGGCGTAGCGTGCCCGTGCCGCCTCGGCGGCGACGGCCTGGGCGGTGGCGGCGTCGAGCCTGCTGCCCTGCCGGCGCAGGTACCACCAGAAGAAGCGGGCCATGACGGCCGAGGCGACGATCGCGTTGAGGTGGGCGACGACGACGGCGACGTCCGCGTCGGTCAGCCAGTAGCCGGCCGCGTGCGTCGCGAGGAGGGCGGCCACCGCGCCGGCCACAGCGGGCAGCCGGGGCAGCGCGACCGCCGACGCCGCGCTGGCCGAGCCGCCGAGGAGCATCGCCCAGGCGACCTCGGCGGGCCGGTGCGCGCCGCCCGCGTACACGACGAACGGCAGGACGCAGCCGACGAGTACGAGGTCCGCCAAGGCGGGCCAGGCGGTGAACCAGCCGTGGGAGCGGGCGGTGCCGAAGAGCAGGGCGCTCACCGTCAGGGCCACGGTGACGCCCGCCCAGGACAACGGGCTGTGCCGTTGGTGCTGGGCCACCGCGAGGACGCCGACCACCAGGTGGCTGGCCCGGTACAGGCCGGTCGCCAGGATCATGAACGACTGGGATCGCTGGAGTCCCGACCCCGCGCTCACGGCACGTTCTCCCCGCCCACACAACCCCCCTGAACAGGCGGTACAGCCGGATGACCGGACGCATTAGCTTTCAGGGCGTTCCGGTGCTGAACACGACAAGCCATCAGATCACGGCACCGGTGCGCCCCACCGCTCGGAATTCAGGCAAAGGAGGAAGCGCAGTGGCTCGAAGTGTGCGCCGCGGGGGGATCCTCGCGGTTCTGGCGTCTTTGCTGGTCATGCTGCTCCCGGGCATGGCCACGGCCGCCGACCCGCCGATCCGCTACACGAGCTGGATCAACAACGCCGCGATCTACGAGATGCGGGCCTCGTACTCGTGGCAGTGCATGGACGTGCGCGGCGAGTCCCAGAACCCGGGGGCGGTCGTCCAGCGCTTCGACTGCAAGGGCAGGCTCCACCAGCGGTTCTACTTCATGCAGTCGCCGACGCCCGGCATGTTCTTCATCGGCGTCTACGGCAAGTACTGCCTGGGCGCCCAGAACGCCTCGCAGGCGGACGGCACCCCGATCGTGATCGGTCACTGCCAGGGGCCGGGCCAGTACTTCCGCTGGGTGGACCGGGGCAACGACCACTGGGAGATCGTCGAGGCGTCCAGCGGCAAGTGCCTGATGGACACCGGGCGGCGCAGCGCGATCCAGCTGGGGGCGTGCGGGAACATCAAGGAGCCCTACCCCAGCCTGTGGACGCCGCGTTACCACCGTCAGTACAACTACACGAGCGTGTGGGGCTGACAGCGATGCCGGCCCGGTCAGGGCCGACGGGGCCGGCAGGGCCGGCAGATCGAGTAGGTCTGACAGATCTCACGGTCTGACGGGGGGGGCGGGGCCGGCCGGCTCCGGGCACGGGGCACGGGGGCAGGGGCGGTCCGTCGACGGTGGCGGGCCGCCTCGTCGTGGGTGGCCCGTGCGCCGGACGTCCGGGGCGTCCGGGGCGTCCGGGGCGTCCGGGGCGTCCGGGGCGTCCGGGGCGTCCCGCCGAGCCTCGTCAGGTCACGTCGATGCGGTCGCCGACCCTGATGTGCGCGTAGAACCACTTCGCGTCGGTGGGGCTCAGGGCCGTCCAGCCCAGCCTCCCGCCGAGGGTGGCGCTGGTCTTCGCGTCGAAGGCGCGGGCGCCGACGTAGACGGCGGTGCGGTCGGTGGCCCGGAGTTCCACCACGTAGGGGACCTTGATGTCGTAGCCGCCCTTGATCAGCGCGTCGGCCGGGAGTTCCTTGACCGCGTGCTTGGCGGCCACGGTCAGTTCGCTCCCGGCGGGGAGCGCGGCGTCGTCCGACGGGGGGTCGACGCGCATGGTGCGGTGGTCGACGGTGAGGGTGTGACGGCTCAGGTCGAGGACGTCCTCGCCGCCGGAGACGTCCTCGCCGCCGGAGACGTCCTCGCCGTCGGGGAGCGGCGCCGGGGTCGCCGGGCTCGCCGAGGCGGTGGCGACGGGGGCGGGGGCCGGGGACCCGGAACCGGAACCCGCGGCGGGGGGCCGGTGGGCCTGGGCGGGGGTGCCGGGGTGGAGGGTGAAGGCGAGCGCGGTCACGGCGCAGCCCGCTGCC